>DATJIA010000358.1:0-8738 GCA_035493675.1 Kofleriaceae bacterium | reverse complement strand
GGCCTGGCGCGCGCGCTGCGCCTGCCGCAGCTGACGCGCGCGAGCGTCTTCCCGATCTCGTTCAGCTTCCCGTGGGGGCTGACGATCGGGCCGTGGCCGCATCTCCCGATCCCGGCGCGGCTGCGCTATCGCTTCGGCGCGCCGATCCTGCCGCCGCCGCTGTCGCCGGGCGAGGAGCCCGACGACGAGACCGTCCGCGCGGTCGACGGCGCGGTGCGCGCCGCGGTGCAAGCGCTGCTCGACGAGCTGCGCGCGGAGGAAGCATGATCGACTACGTCCCCGGCCATTCCTTGTTGGCGGGCAAGACCGTGCTCGTCACCGCCGCGGCCGGCACCGGCATCGGCTTCGCGGTCGCGAAGAAGTGCGTCGAAGAAGGCGCGCGCGTGATGATCAGCGATCTGCACGAGCGGCGGTTGGGCGACGCGGCGGCGCAGCTCGGCGGCGTCGCCGCCTTTCGTTGTGACGTGTCCGTGCAGGCGGATGTCGACGGGCTCTGGTCCGCCGCCGAGAAGGAGCTCGGCGGCGTCGACGTCCTGATCAACAACGCGGGCCACGGCGGCACCGCGCCGATCGTCGAGATGACCGACGACGAATGGCACAAGGTGATCGACGTGTCGCTGACCGGCACGTTCCGCATGACGCGCGCGGCGCTCCGCCACATGACGCCGCGCGGGCGCGGCGCGATCGTCAACAACGCGAGCGTGCTCGCGTGGCGCGCGCAAGCGGGGCAAGCGCACTACGCGGCGGCGAAGGCGGGCGTCCTCGCGCTCACGCGCTGCGCGGCGGTCGAAGCAGCGGCGGCCGGCGTGCGTGTGAACGCGGTCGCGCCGTCGCTCGCGATGCACAAGCACCTGGTCAAGGTGACGAGCCAGGACGTCCTCGACACGCTCACCGCGCGCGAGGCGTTCGGGCGCGGCGCCGAGCCGTGGGAAGTGGCGAACGTGATCGTGTTCCTCGCGAGCGACTACAGCTCGTACATGACCGGCGAGACGTTGTCGGTGTCTTCGCAGAAGGCCTGAAGAAGGATCGAAGATGAAGCTCGGACTGATGATCGGGTATCAGGGCGCGTCGGTCGCGATCGACATGGCGCTCGTGCGCAGCGCCGAGGAGCTCGGCTACGACTCGGTGTGGACCGCCGAGGCGTGGGGCGGCGACGCGGTCTCGCCGCTCGCGTGGATCGGCGCGCAGACGACGCGCATCAAGCTCGGCACCGCGATCATGCAGCTGCCCGGCCGCTCGCCGGCGAACTGCGCGATGACCGCGATGACGATGGACGCGCTCTCCGGCGGTCGCTTCGTCCTCGGGCTCGGCACCAGCGGACCGCAGGTCGTCGAGGGCTGGCACGGCGTGCCCTGGGTGAAGCCGCTGACGTGGCTCCGCGAGTACCTCACGATCGTGAAACAAGTTCTCGCGCGCGAGGCGCCGCTCCAGTTCAAGGGCGAGCGTTACCGCATCCCGTACGACGGCCCGGACTCGGCCGGGCTGGGCAAGCCGCTCAAGTCGATCCTGCACGGCCGCAAGGACATCCCGATCTTCGCCGGCGCGATGGCGCCGAAAGGGCAGGAGCTGTGCGGCGAGCTGTGCGACGGCGTGCTGCTCACCTGCATGAACCCGCACGAGCCCGACGTGATCCTCGATCAGATCCGCGCGGGGCGCGCGAAGGTGGGTCGCACCTTGGAGGGGTTCGAGATCGCGCCGACGGTCGCGGTCGCCGTCGGCGACGACCTCGAGGCGTGCCGCCGTCCGTTCAAGGAGCAGCTCGCGCTGTACATCGGCGGCATGGGCGCGAAGGAGAAGAACTTCTATCGCGAGTACCTCTCGCGCGTCGGCTACGAAGCCGAGTGCGCGCAGATCCTCGAGCTGTTCATGGCGGGCAAGCGCAAGGAAGCGGTCGCCGCGGTGCCGAACGAGATGATCGACACCCTCTATCTCGTCGGGCCGCCGGGCCGCATCAAGGAGCGCTTCGACGCGTGGAAGTCGAGCGGCGTCACGACGATGATCGTCGGGTCGTCGCAGCCGGCGGCGGTGAAGCTGCTCGCGGAGCTCGCGCTGTGAAGCTCGGGCTCGTCGGCGGGACGGGCAAGGAAGGTCGCGGGCTCGCGGCGCGGTGGGCGCGCGCCGGGCACGAGATCGTGATCGGCTCGCGCGATCCCTCGCGGGGCGACAATCGTGCGGCGGCGGCGTGCGAGGTCGTCGCGTTGTGCGTGCCGTACGCGGCGCAGGCGTCGACGCTCGGCGAGATCGGCGATCTGCTCGCGGGCAAGATCGTGATCGATCTGGTCGTCCCGCTGGTGCCACCCGCGGTCACGAAGGTCTCGCTCCCCGCCGGCGGCGCGGCGGCGCTCGAGGCGCAGCGCGCGGTGCCCGACGCGAAGGTGATCGCGGCGCTCCATCACGTCAGCTCGGCGCACCTCGGCGATCCGTCGCACGCGATCCCCGGCCACGTGCTCGTCTGCGGCGACGACCTCGCGGCGAAGCAGATCGTGATCGATCTGATCGCGCAGCTGCCGGCGCGCGCGCTCGACGCCGGTCCGCTCGCGAACGCGGTCGCGCTCGAGGCGATGACGCCCGTCTTGCTGTACATGAACAAGAAGCACAAGAAGAACCTCGGTCTGGTCATCGAGGGCCTCGAATGATCAGCGTGGGCGCGCGCGTCGAAGCGATCGCCCTCGAAGGCATCCCCATCGTCGCGCCCGGCGACGATCTCGCGAAGCTGGTCGGCGCCGCGCTCGCTCGCGGCGCGTTGACGTTGCAATCGGGCGACGTGATCGCCGTCGCCTCGAAGCTCGTCTCGCGCGCCGAAGATCGCTTCGTCTCGCTCGCGCACGTCGAGCCGGGCGCGCGCGCGAAGCGGCTCGCATCGATCACCGGGCACGATCCCGCGCACGTCGAGGTCATCCTGCGCGAGTCGATCGCCGTCTCGCGCGCCGTGAAAGGCGCGCTGATCACGCGGCACCGGCTCGGCTTCGTCGTCGCGAACGCGGGCGTCGACTTCTCGAACGTCGGCGCCGACGACGAGGTGCTGCTCCTGCCCGAGCATCCCGACGCGACCGCCTCGCGCCTGTCCGAGACGCTCGGCTGCGCGATCGTGATCAGCGATTCGTTCGGGCGCGCGTTCCGGCGCGGCTCGGTCGGGATCGCGATCGGCGCCGCCGGCCTGCCCGCGCTCCACGATCAGCGCGGGCGCAACGATCTGTTCGGCCGCGCGCTCGAGCACACCGAGACCGCGCTCGCGGATCAGGTCGCGGCGCTCGCCGATCTCGTGCTCGGCCAAGCCGACGAGGCGCGCGGTGCGGTGCTGGTCCGCGGCCTGCGCTTCCCCAGAACGCGTTCCACCGCGGCGGCGCTGGTCCGCTCGCCCGACGAGGACTTGTACGCATGAGGATCCAACGTGTGGTCGCGCTGTCCGGCGGAGTCGGCGGCGCCAAGCTCGTCGACGGGCTCGCGCAGGTCCTGCCGCCCGGCGCGCTCACCACGATCGTCAACACCGGCGACGACTTCGTGCACTGGGGCCTCTTCATCTGCCCCGACCTGGATACGATCCTCTACACGCTCGCCGGCCTGGCGCATCCGGACCAGGGCTGGGGCCTGGCGGGCGAGACCTTCGGCGCGCTCGCGATGGTCGAGCGGCTCGGAGGTCCGGCCTGGTTCCGGCTCGGCGACCGCGATCTCGGCACGCACCTCGTGCGGACCCAACGCCTCGCCGCCGGCCTGTCATTGACAGCGATCACCGACGAGCTGCGCCGCGCGTACGAAATCTCGACCTCGATCCTCCCGATGTGCGACGTTGCGCGCCCCACGATGCTCGACACGCGCGACGGCACGCTCGACTTCCAGGAGTGGCTCGTGCGCCGGCGCGGCGCGCCGCAGGTGACGCGCGTGTGGTGGCCCGGACCGGTGCCGCCGGCGGCGCCCGGTGTCATCGCCGCGATCGACAATGCCGACGTCGTGGTGATCGGTCCGTCGAACCCGTACGTCTCGATCGATCCGATCCTCGCGTGCGACGGCGTGCGCGCCGCGATCGCGAAGAAGCCGGTGATCGCGGTGTCGCCGATCGTCGGCGGCGCGGCGGTGAAGGGCCCGCTGGGCGCGATGATCCCGACGCTCGCGCGCCGCGAGCCGAGCGCCGCGGCGATCGCGGATCACTACGGCTCGCTCCTGCGCGGCCTCGTGATCGAGCGCGGCGATGCGCCGCCGGACGGGCTCCCCACCCTGCCGGCGCCGACGGTCATGAAGACGCGCGACGATCGCGCGCGCCTCGCCGCCGAGGTCCTCGCGTTCGCCGAGGTCCTCGCATGACGACCGGGGCGTGGGCGCTCGTGCCCGCGCGCTCGTTCCGGACCGCGAAGTCGCGGCTCGGCGGGAAGACGCGCGCCGCGGTCGCGCGCGCCTTGTTCGACCGCGTCGTCGGCGTGCTCGCGCAGTCGCGGCTGGTCGACGGCATCGTCGTCGCCACCGACGGCGGCGACGTCGCCGGCGCCGCGCGCGTGCATCGCGCCGACGCGCTGATCGATCTTCCCGATCAAGGCCTCGCGCAGATCATCGATCGCGGGCTCGCCCACCTGACGGCGCTCGGCGCGCGCGCGGCGGTCGTCGTGATGGCGGATCTACCGCTGCTCGGGCCGCGCCACGTCGAGCACCTGCTCGGCGCGCTCGACGGCTCCGACCTCGCGCTGGCGCCGGATCGCGATCAGGCCGGCACCAACGCGCTCGCGCTCCGGCTCCCCGCAGCCATGCCGACCTGCTTCGGCAACCCCGACAGCCTCGCGCGCCACCTCGAGGCCGCCCGCCGACACGGGCTCGGCGTCTGCCTCGTCCGCGCGCACGGCCTCGCGTTCGACGTCGATCACCCCGCCGATCTCGACGAGCTCGTCGCCGGAACGACGCCGAAAGCGGAAGCGCGGGTCCCGGGTCAGCTCGCGATAGGATCCGAACGCGTTCGCCGGATCGGCGACACGGTCGAGCGCATCGCCGCCATCGTCGACGAGTCCCGGCCCGTCCGCGCCCCCGTGGACGCGGAGGATGGCGTAGAACGTGTTCCGCTCGGCGGGCGTCCGCCCCGCACCACGCGCGATCCGTCGTAGCGCCTGCGGCGTCGCGAGCTGGCCGTGGGTCGCGCCCGCCGCGGTCGAGATGCTCTCGTTGATCAGCGTGCCGCCGAGATCGTTCACGCCGCACGCGAGCAGGTGCTCCGCGCTGCGGAAGCCTTCCTTCACCCACGACACCTGCAGGTTCGGGATGTCGTGCCCGAGCATGACGCGCGCGATCGCGTGGGTGCGGATCACGTCGAGCCCGCCGGGCCCCGGCCGCACGCCCGGCTCCTTCGCGAACAGCGGCGCCTCCGTGTGCACGAACGACAGCGGCACGAACTCGGTGAAGCCGCCGGTGTCCTGCTGCAGATCGCGCAAGATCTCCATGTGACGCAGGCGATCGGCCGCGCGCTCGACGTGGCCGTACATCATCGTCGAGGTCGTGCGCAGGCCGAGCTCGTGCGCGGTGCGGATGACCTCGAGCCACTCGGCGCTCGTGATGCGGCCCGGCGCGATGCGATCGCGGAGGTCGTCGTCGAGGATCTCGGCGGAGGTGCCGGGCAGCGTGCCGAGCCCGGCTTCTTTCAAGGCCGCGAGGAACTCTTTGATGGAGAGCTTCGCGCGGTGCGCGCCGTACTTCACCTCTTCCGGAGACAGCGCGTGGAGGTGGAGCGAAGGCGCGGCGCGCTTCACCGCCGCGACGAGCCGCACGTACAGCATGCCGTCGATGCCGGGCGCGAGCCCCGCCTGCAAGCAAACCTCGGTCGCGCCGAGCGCGTGCGCCTCGAGCGCGCGACGCACGACCTCGCCCTCGTCGAGGAAGTAGCCGGCGTCGCTGCGCGCGTTGCGGGAGAAGGCGCAGAAGCGGCACGTCTTCACGCACACGTTGGTGAAGTTGATGTTGCGATTGACGACGTAGGTGACGAGATCGCCGGCCTGCCGCGCGCGCAGCTCGTCGGCGACCGCGCACAGCTCGTGCAGCTCGGCGCCGGTGACCTCGGCGAGCGGCAGCGCCTCGCGCCAGCTCGCACGATGCCCGGCGAGAACGCGTTCTAGGATGCGCATGCGATCCACCCTTCATGCACGGGAAGGCGCGCGACCAGCGTGCGACCGAGCGCCTCGCAGTCCTTTGCGAGCCCGTCGATATGAGGCCACGCGTGCTCGCGGTTGATGAAGTCCGGCGTGAGCGGCGAGATGCCGCCGAGGTCGTTGATGCCCGCGTCGACCAGCGGCGCGATCGATCGCGACAGGTTCGGCGGCGCCTGCACCGTGACGTCGTCGGGCAGGAGGATCCGCGCGAGCGCGATCGCGCGCAGGTATTCGTCGTCGGTCGCCTCGGGCGCCCGCGCCATGCGCGTGCCCGCGTGGGTGCGGAACGGCTGCACGATCACTTCCTGGATGTGACCGTGACGCGCGTGCGATTCGCGGATCGCCTGCAAGGTCGCGATCCGCTCGGCCTCGGTCTCGCCGATCCCGACGAGGATTCCGCTCGTGAACGGGATGCCGAGCGCGCCCGCATCCTCGTGCATCTGCAGGCGCACGCGCGGCCGCTTGTCGGGCGCGCCCGCGTGCGGACCGCCCTTCGCGCACAGGCGCTCGCTCGTCGACTCGAGCATGAGGCCCATGCTCGCGTTGACCGGCTGGAGGCGCGCGAGCTCGTCGCGCGTGAGCACGCCGGCGTTGGTGTGCGGATGGAGGCCGGCCTCGATCGCGCGCTCGCAGGCCCACACGAGGTAGTCGACCGTCGAGCCGAAACCCCAGCTCGCAAGCAGCTCGCGGTAGCTCGGGAACGCGGTCTCCGGACGATCGCCGAGGCAGAACAGCGCCTCGGTGCAGCCGAGCTGCTTCGCGCGCGCGAGCGTTTGTTCCACCTCGGATCGCGTCATCGTGTGCGCGCCGGGATCTTTCGGCGAGCGACGGAACGCGCAGTAGTCGCAGACGTCGCGGCACAGGTTGGTCAGCGGCAGGAAGACTTTCGGCGAGTACGTGATGCGTCGGCCCCAGCGCGCGTCGCGCTTCGCCGCGGCCTCTCGCATCAGCTCGCCGGTAGAAGTCATGTTGTCTTTGCGGCGTCGAGGAAGGCGGGCCGTTCGCCGCCGCCGTGAATCAACAGCGCCGCGCCGCTGATCCAGCGCGCGCGCTCGGACGCGAGGAACACGCACGCGTCGCCGACGTCCTCGGGCGCGCCGAGGCGGCCGAGCGGGATCGTCGCGCCGACCGCGGCGATGCCCGCCTCGGAACCGTAGTGCATCGCCGCGAGCTCGGTCTTGATCGGGCCCGCGACGATCGCGTTGACGCGCACCTTGGGCGCCCACTCGACGGCCAGCGACTGCGTCAGGTTGATCAGGCCCGCCTTCGCCGCGCCGTACGCGGCGGTGCCCGGCGACGGCCGCGTGCCGCTCACGCTCGCGATGTTGACGATCGCGCCGCCCTCTGGCTGCGCTTGCATGATCGCGTTCGCGCGCTGCGCGAGCCACAGCGGCGCGATCAGGTTGAGCTGGATGATCGACGCCGAGAAGCGCGGCGAGACCGTCGCGGCGTCGGCGTTCGGCGAGCCGCCCGCGTTGTTGACCAGCACGTCCAGGCGGCCGTGGCGGTCGATCGCGGCGTCGATCGCGCGGCCGACCTGCTCGACGTCGCGGACGTCGGCGGCGACGAAGGAGGCGCCCGCGGGGATCGACTCCGGGGTCGATCGCCCCACCACGACGACGTGGGCGCCCTCGTCGAGGAATCGCGCCACGATGCCGCGGCCGACCCCGCGCGCCCCGCCGGTGACGACGGCGACCTTGCCGTGCAGTTGCCCTTGCACGAGCCGAGTAGAACATGTTCTATTCGGCCCTGCAATGTCGAACGTCACCACCACCGTCGACGACAGCGGCATCGCGGAGGTGGTCGTCGAGCGCCCTCCGGTCAACGCGCTCGGCATCGCCGATTGGCAGGCGATCGCGGACGCGCTCATCGGCATCGGCCGCGAGACCCGCGTCGTGATCCTGTCCGCGGTCGGCCGCGGCTGGAACGCCGGCGTCGACATCAAGGAGCTGCACGCCGCGGCCGATCAACACGCGGCGCTGGTCGCGGTCAACCGCGCCTGCGCGAACGCGTTCGCCGCGGTCTACGACTGCGAGGTCCCGGTGATCGCGGCGGTGCACGGCTTCTGCCTCGGCGGCGGCATCGGCCTCGCGGGCAACGCCGACATCGTGATCGCCTCCGACGACGCGACCTTCGGCCTGCCCGAGGTCGATCGCGGCGCGCTTGGCGCGGCGACCCACCTCGCGCGTTTGGTGCCGCAGCACCTGATGCGCGCGATGGTCTACACCGGACGCAAGCTGCCGGCGGCGGAGCTCGCGAGGTACGGCGGCATCCTCGAGGTCGTGCCGCGCGATCGGTTGCGCGCCGCGGCCCGCAGCGTCGCGGGCGAGATCGCCGCGAAGTCGCCGATCGCGATCCGCGCCGCCAAGCAGTCGCTCAACGGGATCGATCCGATCGACGTCAAGCGCAGCTATCGCTACGAGCAGGGCTTCACGTTCGAGCTGACGCTCGCGGGGGTCGGCGACGAGAAGCGCAAGGCGTTCGCCCAGAAGTCGGAGACGAAATGAGGGACAAGCGGATCTCCGCCGACGACGTCGCCGCCGAAGTCAGAGACGGCATGACCGTCGGCATCGGCGGCTGGGGCTCGCGGCGCAAGCCGATGACGCTCGTGCGCGCGCT
>DATJIA010000357.1:0-9247 GCA_035493675.1 Kofleriaceae bacterium | reverse complement strand
TCGATGATGACGCGCGAGACCTCGGCGGGCGCGATCGCGTTGCACACGAAGCGGGCCGGATCGTCGTCGTACGGGACGATGTCGATCTTCTCGCCGCGCAGCTCCTGCACGACCGCCTGCACGCGCGAGCCCTTCATGCCGACGCACGCGCCGACGGGATCGACGTCGCGATCCCGCGAGGACACCGCGATCTTCGAACGCGCGCCCGGCTCGCGGGCCGAGCTCTCGATGCGGACGATCTTCTCGAAGATCTCCGGCACCTCTTGCTCGAACAGCTTCTCGAGGAAGCCCTTGTGCGCGCGCGAGAGGATGATCTGCGGACCGCGCGCGTTGCGATCGATGTCGAGGACGTACGCCTTGATCGTGTCGCCGACGCGGAACGACTCGCGGGGCACCTGCTCGCGCATCGGCAGCACGGCCTCGGCCTTGCCGACGTCGACGACCAGCGCGCCGCGCTCGAACCGGCGCACGATGCCGGTGATCAGCTCGCCCTTGCGATCCTTGTACTCGTTGAAGACGTTGTCGCGCTCGGCCTCGCGGACGCGCTGGAAGATGACCTGCTTGGCGGTCTGCGCGGCGATGCGGCCGAACTGCTTGTGCGCGTTCTTGAGATCGATGAGCTTGCCGAACTTGTTGTCCTGCTCGGAGGCGCGGTCCGCGTCCTCGGGACGATAGAAGATCTGGAAGAGGAGCTCGTCGCCGAGCTCGGCCTCGAGGCCGGCCTCGCGCGCCTGCTCGACCGTCATCTCGCGGCCCTCGATCGCGTCGTCCTCGACGACGTTGATGATCAGGAAGAGGTCGACGATGCCCGTCTCCGGGTTGTACTTCGCCTCCATCTCGCGGTTCATGCCGAAGGTCTTCTTCGCCGCCGTGAGGATCGCCTGCTCGAGCGCCGACACGAGCACGCTCTTGTCGATGTTCTTGTCGCGTCCTACCTGCTCGAGGACCATGTTGAGGTTGGCTTCCATACGTGGCGCTCCCTACCTGTGCGCGGCCTTCTGCGCGGGCTTGTGGTGTACGCCGCTGCCGCCCTTCATGACGTCGTCCCAGTCGGGGACCAGCTTGGCGGTGTCGATGTCGGCGATGCGGAGGCGGAACGTCTGACCGTCGACGTCCATGACGAGCTCGTCACCTTCGACGGTCGTCAGCTCACCCTTGAAGTTCTTGCGGTCGCCCTGGGGGATCGCGAGCGCGACCTTGATCTGGCCGCCGACGAACCGCTGGAAGTGCGCCGGCGTGCGCAGCGGGCGATCGATCCCAGGCGAGCTCACCTCGAGCGAGTACGCGTGCGGGATCGGATCGTCGACGTCGAGGACCGCGGAGAGCTCGCGCGACAGGCGCTCGCAGTGGGCGAGATCGACGCCGTGCTTCCACCACTCCGGGTCGGTCTGGTTCGCGAAGTCGATGAAGACGCGGAGGACCCACCCGCCCTGCTCGCTCTTCAAACGCAGGTCGACGAGGTCGTAGCCGGCGCTGGTGCACACCGGTTCGACGATCGCGAGGAGGCGTTGGCGGAGGGGGTCGTTGGCGGACATGTTCGAGGAAAAAAAAAGGTGGGCTGAAGCCCACCCCCAAACGAGATGCGAAGCGACGTACGGTTACCACCAGATAGCGCGCGTCGCAAGAGTGATCGGACCGATCCCGAGCCGCCAGGATTTCGGTGAGCCGTCGCACGCTTAGTGCGGTGCTACAACCTCGCCCATGACCTCGCCGACCCCCTCCTTGGTCACCGCGGCCGTGCAGATGTGCGCGACCGACGATCTCGACGCGAACCTGGCCGCCGTGCGGCGCTTGACCGCCGAAGCGGCCGTCGGCGGTGCGACCCTGATCGTCCTTCCGGAGTGCTTCGCGTTCTTGGGGCGCGGCGAACGCGACAAGATGCGCGTCGCCGAGTCGCTCGACGGATCGTTCGGGCCGATCGTCTCGACGCTCGCGGAGCTCGCGACCAAGCACGGCGTGACGATCGTCGGCGGCGGGATGCCCGAGAAGGAACCCGGGGGCGATCGGGCCTTCAACACGGCGGTGGTCGTGTCGTCCGAGGGACGCCTGGTCGCGCGCTATCGCAAGATCCACCTGTTCGACGTCGACATCCCCGGGCGCGCGACGCTGCTCGAGTCGGCGGCGACCGCGCCCGGGCGCGAGCCGGTGGTCGTCGAGATCGGCGGCTGGAAGGTCGGCGTGACGATCTGCTACGACGTGCGGTTCCCCGAGCTGTATCGACAGCTGGTGATCGGCGGCGGCGCGGAGCTGTTGCTCGTGCCGGCGGCGTTCACCGCGCACACGGGCCGCGCGCACTGGCACCTCTTGCTGCGCGCACGCGCGATCGAGTCGCAGGCGTGGGTCGTCGCGGCCGCGCAGTGGGGACGGCACAACGAGAAGCGCGAGAGCTTCGGGCACACGCTCGTCGTCGATCCGTGGGGCGGCGTCGCCGGCGAGCGCGCCGAGGGCGACGGCGTCGTGATCCACGCGCTCGATCGATCCATCTTGGAGAAGACGCGCCGCGAGATGCCGTGCCTCTCGCACGCGGTGCTCTGGCCTCGCTAGCGTGACGCGTCCGGCGGCGGCGGCGCGCCGGCGTCGCGCGCGCTGCCGATCGCTTCTTGGATCTGCTGCGGCGTCATGTTCGGCGTGAGGTGCACGTAGCCGTTGGGGACCTTCTGCGTCGGTGCCGGCGGCTGCGCGTCGGGCGGATCGAAGCTGGCGACGAAGCGGCCGACCGAGTCGGCGCACGGCTTCGCGAGGACGAGCACCGCGATCAGCATCGTCCCGGTGAGGCCGATGCGGACGATCTCGCCGAACGAGAGCTTGAAGCCCTTGCCGCGCGGGAGGCGCGGGACATCGGGATCGTTGCCGGTGTCTCCGGTCATGCGACGGCGGGCCACGAGCGTGTCCTACCGCGAGACGGCCAAGCCCGCCACTTCGAGCTCGACGCGCCGGTTGCCGTTCCATTCGGAGACGACCGGCGTGAAGGCGAGATCGACGGTCGCGCCCGCGCCGGGATCCTGCTCGCCCTGCCCGAACGCGATCGCGCCGCGCACGTTGCCATGCGCGTCCTCCACGTCGAGCTTCAGGTGCGAGCCGTCGCCGACCTTGCGGCTCGAGCGCACGCGCAGGCCGCGCGCGACCAAGCGCGGCGCCGCGTTGTCCTGTCCGAACGGCGCGAGCGATCCGAGCTCGGTGCAGAGCGGCTCGTCGATCTCGGCGAGCGCGACCTCGGCGTCGCACGCGTCTTGCGCGATCGGGCCCGAGCCTTCGGCGAAGCGCGCGACCGCGGCGCCGAGCGCCTCGCGCAGCGCGGGCACGCGATCCTCGTGGACGGTGAGGCCGGCGGCGCCGGCGTGACCGCCGAAGCGATCGAGCATCGGCGCGCACTCGGCGAGCGCGCGATAGAGATCGATGTTCTGCCCGCCGGGCGCGCGCGCGGAGCCGCGGCCGACGCCGTCGTCGCCGACGCCGATCACGAACGCGGGCTTGCCGGTGCGATCGACCAGCTTCGCCGCGACGATCCCGACGACGCCGGGCGGCCAGCCGCGCGCGGCGATCACGATCGCGGGCGCGTCACCATGCTCGTCCAACGCCGCGAGCGCCTCCTCGTAGCAGCGATCCTGTGCGATGCGACGCGCGGCGTTGGCCTCTTCGACCTTCGCGGCGCACGCGCCCGCGCTGCGCTCGTCGGCGAGCAGGAGCTCCAAGCTCGGCGCGGCCGCGCCGAGGCGGCCCGGCGCGTTCAAGCGCGGCGCGAGCTTCCACGAGACGGTCTTCTCGTCGATCGGTCGCGCGGCGTCGAGCCCGGCGGCGGCGGCGAGCGCCGCGATGCCCGCGCGCGGCCGCGCCTGCAGCTTCTGCAAGCCGGCGGCGGCGAGGATGCGGTTCTCGCCGCGCAGCGGCACCAGATCCGCGATCGTGCCGAGCGCGACGAGATCGAGCAGCTCACGCACGTCGGGCTTCGCGTGGGTCCGGAACCAGCCGATGTCGTCGAGCCGCGTGCGGATCGCGGCCGCGAGGTAGAACGCGAGGCCGACCGACGCCATGCCGCGGAACGGGAACGACGAGTCCGCGCGGTGCGGGTTGACCAGCGCGAGCGCGGGGTGCGCGGCGCCGGCCGCCGGCACGGTGTGGTGATCGACGACGATCACGTCGACGCCGCGCGCGCGCGCCGCCGCGATCGCGGGCGCGTCGCTGGTGCCGAGATCGCCGGTGACGATCACGCCGCAGCCCGCGTCGCAGAACGCGTCCGCGATCGGCGTGCCGAAGCCGTAGCCCGCGTCGCGATCGGCGACGCGCGCGATCACCTCGCCGCCGACCTCGCGCATGAAGCTCGTCAAGAGCGCCGCCGTCGTCACGCCGTCGACGTCGTAGTCGCCGAAGACGCCGATGCGCTCGCCGGCGGTGACCGCGCGCGCGAGCCGCTCGACCGCGACCGAGAAGCCCGCGAGGCCGTCGGGCTTGCGCAGCCCGCCGAGCTTCGGATCGAGCCAGCCCTTGGCCTCCGCCGGATCGCTGACGCCGCGCACCGCCAGGCAGCGCGCCGTCACCGGCCGCACCCGCAGCGCCGCCGCGAGCCGAGTGACCACACCTTCGTCGACCTCGCGGACGTTGAACACGCGCGCACGTTACGCGCGCCCTCTGATCCTGGGCCTCAGGCCTCGGGCCTCAGGCCTCGGCCAGACCCGAGATCAGACGCCGCGATTCTTCGGGCCGAGGCCTGACGCCCGAGGCCCGACGCCGCGCGCCGAAGGCGCGCTTCAGGGCTCTGCGAGCACCGCGGCGGCGCGAGCGTTGCGGCCGGGGCCGGTCGTCGAGCCCGAGTACCACTTCTTCGAGACCCACAGGAACAGCGGCGCCGCGAGGAAGATCGAGGAGTACGTGCCGACGATGACGCCGATGTTCATCGCGAACGCGAAGTTGCGGATGAGGCCGTCGCCGAGGATGTTCATCGCGAGCGTCACGACGAAGACCGTCATCGACGTGAGCACGGTCCGCACGAGCATCTCGTTGATCGAGATGTCGATGATGCGCTCGAGCTTCTTGTCCTTGAGCTTCGCCTGGTTCTCGCGGATTCGATCGAAGACGATCACGGTGTCGTTCACGCTGTAGCCGATCACGGTCAAGACCGCGGCGACCGACACCAGCGAGACCTCGGTCCACGTGATCGAGAAGACGCCGACGACCATCACCGCGTCGTGGATCGTCGCGAACGCGGCGCCCGGCGCGTACCGGATGTCGAACCGGAACGCGAGGTACAGCATGATCAGGAAGATCGCGTAGACGAGCGACTTGAGCGCGTCGTTGCGGAGCTTGTCGCCGGCCTTCGCGCCGACGCCGTACGAGTTGACGACCTCGACCGTGGTGCCCGGCGTCGCCTTCTCGATCATCTGCGCGTACTGGTAGTCGAGGCCCTTCACCGCGACGGTCGTCGCGTAGATGTGCGTGTTCGGATCGGGGATGCCGAAGATCTTCGCCTCGTCGCCCCACGGCTTCATGTGGAGCTCGGGCACCGCGGCCTCGATGACCTGCTTGACCTTCTGCTCGTCGAACGGCGCGGTCGAGCGCACCAGCAGGCTGTCGCCCGACCAGTTCGCGCTCTGGATGCCGTTGTCCTTGAACGCCGTGACGAACGCGTTCTTCGCCTTGTCCTGCTGCACCTGCGTGGTCGCGCCGTAGCGCGCGGTCGCCACCATGAAGCCGTTGACCTCGACCGACGTGCCCTTGACGTCCTTCTTCCAGGACATGTCGGAGACGTCGATCTCGCCCTCGCCCTTCAGCACTTCGCGCACGGCGTGGACGTCCGGCTTGACGTAGTTGCCGTCCTTGTCCTTGAGCGCGTAGACGAGCTCGGTGCCGCCCTTGAAGTCGATCGTCCAGTTCATGTAGCTGCCGCGCATCGCCTTGTTCACGAACAAGGAGCCGATGCCGATCGCCATCGCGAGGATCGACAGGAAGACGGACAGCTTGAACTTCGAGACGAACGCGAAGTTCGAGCCCGGCGGGATCAGGTGCCGGAAGTTGTGCGGGTCGACCGCGCTTTTTTCTTCGTTGGCCATGACCGCCTCAGATCGAGATCGTCTGGTTGTTGCCCTTCTTCCGGGCGACGACCCAGTCGAAGAAGATGCGGGTGACGACGGTCGAGCAGAACAGCGTGGTTCCGATGCCGACCAGGAGCATGACCGCGAAGCCCTTGATCGGGCCCGAGCCGTACTGGAGGAGGACCCAGCCGCCGGCCGCGGTCGTCATGTGACCGTCGAGGATCGCGGTGAACGCGCGCGAGAACCCGACGTCGACCGCGCCGCGGACGGACTTCCCTAACGTGAGCTCGTCGCGGATGCGCTCGTAGATGAGGATGTTGCCGTCGACGCCCATGCCTACGGTCAGTACGAGCGCGGCTATGCCTGGCAAGGTCAGCGTCGCGCCGAAGATCGTCATCGCGGTCATCATCATCAAGACGTTGATCGTGACCGCGCCGATCGCGACCCAGCCCGACCACTTGTAGATGCCGAGCATGATCACGATGACCAGCACGACGCCGACGATGAACGACAGCTGAGCCTTCTGGATCGCGTCGCGGCCGAGGGTGGGGCCGACCTGCGCGGAGCTCTCTTCCTTGAGCGGCGCGGGCAAGGAGCCGGTCTTCAAGACCGACACGAGATCGTCCGCTTCCTTCTGCATGTGCTCGGCGTCGTTGCCGCCCATCGTGATCTGCGCGTTGCCGCCGCGGATCGGGCCGTTGATGATCGGCGCCGAGTTGATCTTGTCGTCGAGGATGATCGCCATCTTCGCGCCGACGTTCTGCGACGTGAGGTCGCCGAACAGGCGGCCGCCGTAGCGATCGAACTCGACCGCGACGTACGGCTTGTTGGTGTTCGGGTCCCACTGCGTGCCGGCGTTCTTGACCGCCGAGCCGCTGAGCCGCACCGCGCGATCGAGGTAGTACGTGCGCCAGTAGGTGCGCGTGTCCTTCGCGTGGCTGTCCGGGGTGACCTTCTCGTAGCCGAGCTGCCGGCCCTCGGGGAGGTGCGCGTCGAACGGCGTGACCTTGTCGTTGGCGTCCTTGACGGTGAGGTCCTTGCGATCGGCGATGCCGTGGATCGCGAGCTTCGGATCCGGGTCCTCGTTGCAGCGGCGCACGCCCGAGACGTAGCGCTCGATGATGTGGAGGCCGGTGACGTTGCACTGGACCTTGCCGTCCTTGACCTCGAGCTTCGGCGACCAGCACTCGATCTCCTTCGCCTCGCAGACGGGGATCTGCTCGACGCGATCGCGCGCCATCAGGTACGCGGTGCGGTGGTGCTCGTTGGTGTCCTCGACCGGCCAGGTGTCGACGCTCGCCTCGATGCCCTCTTCGGTCGCGTGCGGATCCGCCTTCACGAACTGGGCGAGGTTGTCCATCCAGTACTCTTCGTTCGGGCGCTTGGTGCCGTCGATGTGATCGATGACGAGCTTGAACTCGAGCTTGGCGGTGCGCTTGATCAGATCCTTCACGCGCTCGGTCGACTCGTCGTCGAGGCCGGGCAGCTCGACGATCACGTCGTCGCCCTTCTCGATCACGCTCGGCTCGGCGATGCCGCGCTCGTCGATGCGCTCGCGGATCGTGTTGACCGCGTTCTTGAGCGCGGCGCGGCGGACGCCCTCGGCGAAGTCCTTGGAGACCTGCACGCAGACCGAGCTCGCGGGCTCACCCGACGGGCACGCCACCTTGTCGGCGACGTCCTTGTAGTCGGCGAGGACGATGCTCTCGGCCTCGGCCTTCTTGGTCGCGTCGTTGAGGCGGATGATCACCTCGCCGATCGGCGCGCCCGGCGCGGAGATCCCCTTGATCTTGTCCTTCCACGCCGGATCGTCGGTGAACTTCGAGTCGAGGTCGCGCTTGATCTCCGAGGCCTTGTCGTCGACCGCGCGATCGAGATCGATCGAGTAGGTGATGTGGAGGCCGCCCTGGAGATCGAGCCCCAGGTTGATCTTCTTCGAGAAGAGGCGGTTGAACCACGTCGGGAGGTTCGAGCCGACGAACGTCGGCGCGAGCGTGCACAGGCAGAAGGCGATCAGGCCGACGAGGCCGATCGTGCGCCACTTCAGGTTGCGGTCCATGGCACCTTTACTCGGGTTCGCGCGAGAAGGACGGAATCGTTACGAAGGAGAGGAAGCTCAGGCCGCTTCGTTGTTCGCGGGCTTCGCGGCCGGCTGGCCCTGCACCTGGCCGGTCCAGCGACCCTCGATGTACGCGCGCGGGATGCGCACGCGGACCTTCTCCTGGAGCTCGATCACGACCACCTGATCCTGCACGCCGGTGATCTTGCCGATGAGGCCGCCGCGGGTGAGCACCTCGTCGCCCTTGTCGAGCTTCTTCAGCATCTCTTCGTGCTCCTTCTGCTTCTTCACCTGCGGACGGATCAGGATGAAGTAGAAGACGCCGAACATCAGGAGCATCATCACGATGGGACTGGCGGCTTGCATAAGACGGCTCCGATTCCGTTCTCGCGTGGAAAACGCGAAAAGTTGCGATGAGGTAGCACCGGCGGCGTGGGGGGTCAAGCGGAAGCGGCGGATCCCTCGGCGAGGATGCGCTCCCGGAGCCGCGCCATGTGGCGGGCGTAGAACGTGAGGTTGTGCAACGTCGCGTAACGGTTGTAGAGGATCTCTTTCGCGATGTGCAGGTGCCGCAGGTACGCGCGCGAGGTCGTGCGGCACGTGTGGCAGGGGCACTCGGGATCCAGCGGACCGGTGTCGAGCCGGTGCTTGGCGTTCGAGATGGTGACCTTGCCCTGCGACGTGAAGAGCGATCCGTTGCGCGCGTTGCGGGTCGGCATGACGCAGTCGAACATGTCGACGCCGGCGGCGACCCCGCGCGCGAGGTCGTCGGGCGTGCCGACGCCCATGAGGTAGCGCGGCTGCGCGCGCGGGAGCGTGTGCGCGAAGGCGTCGAGGACGCGGTAGGTGTCTTCGATCTTCTCGCCGACGGCCAGGCCGCCCAGCGCGAAGCCGTCGAAGGGCAGCTGCGTCAGCTCGGCGGCGTGGCGCGCGCGGCGATCGAGATCGATGCCGCCTTGGACGATGCCGAACAGCGCCTGGCCTGCGGGCCGCTTCACGTGCAGACAGCGCTCGGCCCACGCGGTCGTGCGCTTCATCGCGCGATCGTGGATCTCGGCCGGCGCGTCGCCGGGCGGGCACTGATCGAACGCCATCGCGATGTCCGAATGGAGCACGCCCTGGATCTCCATCGACACCTCGGGCGTGAGGCGGTGCTTCGATC
>DATJIA010000356.1:0-5899 GCA_035493675.1 Kofleriaceae bacterium | reverse complement strand
CGATCTGGTAGAAGACCGACGCGCTCGCGGTGTCGCCGGCGGCGGCGTGCGCGATCGCCGCGCGGACGGCGGCGGCCGCGCGATCGGCGGGCAGCGCGGCGGTGCCGGCGAGCTCGCGCCACGCGGCCGCGATCGCGGCCGCGTCGCCGCGGCGAGTCGCGTTGGCGGCGGCGGCCTGCAGGACGAGCTCGTCGGACGGCGCGAGCGCCTGCGCGGCGACCAGCGCCTGCGCCTCGAGCTCGAGCTGCGGCTGCGAGGTCGCGCGATGCGCGGCGCGCAGCGCGATCGCGGCGCCCGTGATCGGATCGCTGGCGCCGACGGTGGTCGCGAGCTGCGCGCGCGCCGCGACGTAGCCGGCGAGATCGCCGCGCCCCGCGGCGATGCGCGCGTGACCGAGGCGCGCGCCGATCGAGTGCGGATCGGTTTCGGCGGCGGTCATGAACGCGCGCGCGGCGCGATCGGGATCGCCGCCGCTGCGCTCGTCGAGGTGACCGCGCGCGACCTCGACCGCGGCGCGCAGCGGCGCATCGGCGAGCGCGGACGCGAGCCGCTCGAGCGACTCGCCGAACTCGTCGGCGCGTCCGTCGAGGAAGCTGAGCTCGAGCTGCGCGAGCAAGGCGCGGACGTCGCCGGGCGCGCCGTCGAGGAGCTCGCCGACCGCGACGCGCGCGAGATCCTGCTCGCCCGCGGCCATCAGCAGATCGACGCGATGGAGCGCGAGCGCGCGGCGCTCGAGCGGGCCGGCGACCGCCAGCTCGGCGTCGAGGTGACGCGTGGCCTCGGCGAGATCCGCCTGCGCGCGGGCGATGCGGCGCAGGCCGCGCAGCGCCTGGGTCGAGCGCGGATCGGCGAGCAGCGCGCCTTCGTAGTGGATGCGCGCGCGATCGAGATCGCCGAGGCGCTCGGAGAGGCGGCCGGCTTCGGCGCGCAGCGCGGCGACCGCGGCGGTGTCGTCCATGGTCTCGAGCTCGCGCTCGTAGACGAGGAGCGACTGCGCGGCGGCTTCGCCGAGATCGAGCCCGGTGGTCGGATCGACGCGCTCCGGCAGCGAGACGTGATCGAGATCGAGCGAGAGGTCGGGCTCGGCGAAGCGCGACGGCGGCAGCTCGGGCGCGACGTCGGGGACGGACGGTGCAGCGTGCGCGGGCGCGGCGGCCTCTTCGACGGGCGCGACGTGCACCGGCGCGGAGCCCGACGACGCCACCGGGATCGGGACCGACGGCGCGACCGGGCGCGGGATCGGCGGGACGCCGAGGCGGGTCGGCGCGGCGTCGGGCGCGAAGGCGCCGCCCGCCGGCGGGCCCTTCGGCGACGGGACGCGGACTTCATGCGCGATCGGAAGCGGATCGTGCGCCTCGGGCGTCTCGGGCGTCTCGGGCGCGGGCTCGGCGATCGCGGGCTCCGCGGCGCG
Organism: Kofleriaceae bacterium; assembly: GCA_035493675.1. GTDB lineage: Bacteria > Myxococcota_A > Polyangia > Haliangiales > Haliangiaceae > JAIOQA01. The sequence continues at coordinate 4,488 of DATJIA010000356.1, read as the reverse complement.
CGCGGATTCTTCCTTCGCGGCGCGGGCGAAGTCCGCGGACGGCTCGGGCGCGGGCGGCGCCGTCGGTGGGCGACGGCCTTCCTTCGCGGCGCGCTCGGCGGCGGCCTGCGCCTTCAGCCGCTGCTCGCGCTCGAGGTGCTCGCGCGCTTGCTGGATCAACTGCGGGCTGACCGGCCCCGTCGAGCCGGCGGTCGCGGGCGGCACCGGCAGCGAGCCCGAGCGCATCGCGGGCAGCTCGTTGCCCTCCTCGTCGTCGTCCCACCAATCGACCGGTCCCTCTTCGCTGTCGTCGTCGTCGAGCGGCGAGCTGCCCGGGCGCATGCCCGCGGCGGGCGGCGGCGTCTTGTGGCGGATCGGCGCCGAACGCTCGGCGGGCGGCGGCGGCGCGACCGCGACCGGCTGCGACGACTCCTTCACGTGATCGGCGACGTCGCTGAAGTCGTCCTCGGCGCGCGCGCTGTGCGGGACCGCGTCGAGATCGCCGAGCGCGTCGTCGATCGACATCGTCTCGCCCTGCGCCTCGCGATCGAGCGCCTCGGTCGTCGCGCGCTCCGATTCGTCGACCTCGCCGGCGACGATCTCCATCTCGTGATCGTCGTCGTGATCGCCGTGATCGAGCGCGGGGGTGCCGGCCGGCGTCGGCGCGACGCGGCGGACGAGGTGCGAGGTCACGCGGCGCGCGGGCCCCGGCGTGCCGCCGCCCTCGCTGGCGTCCGCGCCGCCCTCGCCTTCGCCGCCGATCTCGATGTCGTCGTAGAAGTCGCCGTCGGCCTCGAGCGAGATCTCGGGCCCGCCCTCGGCGAAGAACGCCGCGGCGGCGGCGCTCGCGGCCGCGGTCTCCTCGCGCTGCTTCGCCGCGAGGTTCTCGATCTCCGCGAGATCCGCGACGCGCGTCGATTCGCCGCCCGCGAAGTCGCCGCCCGACGACGATTCCTCGTGGCCGAAGTCGCTCTCGACCTTCTTCTTCTTGCCGATGTCGTCGCGGCGCACGATCGCGGGGCCGCGCGCGGCGGGCTCGGCGGAGGCGCGGCGCGCTTGATCCATCGCGGCGGGATCGACGATGCGCGTCGCGTTGCCGCCCAGCGCGGCGAGCCCCTTGGTGCCGGTCTGCGTCGCGCCGGAGAAGCCGGCGTCGTCGAGCGCCGCGCCGAGCTCGCCGAGGCTCGCGACGCGCGTCGCCTCGGTCTGCGGGCTCGTGATCGAAGCCGCGGGCGCGGGCACGTGCGCGGGCAGATCGCCGAACAGCTCGTCGTCGGTCGGCGCCGGCTCGATCTTGAACGGCGTCGCGGGGCGCGCGGCCGAGGTGAAGACCTCGTCGTCTTCCTCGCGCTCGCGCGGCGCGCCGGGCGCACCGGGCCCGGGCTTGCCGAGCTTGTTCGCGGGCAAGAGCGGCTTGAGCGGGAGGATCTTGGTCGGCGCGTCGTCGGTGCCGAACGCCTTCGCCGGCGGGCGCGACGGGCGGCGCGGCGGCTCGGGCTGGGGCGTCTGCGCCTCGTCATCGGATAGCGGTGGCGCGAGCGGCGGCGGCGCGACGCCGAGCAACGAGCCCAGCGCCTCGGGCTCACCCGCGAAGCCGAGATCGCTGAAGTCGGTCTCGTCGCCGGCCTCGAACGGATTCTCGTGCGTCGCGGGACGCTTCGCCGGCGGAGGCGGCGGCGGGTGCGTCTTCGCCTTGGCGCGCGGCGCGGGGATCGGCTCCGGCTTCGGCGTCGGCTCGGGCTCCGCCGGGAAGTCGGGCTTGGCGGAGGTCGGGATCGGCGGCTTCGTCGTCGGACGCTTCGGGCGCGTCGGCGGCTCGGCGTCGATGATGCCGGTCGCCGCGGCGGCGGCCGCTTGGATGCTCGGCGCCGACGGCGTGCGCGCGCGCTTCGGGTCGGGCGCCGGCGGCGGCGGCGGCGTGGTGATCGGCGGTGCGTCGGCGGTGAAGTTGTCGAGCTCGCCCGCCTCGTGGAGCGCGTCGAACGTCTTGTCCCACGCGTCGAGCTCCGCGTTGAGATCCTGATCGCCGAACAGGCCGCCCTTGTCCTTGTCACTCACGGGCGACCTCCGACGGCGTAGCCGAGATCGCGGCGCAAGGCCGCGTGCGAGGCGGACACCGACCACGCGCACAGATCGAGCGCGGCCGGGCTGTCGGCGAGCGCCTTCGCGCCGCGACCGACGTCGAGCATCGCGAGCGCGATCGCGAGATCGCCCGCGCACAAGAGGCCGGCGCGTTGGCCCGCGCCGATCGCGCCGCGCCGCCACGCCGCGATCGCGTCCGCCGAAGGCACCTCGCGCGTGCGGATCGCGAGGCCCGCGAGCATCTTCTTGTCCTTGCGCGAGAGGTGCTTGCCGAGCAGCTTCACGCGCTCCGCGACCTGCGCGTCGCCGCCTTCGAAGCTCGCGACCGCCTCGGCGACCGCCGGCGGCACCGTGACCTCGACCGCCTTGATCGACGCCGCGATCCACCACACCGCCTCGGCCTCGCGCAGCTCGGCGAGCGTGCCGGTGCCCTCGCTCGCGTACATGACCGCGCGGCCGAGCGCGAAGCGCGCCGCGCCGCTCGTGCCCGCGGCGACGTCGGCGCCGACCAAGAGCGCCGGCGTCTCGCCCGACAAGACGCGCGCTTGGCCGGCGCGACCTTCGCTGACGAAGATGTCGAGCTCGCCCGGGCTGAACGACGCGAGCGCGGCGAGCAGCGGCTCGTACTTCTTGGCCGCGCTCAGCTGCTTCATCGTGAGCTTGTCGCCCTTGGTGAAGCCGAGCTTCTGCGCGTCGAGCGCGGCGCCCGCGGTGACCGCCGGCGTGATCGTGCGCCACAGCTCGGCGAGCACGCCGCCCGCGGTGTCGGGGCGGAGCTGCGCCTTCTTCGCGGCGTCGAGCGGCGCGCGCGACAAGGGCGCGATCCGCGCGCGGCCCTCGGCGAGCGCCTGCTTCTGCTCGGCGGTCGGCGTCGCCATCGCCTCGACCGCGACCAGCGCGAGCCAGCGGCCGTCGGCGTCGCCGTCCCAGCCGCAGATCGTCGCGAGGCGATCGTAGAGCGTCGAGCGCGCCGGCGACGCGGCGAGCACGGAGCGGAGATCGTTCTTCGCGGCCGCGAACAGCGCGCTGCGATCGGGCGGCGAGAGCAGATCGCGCAGCGCCGCGACCACGTCCTGCGAGAGCGGATCGAAGGTGCGCGCGCGCTCGAGCGCCGCGCGCGCGCCGGCGGCGTCGCCGACCTTGTCGCGCAGGACCTCGGCCAGGCGCAGCTCTTCGCGCGCGCGCTCGCCCGGGGTCGGACGCAGGCGCACGATCTCGCGCAGCTCGCGCACGACGCGCCCCCAGTCCTGCGCGCGGGTCGCGAGCCCGATCAGGCGCTCGCGGTGCACCGCGTCGTGCGGCGCCTGCGCGATCACGCGCTCGAGCTGATCGATCGCGCCGTTCACGTCGTCCATGTTCTCGGCGAGGATCTTGGCGAGCGTCAGCTCGGCGTCGGCGCGCCGCGACGGATCCGGCTCGACGCTCAGGTACGTGCGCCACAGCTCGGTCGCGCGCTGCGCATCGCCGAGCGAGAGCGAGAGATCGGCGCGCATGCGCAGCGCCTCGGCGTGGCGATCGTCGCGGCGGAGGAGATCGTCGAGATCGGCGGCGGCGGCGCGCGCGTCGCCGATCGCGGTGCGCACGCGCGCGCGCTCGAGCAGGAGCGGCACGCCCTCGGTCGGCTCGACCTCGCCCGAGTCGATCCACGACAATCGATCCGCGATCGCGAGCGCGAGCGTGCGGACGTCGCCGTGCTGGCGCGCGATCGTGCAGAGGCGCGCGAACTCGGGCGCCCCCGGCTCCTCGACGAGGATCCGCTTGTAGACCGCGACCGCGCTCGCCGGATCCGCGCCGTACGCGCCCGCCGGCGTCCCGTCGGGGCGCTCGGCGTTGGCGATCGCGGCGTGCTCGGCCTGACCCGCGGGATCGAAGATCGCCGCGGCCTCGCGCAGGAGCGCGAGCTTCGCCTGCGGATCGCCGATGTGCGACGCCAGCGCGAGCGACGCGCGCGCCCAGGTCGGTCGATCGTTTCCGCGCCGCGTGATCCGGCGCAGCGCCTCGAGCGCGCGCAGATCGTCGGCGTTCGCCTTCAAGACCGCGGTGACGACCGCGCCGGCCTCCTTCAAGCGGCCCGCGCACTCGAGCGCCTCGGCGCGATCGAGCTCCCACGACGCCCGCGCCGCGGGATCGTCGGCCATGTCGGCGCGCATCGTGAGCACCTCGGCGCGCGCGAGCAGCTGATCGACCGCGGCCGTCGCGTCTTCGCCCTTCTTGGGCGGCGACGCGGGCGCCTGCGCCTCGGCGGTGACGACCAGCGCGCCGACGTCGTCGGCGTTGGCGGCGCGCGCCGACGCGACGCGCGCGGCGGCCTCATCGGTATCACCGGCGGCGACGGCGAGCGCGGCCGCGCGCAGGTGGAGCGCGGCGGCGGCGTCGGTGCCCGAGCCCGATTGCAGCGCGGCGGCGAGCCGCTCGTAGGCGGCGCTG
>DATJIA010000355.1:0-57100 GCA_035493675.1 Kofleriaceae bacterium | reverse complement strand
CGCCGACGGTGAGATCGCCGCGCACGGGGAACATGCCCTTGTGCGAGTACATGCCGCGCGCGTCGTCGAAGGGCAGGGACACGACCTGCGACGCGCCGCGATCGACCTGCACCTCGATCGAGCCGCTCACGCGCGGTAGCGATCCGCGCGCCGCGAGATCGAGCGACACCGCGATACGGCCGTTGGCGACCCGGTTCGAGAACTCCATCGAGCCGCGGCGATCGCGATACGACGTCGTCGAGTCGAGCAGCTGATCGGCGACCTCGAACGCGCCGGGGCGCAGCTTCCACTCGTGCACGATCTTCTCGCCGCGATCGCGGTCGTAGATCTTCGCCTGCAAGAGCGACATCAGCTTCGCGTCGAACAGCGCGAGGTTGACGAACACGCGCGGGCCCGCGATCTGCAAAGCCTGCCATTCCTTCAGGCGCCAGCGGCGCAGCGCGCGCGGCCACCCGGTCTTCGCGTCGATCAGGTTCGCGCGTCCGACGGCGGCATCGAAGCGTCCCCACTGCTGCTTTCCATCGACGACGAGCGCGTCCGGCGGAGTCTGCACGCGCAGAGCATATGTCTCGGACACGCGTCTTGGCGCGCGCCTAACCGCGCGATCGCACGCGCGCACGCGCTGGCATGCGCGCTGCTCTAGGACCCGCGCATGAAGACCCCGACCAAGCGCCGCGCCCTCTCGCTCTCGCGCGAGGCCATCCGCACCCTCGACGCCGCCGACCTGAAGGACATCGGCGGCGGCCAGGCCGCCGACACGCGCGTGATGAACACGTGCGCGCCGACCTATTACATCCCGTGCACCGTCTACAAGTGCGGGCCGACTTGGACGCTCATCGTGACCTGCCCGTCGAACTGACGCAGCTGCTGCGGCGCGAAGGTCGCTTCGCAGCGCTGGAGGTCGTCGTCCTCGGGGCCGAGCATCGCGGCGCCGACGACGACCTTGAGCCACGCGTCGGTGAACCAACCGCCGTGCGCGACGCGAATGCGGCACGCGGAGCTGCGCCGCCCGTCCGGGGCGACGACCGACACCACATGATCACCCGCGCCGCGCACGACGATCGTCGCCGGCGTCACCGCCCCCGCGGCTCGCCCGTCGACGACGATCTGCCCGCCCTCGAGGTTCGACATCACCATCACCGGCGCGCGCCCCCCGCCGGCACACCCGACCCACACCATCGCGATGATCACGAACCGCATGTGTCGCGCCGATACGCGTGAGGAGGGGCAGGGCCGCCGCGTTAGATCCGCGTGAAGCGGCTAGGCCCGCAGATCTTCGAAGCTCGCATGCCGGGGCAACTCGTCGAGCTCAGTGGCGATCCACTCCGGCAGGACACCGTAGACCTTCCGCAGCATGCCTTCGTGGGTCCGCGCGCAAAGCCGCGCTTCGACGTCTTCGATGGAGTTGTCGTAGATGTACACGCGGTCAGCGAGCTCGATCGCCGGTGCGAGGTTCGCCATCGATCGCTCGTAGCGAGTGACGATCTTCTCGATCGGTACCGTGTGCCCGCCCTTCAAGACGCGCGCGGCAACTCGCTTGGCGTTGATGGTCGCGTCGCTGGTGCTCACAAAGAAGACGCGGACGAAGTAGCCGGCTGCCTTCGCGCGGATCAGAAAATCGACCTTGTCCTGCGCCGAGAAGACGGTCTCGAACGCGATGCCGGCGCGTGCGGCGAGCAGCTCTTCGCGACGATCTGCCGCCCACTGGGCGGCCCGCCGCACTGCAGTGTCGGAGTTCCAGTCGCCGAAACGCTGTTGCGCGATCTCGTCCGGGTTGAGGTACTCGACTCCGTCGCTCCAATGATCGGCGCGCAGCCGGACCGTGATCGTCGTCTTCCCGGCGCCGTTCGGGCCGGCGATGATCAACAACGCCGGCTTCACCGGCCTCTCGACGCGCGCGCCTGTCGCAACGATTCGGCGCGCAGCTCGACGATCCGTGCACGGACGCGCTGGCGCGCGGCCGCGTTCTCCGCTTTCACATTCGCGAACGCGTCGCGCGAGAGGCCCTGCAGCTCCTCGTCGGTCGGCTCGACCGATGGATCGGCGAGGTTGGGAGGCATGCGCCGATCGTAGCGCATCCCGCTCAGTCGCGGCGGTACATCGTGATCACGCAGGCGCCGCCGAGGCCGAGGTTGTGCTGGAGCGCGACCTTGGCGCCTTCGACCTGGCGCTCGCCGGCGGTGCCGCGCAGCTGCCAGACGAGCTCGGTGCACTGCGCGAGGCCGGTCGCGCCGAGCGGGTGACCCTTCGAGAGCAGGCCGCCCGACGGGTTGGTGACGAAGTCACCGCCGTAGGTGTTGTCGCCGTCCCAGATGAACTTCTCGGCTTCGCCTTCGTTGCACAGCCCGAGCGCCTCGTACGTCAGCAGCTCGTTCGCGGTGAAGCAGTCATGCAGCTCGACGACGTCGACGTCGTCGGGGCCGAGGCCGGACTTCTCGTAGACCTTCTTCGCCGCCGCCTTCGCCATGTCGTAGCCGATCATCTTGATCATCGACTTCTCTTCGAACGTCGATGGGAAGTCGGTCGTCATCGCCTGGGCCGCGATGTACACGGGCTTCGAGATGTCGTGCTTGCGCGCGAAGTCGTCCGAAGCGAGCACCGCCGCGGCCGCGCCGCAGGTCGGCGGGCAGCACTGGTAGCGCGTGAGCGGATCGAAGACCTCCTCCGACGCCATGATCTCCTCGACGGAGAGGACCTCCTTGAAGAGCGCGTACGGGTTCTTCGCCGCGTGCTTGCGCGCCTTCTCGCTGATCTTCGCGAACGTCTCGCGCTTGGTGCCGTACTTCCACCGGTACTCGCGGCCGGCGCCGCCGAACATCTGCGCGGCGGGCGGCGCTTGGTTGAAGCCCTGCACCTCGTTCATGAGGTTCGCGTGCTTGTCCATCGGGTTGGTGCGATCGGTCCACTTGGCCGCGAGCGCGCCCTTCTCCATCTGCTCGAAGCCGACGACGAGCACGCACTCGGCGGCGCCGCCCGCGATCGCCTGCGCGCCGAGCATCAACGCCGACGAACCGGTCGAGCAGTTGTTGTTGACGTTGAACACCGGGATGCCGGTGAGGCCGACCTCGTAGACCGCGCGCTGGCCGCACGTCGAGTCGCCGAAGACGTAGCCGGCGAACGCCTGCTCGACCTCGCCGAACGGGATCGCGGCGTCGCCGAGCGCGGTCTTCGCCGCCTTCGACGCCATCACGTTGTACTCCTCGGACTTGCCGGGCTTGGCGAACGGGACCATGCCGACGCCGATGACATTTACTTTGCGCATTGGTGTGTCCTTCGACTTCGCTCAGGACGAGCGGGTGGTCAGATGAGGCCCTTGAGGAATCCGAGTCGGTGAGCGACGGTGACGTCGCCATCGACGCGGAGCTTGCCGTGTTGATAGAGGTCGCGCGCGGTCGTCTTGCCCGACGCGAGCTCCGCGAAGTCGCCGTCGGCGATCGTGAAGGTCGTCGCCGATGATCCGCCGAGGTCGAAGGTCTTCGACGCGTCGCCGACCTTGAACGTGACCTTCGCTTGCACTTCCTTCGCGAGGCCCGGGTTCTCGGCGAGGCGCTTGTCGAGCGCCGCGAAGATCGACGGCGCCTTCGCGGACTTGTCTCCGGACGAGGTCGCCGCGGCCTTCGGGGCCGCGCCCCCCGCGCGCGCCTTCTTCACCGCCTCGAGCGCCTGCGCGGGATCGATCTTCTGCAGGAAGCTGAGCTTCTGCGACGCCATCACGTTGCCGCTGATCTTCAGCTTGCCGGTCGTGAAGAGCTTCATCGGATCCGACTTGCCCGCGGTCATGTCGAGGAAGTCCGCCTCGGCGATCTCGAGCGTGCAGTCGGCGGCCGCCGGCGCGCCTTCGGCGACGGTGCCCTTGCCGTTCTTGAGATCGAGCGTCCACGCCGCGTCCGGATCCTTGATCTTGAACAGGAACACGGTGCCGACCTTGCCGACGAGATCCGGGTTGCGCTCGACGTGATCCTTGATCGCGACGAACACGTCCCAGCTGGTCGGGTTCGGAACGTCCGCCGCCGAAGGAGCCGCGGCGGCGGGCGCGCCGCCCGACTTCATCTCCGCCATCACCATCTCGGGCGTCAGCTTCTTCAAGAAGCCGAGCTTCTGCGACGCCATCACGTCGCCCGAGATCTTGAGCTTGCCGGTGCCGAACAGCTTCATCGCGTCGGCCTTGCCGGTCGCCATCGCCATGAAGTCGTCGTTCGACATCTCGAGCGTGCACTGCGGCGCGGCGCCGGCGCCCTCGGTGACGCTGCCGGGCGCGTCCTTCAAGTTCACGGTCCACACGCTGTCGGGAGACGACAGCTTGAACTGGAAGACGGTCTTGGCCTTCTCGACGGTGTCGGGGTTCTTCGAGACGAACGTGCCGATCGCGCGGAAGATGTGCGCGCTGGTCGGCTGCGCTGACGAAGCCGCAGCCGCCTTCGCGGGCGCCGCCTTCGCTTTCGGCTTCGGGATCTCGGTGAAGAGCTCGACCGCCGCGTTCGAGATGCAGACCTCGTCGCGCTCCTTCACCTTGGTGCGGAACACGATCTTCGTCGGAGATTCGCGCCACATCTCGGTGACGAGCGTGTCACCGGGCAGCACGCTCTTCGCGAAGCGCACGCGGATGCTCTTGAAGTAGTCGGGGTTGCCCTCGGGCGCGAACGCCGAGATCACGTGACGCCCTGCGTACCCGAAGAAGCACAGGCCGTGGAGGATCGGACGATCGAAGCCGAACGCCTTCGCGAAGCCGGGATCCGCGTGCAGCGGGTTCCAATCGCCGCTCAAGCGATAGAGCAGCGCCTGGTTCGACGACGTCTTCTCCTCGATCACCTTGTCGGGCGCGCGATCGGGCGGGACGTTCACGTCCGCCGACGGCCCGCGATCGCCGCCCCATCCGCCCGCGCCCTTCACGAACGTGGTCAGCTCGTTCTTCACGAGCTCGTTGCCGTCGTCGTCGTAGGTCGTGATCTCGGTGATCACGAGCGCGTTCTTGCCCTTGTCGAAGATGTCCTTGATCTTCGCCTTGTGCGTGAGGTTCGCGCGCGTCGGCAGCGGGCGGCGCAGCTCGGTGTACTGCTCGCCGTGCAGCACGCGATCGAGCCCGTACTTGAGCCCCGGCGCTTGCTTGCCCTGCTTGCCGAGCGTGAGCACCGCGTTGACCGCGGGGATCACGCCGTAGGTCGGCAGCGCCTTCATGCCCTTGCCGTGCAGCTCGTACACGAGCTGCAGATCCTTCTCGTCGCCGGGGTTCTGCGCCGCGCCGACGCCGAGCGCGTACAGCGCGAGGTCGCGCTCGTCGTACGACGACGTCAGCTCCTCGAACTGATAGCCGAGCGCGGCGTCGACGTCGATCAGCTCGTTGCCGCCCTTCGACGGGCCGGCCTCGAGGTTCTGCATGATCGGACCCATCGAGGCCGCGACGCTGTCGGGGTGCGTGACCTTGTCGAACTGGTTGATGTCCTTCCACGCGGCGTCGACGTCCTCGACGGAGATCGCGCGGCCGACGCGGAACGTCTTGCCCGAGCTCCGCTCCCAGCGCAGCTTCGCGAAGAAGCCGCCGCCGACCTCGTAGAGGCCGCCGGTGTCCTCGTTCGACTCGTGGCACAGGCGCGCGACCAGCGGCGAGACGAACTCGGGCTTGAGCGCCTCGATCAGCGCGGGCGGCAGGACCGTCTCGGTCATGCGCGAGCCGGCGATCGGCGCGATCGTGTTGACGAGCACGTTGCGCTTGCGCCCTTCGATCGCGAGCGTCTGCGCGAAGCCGTGGATGCCGAGCTTCGCCATCGAGTAGTTCGCCTGGCCGAAGTTGCCGTAGATGCCGGCGGCGCTCGCGGTCATGACGACGCGGCCGTAGCCCTGGTCGCGCATGTGCGGCCACGCCGCCTGCGTGACCTTGAACGCGCCGAGCACGTGCACCTTGTAGATGAGGTCCCAGTCCTGCTGGCTCATCTTCGGGAACGAGACGTCGCGGAGGATGCCGGCGTTGTTGATCACGATGTCGATGCGTCCGAACGCATCGATCGCGGTCTTGACGATCTTGTCGCCGTCCTCGACCGAGTCGTAGTTGGCGACCGCGGTGCCGCCGGCGGCCTTGATCTCGTCGACGACCTTGTCGGCCGCCGACGACGACTTGCCGTCGCCGGTGAAGCTGCCGCCGAGATCGTTGACGACGACCTTGGCGCCGCGCGAGGCGAAGAGGAGCGCGTGGCTGCGGCCGAGGCCGCCGCCCGCGCCGGTGACGAGCACAACTTTTCCGTCGAACCTGAGGGTCATGGATCACCTGCCGAGAGGAGAACGGGGAACGCCGACTTCCAGAGATTGATCAGCGGCTCGACCTTGGCGGCCTTGCCGTGGAGCAGCGCCGTCATCGCGGCGCCGATCATGAATTGGAGCGTCATCTCGAACGCCGTCGCGAACCGCGGGTGGTCCGCGATCTCGGGGCCGAGCAGCTCCTTGTATTGCGCGATGAGGCGCTCGTGCACGACGCGCTCGGTCTCGCCGAGCGCGCGGCGCAGCTCGTGATCGGTGCGCGCGGCCGCGCGCAGATCCATCGCGACGTAGAACAAGGGACCGGTGAAGCTCTGCCACGCGAGATCGAACACGGCGCTGATGCGCGCGCGCCCGCGGGCGGGCAGGTGCGGCGACGACGCCTTGAGCTCGCGCCCGCGCATCTCGGCGAGGTGCACGATGGTCGCCGCCATCAGCTCCGCCTTCGACGGGAAGTGATGGAGCAGCGCGCCGCGCGAGACCTTCGCGCGCTTCTGCACCTCGAGCGTGGTCGTGCCCGCGACGCCCGACGCGATCAGCGACTCGACGGCGGCGTCGAGGATCGTGCGGCGCGTGCCTTCGCGCCGCTGCTCTTGCGTGCGCGGCGCGCGTACCACCCTCGCGGCCTGAGGCATGGCCCTTGTCTTACCGCGTCATAAAACAAACAGTCAAGACTGTCTGTAAACGCTCCCGCGATTCGGCGGCTACCAGCTCGTCCGCTCGGCCCCCACGACGTACCGCGCGCCCTCGGCGCGGACGTTGCGCACCTTGATCTGCACCTTGAAGCCCTCGTCTTTTCGGAGCCCGAGGATGAGCAGCTCGCCGATCTGCATCGGCACGTCGCTCACGAACGAGAGCCCGCGTTCGCTGACGTCGCGCGCGTCGACGAGCAACTCCCCCAATGGAGGATCCCCCGTGATGCGCAGATGTCGGGCGAACGGAAACCGTCGATGCCGGCGGCGTTCCATCATCGACTCGGGTAAGAGCACAACGCGTACCGCTCGCAAACCCTTGATCGCAAGGAGCCGCGGCGCGGCGGGCAGGGGGCGAGCAACCACGGTGGCCACCCTCGCGAGGGTCGACAGACCTCGGCCGCGCGCCGGGCGTTCGAACCCGCATGCGCCCGCTCTTGTTCCTCCTGGCCTTCGTCTCGATCCTGGCGATCGCGCGCCGCGCCGACGCCTGCCCCTGCTGTGATCCCTGCTCCAAGTACGACTACCTGATGAAGCAACCGCCGCCGGAGGCGCTCGCGGATCAATACGTCGCCGAGCGCGCGGCGCCGATGTCGGGCCACCCGAAGCGCGCCGAGGTGATGAAGATCCTGACCGGCGTGCGCTTCGTCGCGTCGGTGAAGGGCGTGCGCAAGCTGCGCATCGTCGACGCCGCGAACGTCCCGACCACGATCGATCACGCCGACGCCGCGCGCACCGAGATCGTGCACGACCTGGTCGCGAAGCACGGCCACTTCTGGGTGACGATCGGCGGGATGGTCTACACGGTCGAGCCGTGCACCGACGGGCGCAAGCACGCGAGCACGTGCCTCATCCAGGTGCCAGCTCCCTGACGATCGCGGTGAAGGCCACGGCGATCGCGGCGTGCGCGTCGGGATCGAGGTGGCAGCCGTCGACGGCGCTGGGCGCGACCAGCGTGGTGAGATCGAAGAACCGGCTGTGGTGGCGATCGGCGATCGCGCGGAAGAGGGCGGGCAGCGCGCGCGTCTTCGGCTCCGCGCCGACCAGCTTGTCGTAGCTGCCGAGGTGGCGCTCGTCGACGATCGGCGGCGCGACCACGACGAGCTTCAGGTTCGGCGACGGGCGATCGATCTGCTTGCCGAGCGCGATCGCGACGCAGTCCTCCATGCCCGCGGCGATCTGCTCGGCGGACTGCGCGAACTCGACCTTGGTGTCGTTGGTGCCGAGCCAGAGGAACATCACGTCGAGCGGGAAGTGCGAGTCCATGCACGGGCGCAGGTACTCGCGGCCGTTCTTCCCGAACCGATCCTTGTAGTCGTAGATCGTCGTACGTCCGTTCACGCCCTCCTCGATCACCTGATACGCGGGGCCGAGCGCGGTCGCCATGCGTCCGGTCCAGCGGACGTCCTCGGGGTAGCGACCGAGGCTGCGCGGATCGTAGCCCCAGGTGTTGGAGTCGCCGAAGCACAAGACGCGTTTGCGGGACATCGCGGCGAGTATGCTACCGTCGGCGGTCGGGGAGATGAAGCTGTCCTATAACCCGGCGATCGACGGCCTGCGCGCGATCTCCGTGCTCGCGGTGATCGCGTACCACGCGGGCTTCGGCTGGGCGGCGGGTGGATATCTCGGCGTCGAAGTCTTCTTCGTCATCTCCGGGTTCCTGGTCGTCGCGCTCATGGTCGACGAGCACGCGACGACCGGCCGGTTCGAGATGGGGCAGTTCTGGCTGCGGCGCGCGCGACGCTTGCTGCCCGCGGTCGTGTTCTTGCTGGTGGTGGTCGCGATCGTCGTGCCGCGGGTGTGGCCGGAGGATTCGGACAAGCTGCCCGGGCAGGTCGCGAGCGCGGCGGGATACGTCGCGAACTGGCAGCAGATCGCGGCGTCGGCGAGCTACTTCGACGAGTGGTCGCGGCCGCCGGTCTTGCGGCATCTGTGGTCGCTCGCGGTCGAGGAGCAGTTCTACCTGGTGTTCCCGCTGGTGTTCTGGTGGACGACGCGGCGGTACGGGATGCGCGGCGTGCGCGTCGCTTCGATCGCGCTGGTGGCGCTGTTCACGATCGTCGCGCTCGTCGTGCTCGGCGGCGGCTCGCTCGATCGCAGCTACCTCGGCACCGACGCGCGGATGATCGGGATCCTCGGCGGCGTGCTGCTCGCGCTGTGGTGGGCGCCGTGGCGCGCAGCTCCGTCGCGCGCGCGGTGGGGCGCGCCGCTCATGCTGGTGGCGCTCGCGACGATCGTCTACGCGGTCGTCGCGTGCGGGCTCTCCGACGAGTCGCGGCCGATCGATCTGTTCTGGCGCCTGCGGCTCGTCGATCTCGCGACGATCCTCGCGCTGCTGGCGGCGACCGGGCCCGCGAACCTGCTCGGCCGCGCGCTCGGCGCCGCGCCGCTCGCCGCGATCGGGCGCCGCTCGTACTCGCTCTATCTCTGGCACTGGCCGGTCTTCGCGGTGACGCGGCCGGAGCTCGACGTCTCCCCGACGGCGTCGATGCTCTTGCGCGTGGCGCTGACGATCGTGCTCGCGGAGGCGTCGTATCGCGGGATCGAGGCGCCGTTCCGGACGCGCGCGGTGCAACGGCTCGTGCGCCAGCGGCGCGCGATCTCGCGCGTCGTGTTCGCGACGATCCTGCTCGTGCCCGCGCTCGCCGCGGCGTCGCTGGTCGCGACCGCGCTCGCGCCTCACCACGCGAGCGAGCTCGAGGCGAAGCTGGCCGCGGCCGATGACGTGAAACCGCCGCCGCCGAAGCCGAGCACGTTCGACGACGTCGCGATCTTCGGCGCCAACGATACGCTGCGCGCGCGCGACGCGATCGCGCGCGCCTTACCGGGCGCGACGATCGACGTGCGTCCGAATCGCGATCTGGTGTCGGCGACGAAGGAGGTCGTGCGGCTGCACGGGCTCGGGCAGCTGCGGCGCGTCGTCGTGATCGAGTTCGCGCAGAACGGCGCCGCCGACGCGCCGCTGGTCGCGTCGCTGGCGGGCGCGCTGCCCGGGCACACGCTCCTGCTCGTCACGCCGCGCGGGATCGATCGGTACTCGACGAAGCTCGACTACGACGGCCGCACGCGGCGCGCGATCGCCGGCGCCGGCGTGCGACTGATCGACACGATGTCGTTCCTCGGCGTCGAGCCCGAGGAGCGGATCGATCAGCCGCTGTCCGACGACGCGCAGGCCGGCTTCGCGGCGCTCGTGCGGTTCGCGATCACGTCGCTGCCGGCGCGCGAGCGATCGCTCGAGCTGGTCGCGGCGGCGGCGCGCGCGGCGCAGCCGTACGACGGCGTGCTGCTCGTCGGCGATTCGGTCGCGCACGCCGCCGGCGGCGCGCTCTACGACGGCCTCCCCGGCCTCGAGCTCGACGCCAAGATCGGCCGCCAGGTGCCGCAGGCGATCAAGATCGTCGAGACGACCGCGGGCGATCCGCGCGCGCAGACGGTCGTCTTCTTCGTCGGGAACAACGGATCGATCAAGGCCGAGGATCTCGACGCGCTGGTCGCCGCGGCCGGATCGCGGCGCCTGTTCGTGATGACCTTGCGCCTGGTCGGCAACCGCGCGTCGATCGCGAACGAGCACATCCGCGACGGCAGCCGCCACGGCAAGCGCTATGTCGTGTGCGATTGGGCCGCGTTCGCCGATCCGCACGCGGAATGGTTCCTCGACGGCGCGCACACCAACGCCGCTGGGGATGCCCAGCTCGTCGGGTTCCTCCGCAACGAGTGTCTGACGAGATACACTGCCCGTTGATGGACGGGGACACGCCGGACGAGGCGTCGGAGGCCGTGCTCGCGGAGCACGTGCGGGCCGAGCGCGTGCGCTTCGTGTTCATCCAGAGCGCGCTGCCGATCCTGTTCAGCCCGGTCGCCGCCTCGCTGCTCGCGTTCACGATCTGGAGCTGGGTCGATCACACGCGCCTCGTGGTCTGGACGATCGGGCTCGCGGTGATCGCGTGCGGGCGCGTCGCGCTGGTGCGCACGTACCCCGCGGTGTCGCCGAGCGCGTCGCGCGTGCGCGCGTGGGAGCGGACGTTCGTCGGCTCGATCCTGCTCGTCGATCTGTGGTGGGGCATCGGCGCGCTGACCTTGCTCGTCCCCGACCAACCGGCCGAGCGCGCGCTGGTCTTCTCGTTCTTGATGATGATGGCGGGCGGGCACAGCTCGTCGTACGCGGCGCACCCCGCGACCGTGCTCCTCGGCGTGCTCGCGCTGGTCGTGCCGATCGCGACGACGTTCGTCTTGCGCGGCGATCGCTTCCACGTCGCGATGTCGATCGCGGCGCTCATGTACCTCGCCGCGACGTTCCGATCGATCCGGACGCTCGAGTTCTTCTTCGGGCGAACCCACCGGCTCGCCCACGAGGTCCAGAAGGAGCGCGATCGCGCCGAGATGCTCGCGCGGACCGATGCGCTCACGTCGCTCTCGAACCGGCGCGCCTTCTACGAGCTCGGCGAGCACGTGCTCGCGCTCGCGGCGCGCCACGAGCACGCCGCCTCGCTGATCATGATCGACATCGATCACTTCAAGACGATCAACGATCAGCACGGCCACGCCGCGGGCGACGCGGTGATCCGCGCGGTCGCCGATCTGATCCGCGAGCACCACCGCGCGACCGACGTCGCGGGCCGGCTCGGCGGCGAGGAGTTCGCGCTGCTCCTGCCCGAGACGCCGCTCGACTCCGCGCTGGTCGTCGCCGAGCGCCTGCGCGATCGCATCGGCACGCACACGATGCTCGTCGACGGCACGCCGATCACCTTCACGACCTCGCTCGGCGTCGCCGGCCGCGCGCCCGGCGAGCCGCTCGACAAGCTGATCGCCCGCGCCGACTCCGCGCTCTACGCCGCGAAGCACGCGGGTCGCAATCGCGTCGCGACCGCGTAGCAAATCCGGATCTCCGACGGAGATTGCTAATCACCCCATTGGGGTGATTGGCGGGCAAAAAGCGCCTCCTCTGATCTTTTCGGAGATCGATCCCTTGTGGCGAAATCTGCGAGCGTGTTACCTCACGCACGCGAATGGTGTGAGTGGGGCCTTGTGCCTCACTCGGTGGGTAGTCGTCTGTCGCGATAGTCCGATCTCGGGAGGGTACGAGATGCCGGTGAGCCCGACCTATCCTGGCGTATACGTCCAGGAAGTTCCCAGTGGTGTGCGCACGATCGTCGGCGTGGGGACGTCGACGGCGTTGTTCGTCGGTCGAACCTCGACGGGGCCGATGCTTCGCGCGGTCCGCCTCACGACGTACAGCGATTTCGTGCGGACCTTCGGCGATGACGGCGGGACCGTCAGCGCGATGGCTCGATATGTGCGGTTGTTCTTCCTGAATGGAGGAACTGACTGCTACGTGATCAGGATTGCGAATCTCGCGTCGCAATCGAAGATCGATTTGTTGCCTGCCACTGGGGCGACTCCCGTTCTCACGCTGAAAGCCAAGAATCCCGGGGCGCTCGGCGACTACATACGAGTTGCGGTCGACTACAACACCGCATCTCCGGAGTCGACGTTCAACATGACGATCTTCCGCTGGGAGATCAGTCCGGGCGGCAGCAAGAAGGCGGTCGAGCAGGAGAAGTTCCTCAACCTGTCCATGGACTCGGCGTCGCCGAGCTATGTCGTGACCACGCTCGGCCAGAAGTCGAAGCTGGTCGACGCGATCGCCGGCACGATCACCGGAGCGCCGGGCTACTCGCTCTCGACGATCCCGATCGCCGCGGCGAGCTTCTCGACGCTCGCGAACGCGGTCAACACGATGCGCGGGAAGGGCAGCGACTTCCGCGTCACGCTCGGCAGCAAGCCGCCGGTGAAGGTGACCGCGCCCGCGATGGTCGGCACGACCGACTTCGCGACGACGCGCTCGAGCTGGGCGACCGCGCTGCAGGGCGCGATCCAGACGGCGGTCACGAACGCGGGCATCACCGGGCTGCCCACGCCCCCGGCGATCGTCAGCGTGCTGCAGGGGCCGACCGCCGCCGCCGGCGAGACCACCGTGGTCCGCATCAGCGCGCCCGCGGGACAGACGTACGACGTGCGCGTCACGTCGGCGGACACCAACGATCTCGCGCTCCAGCTCGGGCTCGGGCCCGCGAACAACGGGATCGAGGTCGGCGCCTACGCCGACGCGAGGCCGGCCCCGACCGGCGTCACGTTCCTCGACACCGCCGGCTTGAGCGCCGCGACGCTCGCGGCCTCGAACTGGGTCGCGCTCGCCAACACGAACAAGAACGCCTTCACCGGCGTCACGCTCGACGAGCTCGACGCCACCGGCACGCTGGTGCCGAAGACGATCACGTTCAACCTCGGCGGCGCGCAGCCGATCTGGATCGATTCCACCGGCGGCGGGACCGGCGTGCTCGAGGCGCTCGGCGAGATCGCCGACGCGATCAACAGCTACCAAGCGGCGAACCCGACGTCGTTCTTCTGGCGCGCGAGCGTGTGGGGGCAACGCCTCGCGATCATCGACGCGAGCGGAGACGACAACTCGATCGTGACCGGTGGCCTCGCGTTCACCGGCACCGGCACGCTGCCCGCCGACATGCTCGCGCGCTTCCTCGGCAACGTGCGTTACTACAGCCTCGGCCCGAACGGCACCGCCGGCCGGCAGTCGGGACCCGTGCCGGGCAGCGACGGCACCGCGCCGGCGGCGAGCGACTACACCGCGGCGTACAACGTCGCGCGCACCGACATCGATCTGTTCAACTTGCTCGTGCTGCCGCCCGACGCGGCGCCGGCCGTGCCGCTCGAGCAGCTGTGGGGCGAGGCGAGCGCCTTATGCGCCGCCGAGCGCGCCTTCCTGATCATGGATCCGCCCGACCTCTGGGTCGATTCGCAGTCGGCGTCGTCGGGCGTGAACGCGCTGCGGCCGGGGCTGACCAAGGACTACAGCGCGGTCTACTTCCCGCGCCTCAAGCTCGTCGAGAACGGTCGCGAGTACACCGTCGGACCGGCGGGCGCGATCGCCGGCGTGTACGCGCGCATCGACAGCACGCGCGGCGTGTGGAAGGCGCCGGCCGGCAGCGAGGCGGACGTCCGCGGCGTCACCGGCATCGACGTCAACATGTCCGATCTGCAGAACGGGCAGATCAACCCGGTCGGCGTGAACGCGGTGCGGCTCTTCCCCGAAGGCGTGATCAGCTGGGGCGCGCGCACGATGGACGGCGCCGACGCCTTCGCCAGCGAGTACAAGTACGTGCCGATTCGCAGATTGGCACTCTTCATGGAAGAGAGCTTGTATCGCGGCCTCAAGTGGGTCGTCTTCGAGCCGAACGACGAGCCGCTGTGGGCGCAGATCCGGCTGAACGTCGGCGCGTTCATGCACGATCTCTTCCGCAAGGGCGCGTTCCAGGGCACCAAGCCGTCCGACGCGTACTTCGTCAAGTGCGACAAGGAGACCACGACCGCGAACGACCAGAACCTCGGCATCGTGAACATCTGGGTCGGGTTCGCGCCGCTCAAGCCGGCGGAGTTCGTCGTGCTCTACCTGCAGCAAATCGCGGGTCAGCTCCCCACCTGATCGATCGAGGAGATCGCTAATGGCCAAGTTCAGCGTCAATACGCATCGCTTCGATCCGTACAAGAACTTCAAGTTCCGCGTGAAGTGGGACGGGCGCTACGTCGCCGGCGTGACCAAGTGCAGCGCGCTGAAGCGCACGACCGAGGTCGTGAAGACGCGCGAGGGCGGCGATCCCAGCACGTCGCGCAAGGCCGCCGGTCAGGTCTCGTTCGAGGCGATCACGCTCGAGCGCGGCGTGACCCACGACGACGAATTCGAGAAGTGGGCCAACCTGGTCTACGACGTCGGCGCCGCCGGCGCGATCTCGCTCAAGCAGTTCCGCAAGGACATCTTGATCGAGCTGCTCAACGAGAACGGCGACGTGGCCAAGGTCTACAAGGTCTATCGCTGCTGGGTATCCGAGTACCAAGCGCTCCCCGAGCTCGACGCCAACGCCAACGCGATCGCGATCGAGCACATGAAGCTCGAGAACGAGGGCTGGGAGCGCGACCTGTCGATCTCCGAGCCGACGGAAACCTGAGCGGCGCGATGCACCGTGTTCCGCTCACGAGCGGTGCGCGCGCGGGATGGGTCTACGTGCGCGCGCTCCGCGGCGACGACGAGGAGTCGATCGAGGCGACGGACACCGCGTCCGCCGTCGCGTTCGTCGATCGCCTCCTCGCCGCCGTGCCCGGCGCCGCGGCCGCGCCCGGCGACGCGCGCCGGTTGACGGCGGCGGATCGCGATCGCGTGCTCGCCGCCATCTACCTGGTCGAGGTGAGCGCGCGCGTGCGGAGCTCGCCGGTGTGCCCGTCGTGCGGCGCGCGCTTCGATCTCGACTTCGCGCTCGCCGAGCTCGTCGCGGAGCTGCGCCCCGATCACTCGTCGTTGCGCGCCGAGGCCGACGGATCGTTCACCGCCGAGGACGGCACGCGCTTCCGGATCCCGAACGGCGACGACGAGCTGGCGTCGGTCGGCGAGCCGTCGCCGTCCGACGCGCTCGCCGCGCGCTGCCACCTGGGCGGGCCGTCGAGCCCCGCGGCGCTGGCCGCGCTGATGGAGCGCGCGGCGCCGCTGATCGACGTCGAGCTCGACGCGGTTTGTCCGGACTGCGGACATCGCCACGCGATCCGGTTCGACATCCAATCGTTCCTGCTCGGTTCCCTCATCGCGGAGCGGAAGCAGCGCGCGGCCGAGGTGCAAGCGCTCGCGCGCAGCTTCGGTTGGTCGTTGACCGAGATCCTCGCGATGACGCGGCGGCAGCGCCGCCTCCACGTCGAGCTGGCCGAGCGCGCGAGCGCGGTGCGGTGACCCCGATGGCGAGGTACCTCGAGCGCCTGATCGATCGCGCCGCCGGCACGCCGCCGAGCGTGGCGCCCGCGCCCGCGGCGTCGAGCGCCCTCGACGATCCGTTCGAGCGCGTCGCGCCGTTCGAGCCCGCGGCGCCCGCGCCCGCGCCCGCGATCGCGCCGCCCGCGATCGTGCCGCCGCCGATCACGCGCGAACGCGAGCACGAGCCGTCCTCCATCCAGACGATCGCCGACGATTTCTTCGAGCGGATCGCGCCGCCCGCGCGCGTCGAGCCCGCACCGCCGCGCCCGCGCGAGCCCGCGCCGGTCGCGATCGAGCCCGAGGCGCGCGCGCGCGTCGAGCCCGCGCCCGCGCTCGCGCCCGCGATCATCGAGCGCGAACGCGAGCACACGATCGAGCGCGTCGCGGCGCCGCCGCCGGAGAGCGCGCCGCCGCCGCACGCGCCGATCGAGCCGCGCCTGCGGATCCCCGAGCGCGAGCCGACGACGATCGTCGAGAAGTGGCTCGCGCCCGCGAGCCGGCCCGGCGGTGAGATCGATCGGGTCACGCCGGTCGCGCCCGCGGCGCCGATGCTCCCGCCGACGCCGGCCGCGGCGCCGGTGTCGACCCCGCGCACGCTCGCGCCGCCCGCGCCGCCGCCGAGCCCCGCGCCGGCGCCGCCGAGCCCGAGCCTGTCGATCGGGCGCCTCGTCGTCGAGGTCCGCGCGCCCGCGCCGCCGAGCCCGGCCCCGGTGATCATCCGGCAGAGCGCGCCCGCCGCGCCGGCGCCGGTCGCCAACGTCCTCCACCGAGGCTTCGGCCTGGGGCAGAGCTGATGGCGATCCTCGATCTCGCGTTCGTCACCAAGACGCTCGTCGAGGTCGTCAAGCGCGCGATCGCGGCGTCGCCGGCGGCGCCCGCGCAGGCGGTCAAGGTCACCAGTTTGCCGCCCGACATGTTGAGCGAGGACAACTCGATCGGCCTGTACCTCTATCACTTCGTCGAAGAGGCCGCGCACAAGAACCAGCCCTGGCGCGGCCGCCCCGACAAGCCGATCCGCTTCTCGCCGATGGGCTTGAACCTCCACTACGTCGTCAGCGCGCACAGCGAGGCGCAGGACAACGAAGGTCCGTATCGCGAGCAGCTCCTGATGGGCCTGACCGCGAAGGCGCTGCACGACTATCCGATCATCGACGACGACACCACCGTCGGCGGCGTCAAGGTCGTGCCGACCGGCATGCTCGGCGACGAGAACAAGATCCGGATCGCGCTGCGCCACGTCGCGCCCAACGAAGCGGTGAGCTATTGGACCGCCGGCTCGAAGCCGCTGCGCCTGTCGAGCTACTACGAGGTGTCGGTCGTCCTCCTCGAGCCGGAAGAGCCCACGCAGGCGTCGGGCCGCGTCCTCACCTACGCGATCGATACCTTCGTCGGCGGGCTCCCGCGCTTGCTCGGCAGTCGGAGCCGCGTGACGTTCACGATCCCCGGCGAGACGAGCGCGCGCGCGATCGACGTGCAACCGGCGCAGCCCGCGATCGGCGACGCGTTCACGCTGATCGGCAGCGGCCTCGGCGGTGGATCGATCGAGCTCTTGGTCCGCGGGCCGAACTCGCCCGACGCCCGCCCGGTGGGCGCGAGCTGGGGCGTGAGCGCGTTCGGCGACGAGGTCAGCGCCGCCGTGCAGGACGACATCGACGGCGCGCCGAGCGTGCCGGGCACGTACGCGGCGTCGCTGCGGATGACGCGCACGACCGCGCTCGCCAACGGTGGCACCCACACCGACGTCGTCTTGTCGAACGAGACGCCGTTCCAGATCGTCCCCGCGGTGACGAGCGTCGGCGCGCCCGACGCGGCCGGCGTGTTCCTCGTGACCGGCAAGATCTTCCAGGACCCCGCGCTGAACGCGTCGTCGGTACGCGCGTCGATCGGCGCCACCGCCCTGGTGCAGGGCACGTTCGGCGCGCTCGCGACCGGCGAGTTCGCGGTGAGCTCGCCGACCGTGATCCAGATGCGCCTGCCGACCGGCGGAGCCTCGGGGCAGTCGCTGCCCGTGCGCGTCGTGATCGAAGGCTGCGAGTCGCCGCCGGCGTGGGTGGTGGTGCCATGAGCCTGGTCGCGCCTGCGCCGCGGATCGAGATCGAGCAGATGGTCGTGCGCGTGCCCGGCATCTCGGCCGACGACGCGCCCGCGCTCGCCGACGACGTGCTGCGCCGCCTGACGGAGCGCCTGCGCGGCCGGCGGTGCGTCGGCGAGCTCGCCGCGGCGCGCGTCGTCGTCGACGTCGGGGCGAACGCGGGACGAGACGCGTTGATCGCCGCGATGGTCGACGCGCTCGAGGGCTTGCTCACGGGCGGCGGAGGTGATCATGAGTGACGGATACAGCCGCGCACCCAAGCTCCTCAAAGGGGCGATCGTGCAATTCAAGAAGATGCCGATCATCCCGATTCCGAACATCATCATCTTCCAATACAACCCGGAGACGCTGTCTCGGACGATCACGCCGTTCTCGCCGCCCGAGAGCAACGGGACCTCGACCGACCGCTCGCAGCCGCAGGGCACCACCGCCGCGAGCTCGACGTCACAGCCGCAGGAGCCGACCGAGACCTTCACCGTCTCGCTGTTCCTCGACGCCACCGACGCGCTCGAGGTGCCCGAGGCGCACCCGGTCGCGTTCGTGTCGGGCGTCGCCGATCGCCTCGCCGCGCTCGAGATGCTCCTCTATCCGCAGAACGACAGCCTGCTGGGATCGCTGGTGGGCTCGTTGAGCGTGTCGGTCGGCGCCGGCGGCGTGAGCGCGTCGTTCTCGAAGATCGATCCCAGCGCGGCGCGGACGAACGTGCCGATCACGCTCTTCATCTGGGGGCCGGGGCGCATCGTGCCGGTTCGATTCCAATCCTTCTCGGTCGAAGAGCAGCAGTGGAATCAACTGCTGTATCCCACGCGCGCGAAGGTCAACGCGACGATGAAGGTGTTGACCGCCGACGCGCTCGATCGCGACTCCACCAACGACAACGAGGGAAAGAGCATCGCGAAGTTCTGTTACAAGTGGACGCGAGGGCAGAAAGAGGCGCTCGCGCTCGCGAACGTCGCCAATTCCGTCGAATCCATCCTGAGCATCTTGCCGTTCTGAGGAGGACTCGTGTTCGACGCCAACAGCCGTTATGCCGGACTGACCACCTATCCGGTGAGCACACGCGACGGACGCACGATCATGATCGTGCCGACGCCCGACGCACCCGACGAGTCGCTGCTCGGCTACCACCTCCGCCACCAGGGCGAGCGCATCGACCACCTCGCGTCGGCGTACCTCGGCGACGGCGCGATGTACTGGCGCATCTGCGAGCTCGCCGACGTCATGCTGCCCGACGCGCTCGCCGAGGCGCGCGAGATCCCCATCCCACCCAAGAACGGCTGATGGGACTCGAGCTCTCGATCGTCTCCGGCACCACCAGCGCCTCCGATCTCGCGGAAGGTGACCAGGTCGAGGTGTGCGAACGCATCGGTGAGCCGACGACGTATCGACTTCGCTATCCGCTCGCGATCACCGACGCGGACTTCCCGATCCTCACCGACGGGCGGCTCGATCCCGGCGGCGATCTCTCGGTCGTCGTGCCCGACGGCAGCAGCACGCAGGTCCTGGTCAAGGGCCAGGTCTACGGACAGCGCGTCCACTTCCATCACGACGTCGTCGAGTCGTGGGTCGAGGTCATCGGCGGCGACACGTCGATGGAGATGGATCGCGAGCTCAAGCAGAAGGCGTGGGCGCCGGGCGCGATCAGCGATTCGGTCTCGAGCATCCTGTCCGGCTACGGCGTCACGCCCGACGTCGAGGCGATCGCGGTGACCACCACCGAGGAAGATCACCTCGTCGTCCAGTGCGAGACCGACCTGCGGTTCGTGCGCCGCATGGCGCGCCGCTACGGCTGCTGGTTCTGGATGACGACCGACGGCGCGGGCACCACGACCGCGCACTTCAAGCGCCCGCCGCTCGACGGCGCCGCCGCGATCACGATCGCGATCAACAACGCGACCCCCAACGTCTCGTCGCTCGATCTCGACTGGGACGTGGAGCGCCCCACCACCGCGATCGCCGCGCAGCTCGGGCTCCGCGACAAGTCGCCGATCGACGGCCAGGTCGAGCGCTCCCCGTTGCGCGCGCTCGGCTCGACCGCGTTCGCGGACGTCGCCGCCGCGCGCGGCGTGCACGTCGTCGCGCCGGCGGATCTCGCCGGCGATCTGCAGGCCCGCTCCGAGGGCGCGCTGATCGAGGCGGGCTGGTTCGTGCGCGTGCGAGGGCAGACCAGCGTGCGCGCGCTGGGCGCCGTGCTCCGCGCGCACACCTTGGTCGGCGTGAGCGGGCTCGGCACGCGGCACAGCGGCACCTACGTGGTGTCGTCGGTGCGCCACGTGATCGATCGGACCGCGCACGTCATGGACTTCGAGCTGATGCGCAACGCGTGGGGGGCCTCATGATCGATCACGACCTCGCCGGCCTCGTGCACGACATCCTGCGCCACCGGCGCTACGGGAAATATCGCGGCACCGTCGTGTCGAACGAGGACACCACGCACCGCGGCCGCCTCAAGGTCTCCGTGCCGTCGGTGCTCGGCGACGGTGTCGAGGTGTGGGCGATGCCGTGCGTCCCCTACGCGGGCGCGAGCGTCGGCCTGTTCGCGATGCCGCCGGCGCAGTCCGGCGTGTGGGTCGAGTTCGAGGGCGGCGATCCGTCGTTCCCGATCTGGGTCGGTTGCTTCTGGGGCGACGGCGAGGTGCCGCTCGGAGGCGATCCGACGATGAAGGTCTGGAAGACCGACAGCATCACGCTCTCGCTCGACGATCAGAGCGACGAAGCGACGCTCAAGAACGGCTCGAACGCGAGCCTCACGATGAATCAGTCGGTCGAGACGGTGGCGGCCAGCGCGAAGCACACGGTCGCGTCGCAGGGCGTCACCAGCGAGCTGGGCAGCGGCAAGGTCGAGGTGACCACCGCGTCGGTCAGCATCAACAACGGGAAGATCCAGGTGACGTGATGCGGGAGGAATTCCACAGCATCCTCTTCCCGATCGCGATCGATCGCGGGCTCGGCAAGGTCGCCGACGAGGAGAGCTACGCGCTCCACGTCGAGCAGCTGATCAAGCAGGTGCTGCTCACCAACCCGGGCGAGCGGATCAATCGTCCCGATTTCGGCTGCGGGCTGCGCCGCATGGTGTTCGCGCCGAACAGCGACGCCGCCGCGAGCCTCCTCAAGGTCACGATCCTGCAAGCGCTCGACAAGTGGCTCGGGACGGTGATCAAGGTCGACGACGTCACGGTCGTCGCGCAGGACGAGACGCTCTCGGTGTCGTTGCGCTACCTCCTGACCGCGCGCCAGGAGCGCCGCTACCTGAACCTCCGCGTCGAGGTCGCGCTCTGATGGCGGGGCCCGATCGCAAGGCGGCGCTGCTCGCGCAGGATCTGTTGACGGGCATCGACTTCGTCGCGGTGCACGACGACCAGCTCGTGCTCGACGTGTTCTTCCTGCGCGAGCCGTCGGCGCTGGTGCCCGCGCTGACGATCGCGAAGGCCGACGTCACGATCACCGGTGAGGACGATCCGCAGGTCCCGATCCAGAGCGTCGCGTGGGCGGGGCCGATCGAGGGACGCACGGTCCTGCGCGTCACCACGACGCGGCCCGGCGACTTCGGGCGCTATTGGCTCGCGATCGCGGGCCCGCGGATCGATCCGTTCTTCCGCCGGATCGAGATCAACTTCAAGGCGGCGTGTCCGCGCGACATCGATTGCGCGCCGCCGCCGCACCTGTGCCCCGCCGATCCGCCCGAGCAGATCCTCGTCGACGGCAGCGCGCGCGACTTCTGGAGCCTGCGCCGCGCGCTGCTCGAGTTCGCGAACCAGCGCAACCCGCGCTGGCAGGATCGCCTCGCCGCCGACGCCGGCGTCATGCTCGTCGAGCTGATGGCGTCGCTCGGCGACGAGCTCGCCTACTACCAGGATCGCGTCGCGCGCGAGACGCAGTTCGGCAGCGCGTCGCAGCGGCGATCGGTGCGGCGCCACGTGCGCCTGGTCGACTACGATCTCCACGACGGGCTCGGCGCCCGCGGCTGGCTCGCGGTCGAAGCGGCGGCGAACCCGCCCGGCTTCCAGGCGGTGCCCGCGGGGACCGACGCGTGGGCGCGCAGCGAGGGCGGCCGCGTCGTCGGGTTCGAGGTCGGCGACGGCCTCGCCGACGTGATCGCGGCGCGCACGTTCCGCGTCCATCGCAATCGCAACAAGCTCGCCGCGCACGTCTGGGAAGGCGACGAGCCCGATCCGCTCGCCTCGTTGCGGCCGCTGCCGGCGACCTGCCTGCCGGTCGGCTCGACCTCGGTGTACGTGCAGGGCCACGTCGCCTCGCTGTTCGCCGCCGGCGAGCGCGTCTTCCTCGTCACCGAACCGCCGGCCGATCAGCGCGACATGCCGATCCGGCGCGCGCTCGTCACGCTGACGGCGGCCGCCGACGAGCTCGATCCGCTCGGCACCGCGCTCGGCACCGGCGGCAACGTCACGCGGCTCGACTGGAAGGAACCGACCGCGTTCGAGATGGATCTGCGGTGGTTGTGGGTGCTCGGCAACGCGGTGCCGATCACGGCGGGCGTGACGCAGACGAGCGACTTCTCGATCGGCCCGAGCACGCAGCCGGTGTCCGCGGCGATCGAGCGCGTCGGCGCGGAGGCCTCGATCGCGTTCCTGCACACGCTGCCGGATCGCGACGGCGAGGCGCTGGTCCGGCTCGGCGACGATCCGCGCGCCGCGACGCCCGAGCTCGATCTCGTCGAGCTCGCGCTGCCGGCGGGCACCGAAGGCAAGCGGTGGACCTGGCGCCGCACGCTGATCGGCAGCATCAGCGCCGAGCCCGAGGACGAGGTCTTCACGCTCGACGACGGCAGCTGGCAGCGCACGGTCGGTTATCAGCGGCTCGGCGGCGAGGTCGTGCACTACGATTACCTCGCCGGCATCGGCTCGACGATCCGCTTCGGCGACGGCGAGTTCGGCCGCGTCCCCGCGCGCGGCAACGCGCGCCCCGGCGAGGACAAGTTCTTCCGCGCGCGCTACCGGCTGGGCAACGGCGCGCGCGGCAACCTGCCGGCCGACACGATCCGCTGGGCCGACTCGACCGGCGCGCTCGGGTTCGGCGACGTCGGGCTCCCGTTCATCGCGAGCGTGACCAATCCGCTGCCGACCTCCGGCGGCGTCGATCCCGAGACGCTGGTCGAGGCGAAGCGCGACGCGCCCGAGGCGTATCGCGCGA
Organism: Kofleriaceae bacterium; assembly: GCA_035493675.1. Classification (GTDB taxonomy): domain Bacteria; phylum Myxococcota_A; class Polyangia; order Haliangiales; family Haliangiaceae; genus JAIOQA01. The sequence goes on along the minus strand of DATJIA010000355.1, from coordinate 34,110 downwards.
TCACGTACCGCGCGGTCCGTCCCGAAGACTACGACGAGCTCGCCGAGCGCCTGCCGTGGGTGCAGCGCGCGGGCACGCAGTTCCGGTGGACCGGCAGCTGGCTGTCCGCGTTCACGACCGCCGATCCGGCGCACGTCGACGAGCTGCCCGCCGATCAGCGCGTCGAGCTGACGCGCTACCTCGATCGCTTCCGCATGGCGGGCCGCGAGGTCCACGTGCTCGCGCCACGCTACGCGGATCTGCAGCTCGAGATCGAGGTGTGCGTCGCGCCCGAGGCGTACCCGGCCGACGTCGAGCAGCGGATCATGCTCGTGCTCGCCGGCCGCGGCGGCGTTCGTCCGATCGTCGGCTTCTTCGATCCCGATCACTTCACGTTCGGGACGCCGCTCGATCGCAGCGAGCTCGAGGCGGCCGTGCAGCGCGTCGCCGGCGTCCGCGCGGTCAAGGAGATCTCGATCGCGCGGCCGGGATGGTTCGAGAAACGCCCGTTCCTCGAGGCGTACTACCAGCCCGCGATCGACGAGGTGATCCGCGTCGACAACGATCCGATCCATCCCAACCGCGGATCGGTCTCGGTGAGGACGGAGGGTGGCGCATGACGTGCCCGTGTGACGAGCGGAGCTGGCCGCCGACCTTGTCGATCCCGGCGGGGCTCGACGATCTGCCGCGGCAGCTCGTGACCTTCGCCGATCTCCGCGCCGAGATGTTGGCGCGCGCGAGCATGCAACCCGCGCTCGGCGCGTGGCGCGGTCGCAGCCGCGACGACTACGGCGTGATGCTGCTCGAGCTGTGGGCGTACGTCGGCGAGCTCCTCTCGATCTACGACAAGGCGATCGCCGACGAGTCGTACGTGCGCACCGCCAAGCTGCGCCCGTCGCTGCGCCGCCTGGTCGCGTCGCTCGGTTACCAGCCCAAACCGGCGGTCGCCGCGACCGCGGAGCTCGCGCTGCTCGCCGACGGCACCAAGCCGCTCGTGCTGCCGGTCGGCACCGCGTTCCGCTCCGGCTCGTTCGGCACCGAGAAGCCGCAGGTCTTCGAGCTCACCGCGGCGGCCACGATCCACCCCGCGCTCGATCGCTGGCCGATGGCGACGCCGCCGGCGACCACGCTGGCGGGCTCGGTGACCCAGCTCCTGATCGATCCCGCGACCAACAAGCTCGCGATCGGCGACGTCGTGCTGGTCGAGCTCACCGCCGCGGCCGCGGACGCGTACGTCCGCAAGGTCACGGCGATCGATCGCATCGTCGACGACGCCGGCCGTCGCGTCGCGAAGGTCACGCTCGATCGCGCGGTGAACGCGGGCGCCGGCGTGCCGGTGTCGGGCATCGCGATCAAGCGCGCGACCCGCAAGGCCGCGCTCAAGTCGCCGTCGGCGGTCGGCAACGACTTCGCGTCGTTCTTCTGGTTCTTCGCGTACGTCTTCGTGCTCGACGGCGTCTACCGCGACCTCCACACCGGCGAGCGATTCCTCGTCGAGAACGCCGGCGAGCAGCGCTGGATGACCGTGTCGGGCCGCGGCGAGCAGGACTACACGCTCGTCGAGGAATCGTCGACGGACGCCCAGTCGATCACGATCAAGGACGCGAACGGCAACAAGACCGGTCAGGTCGACGTCCCCAGCCAGTACATCCCGCCGGTGATGGCGCCGTTCACGGTGATCTCGAGCAACGACTACCTCGACGACGCCGCGCGCAAGGCGTCGCCGTCGAGCACGACGTGGTCGACGATCACCGATCCGACCGTCTTCACGATCCACTTCGGCCTGATCGAGGCCGGCCGCGTGCTCGGCCCCGCGCTGCCGACGCTGGCGGCGACCGATCCGTTGCGCGCGATCGGCACGCGCGCGCCGCTCGACAGCGCCGCGGTCACCGGCCGCATCATCCTGCGCGACGTCGAGAACGACGCGATCGCGATCTCGGCGTCGATCGATCTGTCGACGGGGATCGTGACCGCGAGCGGCGGCACGACGTGGTCGCCGTCGCTCGCGACCCCGGTGACGGGCTTCGGCAACGTCGTGACCGCGGTGCGCGGTGAGAGCGCCGGGCCCGAGATCCTCGGCGACGGCGACGCGTCGCGCACGCACCAGACCTTCATGCTCGCCAAGAAGCCGCTGACCTACGTCGCCGCGGCGGCGACCGACAGCGGCGTCGCGAGCACGCTCTCGGTCTGGGTCGACGGGCTGCTGTGGACCGAGGTGCCGACCTTGTTCGGGCAGAGCGGGACCGCGCAGGTCTACACGATCCGCCAGGACGACACCGGCGCGAGCAGCGTGATCTTCGGCGACGGCGTCGCGGGCGCGCGGCTGCCGACCGGCGTCGGCAACGTGGTCGCGCGCTATCGGTTCGGCGCGGGCGCGGCGGCGCCGCCGGCGGGATCGATCTCGCAGATCGTCAAGCCGGTGTCGGGCCTCAAGTCGGTGGTCGGGCCGCTCGCCGCGCTCGGCGGCGCCGACGCCGAGCCGGCCTCGTCGCTGGCGACGCTCGCGCCGCGATCGGCGCTGCTGCTCGGCGCGGCGATCTCGATCGACGACATGGAGGTGGCGGCGCTCGGCGTCGCCGGTGTCACGACCGCGCGCGCCGACTGGGCGTGGGACGGCGTCTACCAGCGCCCGGTCGTGAAGGTGTGGGTGATCGGCGGCGACGGCGTCGCGCAATCGTTCCTCGACACGATCACCGCCCGCCTGCGCGCGCTCAGCGAGCCGAACACGCCGATCCGCGTCGCCTACGCGACCGAGGTCGCCGCGACGCTCGCGATCGATCTCGAGCTCGATCCGCGACGCGTGCCGAGCGACGTGCTCGCGACCGTGACGGCGGCCCTCACCGACGCCACCACCGGCTGGCTCCAGCCCGCGCAGCTCGGGATCGATCGACCGCTGTTCCGCAGCGCGCTGATCGAGCGCCTGCTCGATCTCACCGGCGTCACCGGCGTGCGCGGCCTGACGTGGAACGGCGATCCGCTGGTCGGCTACGGCGTCGCGCCCGGCAACGGCGCGTACTTCGATCTCGTCCCCTCGCTCACCGTCACGGGAAGCTGATCATGGCGACCACCGATCCCACGCCGACCGCAGACGATCAGTACGAGCGCTTCTTCGCCGAGAAGCTGTGGGAGCTGGTGCCCTCGCTGCACAAGCACGAGGACGGCATCGCCGAGCGCCCGGGCACGCTGCGCGCGTTCATCGAGCTCGTCGCCGAGCAAGCCGCGCTCCTCCGGCGCAGCCACGATCGGCTGTGGGACGACGCCTTCATCGATCTGTGCGACGACTGGGCGGTCCCGTACATCGGCGATCTGGTCGCGACGCGGATGGTGTCGGCGCTCAACAAGCGCGGGCGCCGCGTCGACGTCGCGAAGACGATCTACTACCGCCGGCGCAAGGGCACGCCGCGCGTGCTCGAGGAGCTCATCGCCGACATCACGGGCTGGGAAGGGAAGGTGGTGGAGAGCTTCCGCTTCCTCGCGCGCTGCGCGCACCGCCTGGATCCGCCGATCGCGGAGCGCGTCGATCCGTCGCCGGGCTGGGCCGATCTGCGATCGCCGCGGCTCGGCGAGATGGCCGGCGGCCCGTGGGATCCGTTCGCGCACACGCCGGACGTGCGCCGCAGCCGCGGCGTCGACGGGCGCTGGAACATCCCGAAGATCACGTTCCACCTGTTCCGCCTCGCCGCGATCCCGCTGCGCGAGGTCACCCCGTTCGCGCGCGCGGGCGGCAAGACCTTCACCTTCGATCCGTCGGGGCGCGACGTGCAGGTCTTCATGCCACGCCTCCGCGACGAGCGCTTCGCGTGGGATCGCTGGCAGAGCGCGTTGCCGTGGCAGGTGCCGGGGCCGATGGGCTGCCGCGTGCTCGGCCACGCCGAGTACGTGATCGACGAGACGCTCGGCCCCGCGTTGCTCGCCGCCGGCGTCACGCCGGGCGCGGTGGGCGAGCTCGCGCCGGTCGTCGGCGAGCGCTTCCCGACCGAGGCGGCGCTGCACGAGTGGCTGGCGACGATCGTCGACGCGGGCCATCGCACCGAGCTGCTGCAGCCCGCGAACTACGATCGCATCCGCGCCGGCGCGTTGATCGACGACTGCGGAAAGGCCGCGCTGTGGACCGACGCGATCGCGGTCTATCCGACCGGCGGGCTGCCGGTGCGGCGCGAGCGGATGAGCGCCGCGGGGCTCGACCCGTGGACGCCGCCGGATCCGGATCACGATCTCCTCGTCGATCCGGTGCGCGGTCGCTTCTCGCTGGCGAGCGCGCCGCCGATCGCGACCGCGGTGCGCGTCGACTACGTCGCCGGGTTCGGCGGCGGGCTCGGCGCCGGCGGCACCGATCGCCGCAAGGGCCTGATCGACGCGCCCGACGTCACGGTCCCCGCCGCGCCGCCCGGCGGCGGCACGATCGACGCCGCGATCTTCCCCGTCGATCCGATCACGACGAACGTGGTCGGCTCCGTCGAGGTCCCCGACAGCGCGACCTACGGCGTCACCGGCGATCCGTCGGAGATCGAGCGGCTCGTGATCCAGGCGGCGAACTTCGAGCGGCCGTATGTCCGGATCTCGGACGACTGGATCTTCACCGCCGCCGCCGGCGTGGGCGCGACCCTCGTGATCGACGGCCTGTGGATCGGCGCGCGGCCGGCCGCCGCGCTGATCGTGCGCGGGGCCTGGACCGAGATCGTGCTGCGCCACGTCACGCTCGATCCCGGCGGCACCGACACCGACGGCGCGACCCTTCCGCCGGTCGCGCTGTGGATCGAAGGATCGGTCGATCATCTCGTGATCGATCAGAGCATCGCGGCGTCGATCGGCACGCGCAGCGGCGGCGAGATCGCGGAGCTGACCGTCACCGACTCGATCCTCGACGCGCAGCGCACGGGCGCCGACGCGATCGCGCTGACGCCGGGCGACGTCGAGATGCGGCGCACGACGGTGCTCGGCGCGATCACCGTCGATCGACTCGACGCGAGCGAGGTCTTGGTGACCGGGCACGTCGAGGTCACCGACACGCAGGACGGGTGCTTCCGCTTCTCGAGCGCGCCCGCGGGCAGTCGCCTGCCGCACCCGTATCGCGCGGTCGAGTGGAGCGGCGGGCCGGTGTTCGCGTCGACGCGGTTCGGCGACGCGGGCTACACGTGGCTCGCGGACTCCGCGCCCGAGGAGCTGCGGCGCGGCGGCGAGGGCGGCGTCGAGATCGGAGCATGGAGCTCCGCCTTGAACGCGATCAAGGAAGACAGCTTGCTGCGGAAGGTCGAAGAGTACCTGCCGTTCGGGCTGATGCCGATGTTCATCCGGGAGACGTGAACCATGGCCAACGAAGAGAAATCGCGAGACGCGTTCCAACCGACCAAGCGCTACGCCGCGGTCGGGATGCAGCAAGGGCGCGTGCTGCTCGACGACGACTTCAACGAGAACGAGCGCATCCGGCTCGAGGAGGAGCGGCGGGTCAACCTCGACGTGATCGGCCCGGTCGGAAGCCCGGACGAAGGCTTCCTCCCCAAGGCCGGCACGATCGCGCACGGCGGCGTCGACTTCACGATCTCGAAGGGCACGCTCTACCTCGGCGGCTTGCGCCTGTGGAACCCGGCCGACACGCAATTCCAGCTGCAGGACGACTGGCTGCAACAGACCAGCGCCGATCGCGCCGGGCCGGTGCCGGATCGCACCGACCTCGTCTACGTCGAGGCGTGGCAGCAGCCGGTCACCGCGATCGAGGACGGCGAGCTGTTCGAGGTCGCGCTCGGCGGGCCCGACACCTCGACGCGTCTGCGCACGATGTGGCGCGTGCAGCTCGCGCAGGCGAAGGGCCCCGATTGCCCGTCGGCGTGGAAGACGCAGGTCGCGAGCTGGGCCGCGCAAGGGCTCGGCACCGTCGACGAGACCGGCGAGCGCGTGACCGACGCGATGATGTCGGTCGACTACTTCCAGGGCCAAGCGGGCGACCTGTGCACGCCCGCGATCACCGGCGGGTATCTCGGCGCCGAGAACCAGACGATCCGCGTGCAGCTCGTCTCGAAGACGACCTTCGTGTGGGGCTTCGACAACGGCGCGCCGGTCTATCGCGCGACGATCGGCGGCCCCAACAACGATCTCGTCACGCTGTCGACCGATCCGCGCGATCAGGCGCACTGGCCCATGCCGGGGCAGGTCGTCGAGATCCTGCCGTTCGGCGCGCGGCTCCCCAACAAGGAGAAGCTCGCCGACGAGCTCGGCGTGCTCGCGCGCGTCACCGGCGCGTTCGATCCGGTCGCCCACACCTTCACGATCTCGCCCGCCGTGCTGCCGGCGTTCGGCAACGCGTGGACGACGCGTGACGACGCCGCCGATCTGGGCGCGCTCGGCTATTACGTGCGGATCTGGGATCGCGGCGACGACGTCACCTCACCGCTCGAGCTCCCGATCGCGGCCGATACGCACCTCGGCAACACCGGCGTGCAGGTCACGATCACCGGCTCGGCGTTGGTGCCCGGCGATCATTGGATCATCTCGGCGCGGCCGAAGACGCCGCAGACGTTCGTGCCGTGGGATCTCGAGGACGGGCGGCCGCCGCACGGCACGCGCCGCTTCTTCGCGCCGCTCGCGCTGATCCAGTGGCACGCCGACGGCAGCTTCGATCTCCTGCACGACTGCCGCCCGTACTTCCAGCCGCTCACCCGGCTGCGTGGCTGCTGCACGTACACCGTCGGCGACGGCGACACCAGCTTCGGCCGCTTCCGCAAGATCCAGGACGCGATCGACGCGCTCCCCGACGACGGCGGCAAGGTCTGCGTGCTGCCCGGGCACTATCGCGAGACGGTCACGCTGGTGCGCAAGCACGGCGTCACGATCGAGGGCTGCGGCCCGCGCACCGTGATCGAGCCCGCCGAGGGCGGACCGTGGGTGTTCGCGGCGATCGGCGGCCACGACCTCGCGATCCGCGATCTCGAGATCGACGCGGGCACCGCGTTCGGCGTGGTGCTGTTCGGCGACGTCAAGCAATCGCCGAAGAGCCTCGACGACGTCGCGTGGTTCACCGAGGGCCGCGTCCGCCGCGTCACGCTCGAGGGGCTCACCGTGCGCACGCAGGGCAAGAGCGCGATCGCGGCGTTCGGCGCGGAGGACCTGACGATCCGCGCGTGCGAGCTCGTCGCGGGTCCGCTCGACGACGTGATCACGCCGGAGTCGGACCTGGGTCGATGGCCCTCGATCCTGTCGTTCGCCGACGACGTCTTGATCGAGGACAACCGCGTGCTCGCGGTCAACGAGAGCGTCCAGATCTTCGCCGAGGCGATCAACGCGCAGGGCCTCGTCACGTACACGCGCACCGCGCTCGGCGGGATCCAGATCGGCGGCGGCAGCGAGCGCATCGAGATCCGCGAGAACCTGATCGACGGCGGCAACGGCGACGGCATCACGCTCGGATCGTGGGCGTGGGTGCCCGCGAAGTACGCGGAGCCCGACGTCTCGTGGAGCGACGTCGGCGCCTGGTGGAAATGGGTCGCCGGCATCACGATCCACGTCAACGACGAGGGCTGCATCGAGGTCGACTGGGATCCGCCGCCGCCCGACGACGACGACGGCAACCCGATGGTGCCGGTGTCGATGGGCGCGGTCGACGACGTCGTGATTCGCGAGAACCGGATCCTCGACATGGGCAAGAGCGGCGTCGGCGTGGCGCGCTTCTTCGATCTCTCGAAGCGCGACGACTTCATCACCGTCAAGCGGCTGCTGATCGAGGACAACCGGATCGAGGGCTGCCTGCGGCTGCCGATCCCGGAGCTGCCCGCGACGATGGAGGACGTGGCGGGGCAGGGCGCGATCACGCTCGCCGACGTCGAGGATCTGGTCGTGCGCGACAACGACGTCGTGCGCAACGGCAAGCGCCACATCGATCCGATCTGCGGCGTGTTCGCGCTGATCTCGACCGGGCTCGTCGTCGAGCACAACCGCATCGCCGACAACGCGCCGCACGTCGCGAGCAAGGATCGCGCGCGCATCGGCTGGCGCGGCGGCGTCGTCGTCACGCGCGCGCTGCCGCCGTCGGTCGAGGTCGAGATCCCGCTCTTGGACGACACCGCGGTGCGGCGCCAGAACGGCGAGCCGGCCGCGCGCATCGCGGACAACGTGATCGTCGTGCCCGAAGGACGCGCCGTGATCGTCCTCGGCGCAGGGCCGATCTCGATCGCCGACAACCACCTGACCGTGCGCGGCGTCGGGCTCGCGGATCTCGCGCCGGTGCTCGCGACCGGCGCCGCCGGGCTCGCCGACGAGCTGAAGGCCGCGCCCGTGATGGGCATCCTCGACGTGATGGGTGGCGTCGCGGTCACCGTCGTCGATCTCGCGATGTCGAACGAGCTGTTCTGGCTGCAGCTCCTCTTCTACGAGAACCTCGCCAAGCAGGATCTGCAGCCGAAGCCGGGCCTCGACGATCGTCCGCCGGTCGCGGCGTCGGGGCAGATCCTCTTCGAGGGCAACCAGGTCGGCGTCGATCTGCTCGCGCCGCCCAACAGCGTCGTGCTCTCCGCGGTCAACCTGTTCACGCTCGACGACGTCGCGTGCGCGGACAACCAGATCGAGGTCGATCGTCTGATCGACATCGTGCTGATGACGACGCTCGCGATCGGCTTGTCGGCGCGCGTGGTCGGCAACCGCGTCAAGGAGTCGATGGTCCCGGCCGGCTTCTTCTTGATCGGGTACTCGATCTTCAGCGTCGGTGTGCTCATGAACATCACCGCGCACAACCAGACCACGCGCTGCATCGTCGCGTCGGGTGCGCAGAAGGTGAGCACGCCCAACCAGGTCCTGATCCAGCTGTTCAACAAGAGCGCGTGCGGCAAGCAGGAGCTCGCGGGCGATTCGTTCGAGAAGTCGAAGATGCCGCTCTACAAGGAGTGATCGATGGCGTACAAGCGTCCCACCAACGGCGAAAACTCTCCGACGGTCTCCCTCGAGGACGTCTTCGGCGGCGCGGATTCGGCGCTGCGCGCGCTCGCGCGGGCGGCGGTCGGGCTCGAGAAGGCGCGGGCCGGCGCGCGCGCACGCGAGGCGGCGCGGGTCGCGGCGAAGTACGGCGCCGCGCATCCGCGCGCGAAGGCGGCCGCGGCGGCGGCGAAGGTGCACGCCGATCACCTCGCGGAGGCGCGGCGGATGGCGGGTCGCGCCGATCTCGCGCCGGTCGACGTGCCGGCGCAGGGCGCCGCGATCGCGGGCCGGGTGATCGATCGCGCGGGCTCGGGCGTGCTCGGCCTCACCGTACAGGTGATCGACGCGCGCGATCACGCGATCGCGCACGCGCGCACCGACGCGACCGGCGTGTTCCGGATCATCCTCGAGCACGCTGCGCCCGCGAAGGCGGAGCGCGAGCCGCTCGTGATGGTCGAGCACAAGGCGCCGAGCCCGAGCGACGAGCGCAGCGCGTCCGTCGGCGACGCCGGCACGATGCGCGTGGTCGTCCTCGACAGCAAGACCGAGCTCCACCGCGACGCGCAGCCGTTCTCGGTCCAGACCGGACGCGTCCTCTACCGCGAGATCACGATCGCGCGGTGACCGATGACGGCGAAAGCGGCCCCGGCGCGCGCACCGGCGCAGGCCCCCGCGATCGCGCGACCGCGGGCGCCGGCCTCGCGTGCGCGCCTCGAAGCCGAGGCGGAGGTCGCGGTGGCGCGCGCGGCGAGCGGTCGCATGATCGCCGCGCACGATCTCTCGCCCGCGCCCGCGGCGCGTGATCTCGGCGGCGCCGGCCGTCCGCTGCCGCCGACGATCCGCGAGCGCCTCGAGCGCGTCTTCGCCGCCGATCTCGCCGCGGTGCGCGTGCACAGCGGCCCCGACGCCGCCGCCGCCACGCACGGCGCGCGCGCGGTCGCGACCGGCGCGCACGTCTACCTCGGCCGCGACGAAGCGGTGACCGCGCCGCGCACGTTCCCCGTCCTCGTCCACGAGGTCGCGCACGTCCTCCAGCAGACCGCGCGGCTCGACAGCGAAGACGATCGCGATCGCCCGGTCGCCGGCGAGCGCACCGGCGCGGCGGAGCCGCTCGCGTGGGATCAGCCGTTCCCGGCGACGCCGTGGGACCTGACCACGACCGAGATCCTCGCGGAGTGGTCGCGGCTCGCGACCGCGGCCGGCGAGTCCGACGCCGCAGCTCGCATCGACGCGCTGTCCGCTGCGTGGACCGCCGCCCCGGATGCGACCGCGTTCTGGACCGAACGTGCGACCGCGGTGATCAACGACGCCGTCGATCCGGCGTTCGCGGTCGCGGGCGGCGCGGCGCCGCACCTGGCCGACCTGCCGGCGAAGGCGCGCGCCGCGCTCTTCGACGGCCTCAAGCGGAACAGCCAGACGGCCGCGGCGGTGCGCCTGCTCGTCCGGTTCGACGAGACGCAGTCGCTCAACCCGGATCCCGCCGTCTACACGGCGTACGTCGATCGGGTGGGCGCCGATCACCTGCTCGATCGGATCGCGCAGATCTGGCAGACGCTGCCGATCCTGGGCGAGGCGAAGCCGAGCAAGTCGATCGCGATGACCGCGGCCTACCTGATCGGCACGTACTCGGGCGTCTGGGAGACCCCGATCCACGACAGCAACACCGCACGGGATCAGGTCCTCCTGCTGAGGGACCTCCAGCAGGTCGTCCACGACGCGGAGCTCCACCCCGGCGAGCTCACCGAGGTCGCCCTGATGACGATCCTCGGGCTCGAGGCGATCCGCATCGCGCTCCTGCAGCCGCCCGACAGCTCGTCACGCACCGTCTCGACGCGCGACGAGCGCCTCGATCAACGCGCGACGATCGCGTCGCGCATCGTCACGTACGCCGCGTTCGTGCACGACCACGCCGACGCGATCCGCGCCGGCACGCAAGAGGGCATGACGCTCAGCGCGGAGGTGCGCCATCTCCTCGTGCGCGACTTCGCGCCCGCCCTGGGCGCGGTCGCGCAGTGGTCGCTCGACTTCTGGCGACTCGGCCGCCTCACCGGCGAGGAGGATCCGGCCGCGGCCGCGCGCGGGCTCGACCACTCGACGTTGGAGGCGCTCAGCGCGCGGCCCGAGCCGTTCCCCGGCTTGCGCACGCTGCTCACCACCCACGCCACGTCGTTCTACGCCCGTCGCACCGACGGCTCGCTGCCGACGGCGGCGGAGTACGAGCAACGGGTTCGCATCGCCACGGCGAGCTTCGACGACTTCCAAGGTCCGATCCAGACGAGGGTGATCGGCGTGATCAGCCCGGCGTGGAGCGATCGAACCCACCCGATCAGCTTCGATCCGTCGCGCATCCCGACCGATCGCACGACGCTGCTCGCGCAGGCGTCGTGGTTGATGGTCGCGCTCGCCAGCTATCGCACGCGCGTGCGGCAATACGACCGCGCCACCGACGATGATTTTCGCGCGCACTGGTCCGGTCCGATCTCGCAGCTCGATCCACCGGTCACCAACTGGCCCGGTGAGGACGTGCGCATCGATCACCGCGCGCGGACCGCCTTCATGCTGGCTCAGCTCGCCGATCTCGCCGGGTTCCCCGACATCGCGGACGCCATGAGGCTGATCGTCACCGCGCACGAGCAGCTCCCCGGTGGGCGTCAGCAGGACGACGACGTCCTCGCGATCACGACGGCCTTCGTGGCGCACCCCGAAGGTCCCATCTCGCAACTCGCGCGCGACTTACCCAACTCGCAGATCGAGGGCATCGAAGAGTTCTCCGTCGAACAGCTCGTGCTCCTCTACCAGAACGAGCACTACCAGCGGCTGGCGGACAACATCGATGCCCTGCTGGGCGGGACCGAGGGCTCGCGGTTCGCGATCGATCAGATCCCGATCCTGAACCAGGCGCAGGACACCGAGCGGGGCTCGACGCTCCGGCCGGTGCGTCACACGATCGGCCGCGACGGGTTCGTCTATCTCCACGGCTCCGATCCGGGCACGCCCGTGCGCCGCCTCCTGCGCGCGCACCCGATCACGCGGACGCTGATCGAGGGTTGGTCGGCGCTGGGGTTCGGTTACGTCATCCCGCCGGCGCAGGCGACGATCGAGCAGCCCGACCTGGTGCTGTGGCGGATCCCGAGCCCGATCGGCATGGTGCCGTACCTGCGCGCCTCGCAGGACGTGAACGATCTGCTGGCGCAGTTCGATCGCGTCACCGTTCAACCGCCGGCGACGCCGCGTTCGGCGCAGGACTTCCACGACCTGCCGACGGATCAGGCCTATTGGAGCGCGTTCCTCGCGCTGATCATGGCCGACGCGGACGGGCTGACGCGACGGCGTCAGATCACGCTGCAGACGATCCCCGAGGTCAACCAAGCGCTCGCCGCCGACGCCGCGATCGACGTCGTGGCGCCCGAACACGCGCCCACCGCCGACGAGCTCACGCAGATGGGCGGGTCGGCGGCGGATCTCGATCGATGGCGCGACTGGTTCGTGCGGCTCGTATACGACGCGCCCGATACGGTCCGGCGGACCCGCAAGCTCGCGTTCCGCGCGATCCCCGACGTGAACGCGGCGCTCGCCGCTGCCGACGCCGCGGATCGTGGCGGCGGCGCGGTGACCATCACGCAACTCCAACAAACCCTCTCGGACGATCAGTGGCTCCTCGTCTGGGATCACGTCTTCGACGTCTCGCGCGTGCGCCGCCAACAGGTCGGCTCGACGCTCGATCGCATCGGCCTCGCCGGCACGCTGCGCACCGACCAGGAGCACACTTGGGCGCACCTCGAGGATCGCCAGCGCGCCGCGCTCGTGCACGAGCGCGAGCGCGTGATCCGCACGATGGTCCTACCGCTCCTGAACGCGCACGACGCGACCGCGAACGCCTGGGAGCACACGCGCGTCCTCGGACGCGAGGTCTTCGAGCGCCAGGCGGCCGCCGAAGCGCTCAACGATCTACAGATCCACTTCCTCTATCACATCGACGACGACAACGAACGCGACGGTCACCAGGCGGCCGCGCTGTTGCGAATCGCCACCGTCCTCCGCGACAAGCTGGTCGAGCAGGTCGACGGGCAGTGGGTCATGAAGGGTTGGGATCGGGAGATGGCGTGGGACTGGTTGCCGGTCGTCGAGCACACGCTCGCGTACCTCGGCACCTCGACGGCGCTCGACAACTTCCTGCGCCCCGACGAGCAGCCGGCATCGACATGGATCCCCGATCGGCAGACCGCGCTGCAGAACACGTACGACGGCCTGTTCGCGACGATGGCACAGCATCAGCAGGACTTCGGGATCGTCGGCACCCGGGGACAGCACACGATCGAAGACCCGGGCTCGGTCACGTCCATCCAAGACGACGCGCGCCCGTTCGGGCCCGCGCATCCGTTCCGGATCGACGGCATCACGTGGGAGGTCATCAGCGTCGACAAGAGCTTCACGTTCAACCCGCCTCTGATCCGACGCGACGGCCTGCACGTGATGGACCGCCGTCTGGTGGTCGACGGCACCGTCACGACGACGTACGACGGCGAGACGCTGCTGACCGTGGTGAAGGACGGGCAGACGTTCCCGCTCACGAACTCGCTCCGCGACGAGCCGATGCTCACCGAGTTCTCGTACGCGGTGATGATGAACGCCACCGTCGAGGAGCTCCAGGATCTCGCCGAGGGGATGGAGACGGGGACGATGTTCGTCGTCGGGCTCGCGCTCGACATCGTCGATCTCTTCCCGGTCGCAGGGCAGGCCGCCGAGTACGCGCGCATCTTGAAGGCCGTCACCTTCACGCTCGCGAACCCGCAGTTCATCGAGATCGTCGGCGCGCTGATCCAGGATCCGCGCGCAGCGATCACGGGGATGTGGGATCAGATCCGGTCGAACTTCCGCGTCGAGACGCTCGCGGAGACGCTGCTCCTCGATCCGCGGCTCGAGTTCCTCGAGCGCTTCTCGCAGCCCGCGCACGCACACACCAACACCGGCCGCACGACCAGCTGGGTCGGCCGGATCCTGCGCCGGCTCGCCACAATGGGCCGCGCGATCCTCGGCGCGGTGGCGCGCGTCGTCGGCTTCGCGCACGACGTCCGCGATGACATCCAGGCGTTCGTGCTCGAGCACCCGCTGCTCGCGCGCGTGCTGGCCTTCATCGCCGACCACATCTACGTGATCGCGGAGGTGATCGCGGAAGCGCGGAGCTTGGGCGGCGTCGACGACGTGATCTTCGGCTCGATCCGCAGCCTGTTCATGGGCGCGGTCGACGCGATCGGGCGCCTGCGGTTCCCGAACCAGCTCGTCACGACCGAGGACATGGTCGAGATCTTCCTCGACATGATCGCGCGCGATCTCGGCGGCAAGTACATGGCCGGCTACGAGATCGTCAAGGCGCTGCTGCAGGCGGTCAACCAGTGGGACCACATCCGCACGATGATCGGCGACGCGATCCGCGCGTTGCTGGGCTTCGATCCGGGCGAGCTGCTCGCGACGTTGACCGGCTTCGTCGACGATCTGGTCAGCATGTTCATCACGCCCGTCCAGGGTTGGGTCCGCGACGCGCTCAATTCGATCTATACGGCGCTTCCCGGCCATCCGGGCGAGCTGCCTCCCGCGCCGACGAGCGTGAACGTCGAGCACACCGGCGCTGACTTCCTCGATCTGGCGCCGTTGCCGCGTGACGGCGCGACCCGGCGCGCGCCGGCGCATCTCGAGCTCGGCGGCGGCCGGCCGCTGTCGACGCTCGAGCGCGCGGGCTTCGAGCGCGAGCTCGGGCAAGACCTCTCGCACGTCCGTCTGCACACCGGCCTCGACGCCGAGCGCGCGACCGATGCGGCGGGCGCGCGCGCGCTCACCACCGGCAGCCACATCATCCTCGCGCCGGACGCTGCGCCGGGCGCGAGCGCGAGCCCGCGCGTGATCCGTCACGAGCTCGCGCACGTCCTCCAGCAGACCGGTCCACGACCGCCGGGCAGCGACGCGACGCCACAGGTCGGCGAGCCGGGCGTCGGCCTCCACTTCGATCCGCAAGCCGAGGCGGTGGCGCGGACGTTCGCGGAGGGACGCGGTGCCGAGATCCCTCCGACCTCCGTGCGCGGCTTGCAGCCGGACTTCATCGGGCTCGGTACGCGCTTCGTCAACTACGTGACGCACCCCGATCGCGCGCACCTCGAGATCGAGCACATCGATCAAACGACCACCACCACGGGCACGCAGCTGATCGGGGAGGAGGTCCGCCACGACGTCTCGCACGTCGGGGCGGCCATGGCCGACTGGATCAACGGCTTCTCGGGCAGCAACATCGATGCGGGCGCGACCAGCACGTTCAGTCCGGTCGTCACCCAGATCAAGGCGTGGCTCACGACCAAGCGGGATCACATCCGCAATGCGATCGAGGATCTCGCGATCGATTCGAGCGAGACCAGCGGGGTCGCGACGGACTCGACGCAACATCCGATCACGCACCTGAACGTGACGACCTTCCGGCTCAAGCTCGAGCGGTACCTCGTCATCGAGACCGGCTGCGAGATCAAGCTCACCCTGCGGATGAGCGGCGACCGCTTGAACGCGACGGACCCGCTCGAGACCGCCGTCCTCGAGGCCATGAATCTCGCCGTGATCCCGTACGACGGCGCGGGGCGCGATCTCTGGGACCAGATGCTCGGCAACAGCTCGTTCAGCTCGACGGAGATCGCCGATCCGGTGATTCGCGCGACCGCGCGGATCCTGTTGTTCGCGCGCGGCTTCGCCGATCGTCCGTGGGCGAGCTCGGGGTTCGCGCTCGACAGCACCTTCGCGGCGCAGATCCGGCGCGAAGCGGCGCAGCTCGGTCGCATCACCAGCATCTTGACCGCGTCGCAGTTCTGGGGCGCGTCGATCAACGCACCGGCGGATCCGGCGCAGCCGGGCTTGTGGATCGCCACTCACGGCGACTCGTACATGCACCGGCAGCCGAACCGCCAGTCGCACCACACGACCCAGTACCTCCTCGTGCAGCTCTTCGAGCAGCGCCATCCGAATCGCGACTTCAGGCCGTTCCCACCGATGACGGGCGCCGTCGCGACGCTCTTCCACGATCAGATCGGCTTCACCTTGCGGGGAGGATCGGGACCGCTGGTCGACGCGGTCGACAACATCGCAGTGGGCACGCTGGATCCCGGCAGTGGCTCGCATCGCGGTGCCGGCATGCCGGCGATCCTGCTCGGCGCAGTGACGCATCGGCGCGGTAACCTGCACGTGCGCCCCGTGCCGGCGGACGATACCGACGACGAAGACGACTACGTCGCGACGCCCGCCTCGCGCGTCAAGGGTTGGTTCGACACCGGCATGGCGATGGCGCTCGGCGCCGCGGACGCGGCGGACTACGAGATCGCGGTCCGGACGTTGACCAACGCGAGCACGCCGCCGCCGACGACGATCACACCGATCACGGCGCTCACGAACCCGATCGGATGGCTGACGGCCCACGCCTCGCAGCTGAGGACGGCGATCCCGAGCGCGATGAGACACGCGTACTCCGAGATGAACGACATCATGGAGCCGGCGTTGATGCCTGCCTTGGCCTACCTCGAGCGCACGTGGTACGAGCAGCTCGCGATGGCGCGGAACCACGACGTCGACGCGGGGCCCTATCACGTCACCGACGGGATGGTGCTGAGCGTGGCCTCGGCGGCCAAGACGAACAACGACAACATCATGGAGACCAGCTCGCATTGGGGATGATCACCGACATCGCCGGGTTCGCGCTCGCGCCGGCCCCGTTCTGGCCGATGGACATCGGGGCGGGTCAGCCGCGCGTCATGGAACGGATCGACGGCACGTTCTCGCGCTACGAGATCGCGTGGACCGCTGACGACCGGCTCGCGGAGGTGCGCACGTCGTTGGAGCCCGGGCGCGTGAGGTGGCGCGACGTCTATGTGTGGAACGGCGCGCGGATCGATCGGATCCGCCACTTCGACGAGGCGACCGACGAGGCCCCCGATCAGCCCGAGCACGAGCGCGTCTTCACGTACGACGTCGGCGATCGGCCGGCCGGTACCCACATGCTCCGGAAGTTCAGCAAGCAACGGGAGCCGATCGAGACGTGGCAGTGGAGCGACGGCGGCCGCACGGTCCACGTCATCGAGTCGGCGAAGGGCTCCACGCTCACCGAGAAGACCGCGCGCTTCGACGCGGCGGACCGGCTGTCCCACGTCGAGAAGGTGCGCGCGTTCGATGGCGCGCGAACGACGATCGATCTCGAGTGGTCGCCCGACGGGCGCTTGCTGGTCGCGCGCGAGCACAGTGGCGCGGAGCTGGCGACGGAGCGCGTCGTGCGCTTCCGGTGGAACGACGCCGGGCAGCTCGTCTCGCAGTCGAGCCCGGATGATCCGTCGATCGAGCTGTGGGCGTATCGCTACGACGAGGGCGCGTGAAGGTCTGCGCGTCGCTCGTGATCGCGGCGTGTGCGTCACCGAGCCCGGTGACCTCGGCGCCGGCGCCGGCGCCGGTCGTGACGATCGACGCGACGGTGCCGAGCGCATGGACGGCGATCCCGGATTTCGGGTTGCGCATCCGGTGCGCGGGGACGGTGCAGTCGATGGGCGACGTCGTGCTCGTGACGTGCGGGGGCGACATCCTGTCGATCACGTGGTTCAAGCCGGCCAAGAAGCTCGACGACGCGATCGCCGAGCTGCGCGCGAGCGCGAGCTACTACCTCGAGTCGACCGGCACCGGCGAGCGGCGCACGGCGCACGCGTATCGCCACGATCATCACAACACCGGCGGCAGCGGCGAGAACTACTGGTCCGACAGCGCGATCGAGATCGGCGCGCGCTACTTCCTGTGCCTCGCGGGCGGACCGCGGCAGACCGCGGAGGCCGCGGCGCGCGGCGGCGAGCTGTGCGCGACGCTCGAGGCGGCGCCGTAGCGATCAGCCGAGCAGCTGCGCGCGCTCGCGCACCGGCAGGCTGCGCCCTTCCTTCTCGAGCTCGCGCTCGACGCCGCGCACCAGGTGCTCCGCCGTCATCGCGGCGCCGGCGTGGAGCGCGGCGGCGCGCGCGGTGAGCAGCGCCGCCTTGATCTGCGCGCCGCTGAGCTCGACGCCGTCGGCGACCCGCGCGCAGAGCGGCGCGAGCGCGACGGCGCGATCGCCGACGAACGACGGCGCGAGGCGCGCCCAGATCCGCCGGCGCTCGGCGGCGTCGGCGCGAGGGAACTCGAGGATCATGCGCATGCGGCGCACGAACGCGGGGTCGATGTTGCCGCGCTTGTTGGTCGCGAGGAGCGCGACGCCGGGCCACGCGTCGAGCGCCTGCAGGAGGTAGTCGGTCTCCGCGTTCGCGTAGCGATCGTGGGCGTCGTGCATCTCGGTGCGGCGGCCGAACAGCGCGTCGGCCTCGTCGAAGAAGACGACCGCGTCGGTGTGGCGCGCCGCGCCGAGCACGCGCGCGAGGTTCTGGCTGGTCTCGCCGATGTACTTGCTGACGATGCGGCTGAGATCGATCCGGAAGAGCGGCAGCCCGACCGCGCGCGCGATCACCTGCGCCGCCATGGTCTTGCCGGTGCCGGGCGGTCCGCAGAAGAGCGCGGCGATCGATCGTCCCTGCGGGAACAAGCGCCCGACCTCGGGATCGTCCCACAGCGCGGGCAACGCGCGCGCCTCGTTGGCGAGCTCGCGCAAGGACGTCGCGAGCGGCGCCGGCACGATCAGATCGTCCCACTCGAACGGGGTGTCGAGGATCTCGCAGTGACCTTCGAGCTGTTGGGTCGCGTCGGCGCGCAGCCGCGCCGCGGCCTCCGCGGCGGAGCGTGCCCCCGACAACGCGACGGCGACGAGCTGTCCGGGCCGCGCGGTCCAACCGTCGACGAGCGCGGCGCGATCGGCCTCGGACCAGCCCGCGTACGCGGGCACCAGCGTGTCCCACGCCTGCCGGCGCGCCGCGCGATCGGGGAGCGGCACGCGCACGGTGATCGCGGCGACGCCCGGGGGCGCCGGCGGCGGCGGCTCGGGGTCGAGCCACGCCTGCAGCGCGGGCGGCGCCAGATCGGCGGGGAGGCGCGCGCGATCGAGCCAGACGAGCGCGAGATCCTCGAGGCGCGCGAGGCGCATCGCGGCGCGCACCACGCCGCCCGAGGAGGAGTCGGGCGCGACCGTCGCCGCGACCAGCCCGACGGCGCGCGCGATCGACGCGAACATCGTGCGTCGCCCGCTGCCCTCGGGGCCGCGCATCCAGAGCCGCACGCCGCGCGCGCCCGCCGCGATCGCGCGGCGCACCTGCTCGGCGAGCTCGTCGATCGGCCAGCCGGGCAGCGGCGCCTTCACCGGGACGAGCGCGACGTGCTCGACCGACGCGGCGTCGCGGCACGCGCGCCCGAGCAGGCGCGCCTCGATCATCGGATCGAGCGCGAGGCCGTGATCGGTGCGGACGATCAAGCCCCAGCGCGAGAGCGCGTCCTCGGCGGTGATGCGATGCGACGCGGGCAGGCCGGCGACGTTCGTGATCGCTTCGCGCGTGGGGACGTCGCGCGCGAGCGGATCGCACAGCAGGCCGACCGCGCGCCCGAGCGCGGGGTCGATCGCGATCGCGAGCAAGACCGCGAGGATCGCGGTCTCGTCGGCACGGGCGTCGAGCCGGCGCGCGAGCTCGGCCAAGGGCGGCGGGATCGGCGGCGCCGCGGTCACGCGCGACGGCGCCGCGAGCAAGACCTCGAGCTCGGACCGCATCGCGTGCTTGCCGTCGGCGCGCACCGCCTCGAGGCGCTCGGACAAGAGCGCGCGCAACCACGTGACGAGCGTCTCCAGCGCCGCGGGATCCACGGGCGCGGATCGCGACGCTCGGTTGCCGGCGGGCGCGCTCATCGAAGCCGGCGCCAGGCTACATCAAACGCCGGCTGCCGCGAGCGTGAGATCGATCAGTCGCACCAGATCGTGAAGCCGCAGCGGAACCACGACGGCGGGAACGGATCGGGCATGGCGCCGGCGGCGTCGCGGATCTCGTCGTGTGACAGGACGCGGAGCGATTGCTTGTCGAGGCGGAGCTTGGGGAGGGTCTTCTTCTTCATGCCCGAGAGACCGAGGGCTCGCGCGTTGTGACCGATGTGACGGCGAGCGCGGAGGCGATCGCGGCGAGGCCGTCCTTGCGCGCGTCGTAGGAAGACGCGAAGCAGTCGAGCGCGAGCTCGCGCGCGTCGTAGCGGCGGGCGAGGGCGGTGAGGGTCGACGCGACGGCGTCGGGCGTGCCGAGGAACGAGGGCCGGCCGGCGGGGCGGCCTTCGAAGTACGCCTCCCACTCGGTGCGCGCCTGCGCTTCGCTGCCCGCGCACGCGCCGTACGCCGCGATCGAGAGCCACGGGACGTCGAGGCCGGGCGCGGGCACGAACGCGTCGCGATACGCGAGCGCGGGCGCGAGCTCGCCGTCCGGCGGCGAGCCGGCGAGGTAGTGATGGAACGCGAAGCGCACGCCGAGCTCGCCGGCGAGCCGCGCGACCGATTCGCTCTTGCCGCACAGCCAGAGCTCGGCGCGCGGATCGCGCGCGCGGACCTCGCCCACCAGGCGGCGCACGCGCGCGACATACTGATCGCCGTCGGCGATGATCGCATCGTGCGCGTAGCGATCGACGGTCGCCGGATCGGGCAGCGCGCCGACGATCCCGAGATCGAAGCGGCCCGGATAGAAGAGCTCGAGCATCGCGCGGTCGTCGAGCACGCGCGCGACGCTCGCGAGGCGCAGCATCACGCCCGCGGTGCCGACCCGCAGCGTCTCGGTGACCGAGCCGGCGAGCGCGGCGGTGATCATCGGGCTCGCGCTCTGCCACGACGAGTGGTGCTCCGACGCCCAGTAGCGACGGAAGCCCATCTCCTCGATCGCCGGCGCGAGATCGGGGATGTGCCCGGGCCACTGCGTGTCGAGCAGGGTCAAGGAGATCATGCGACGCCTCGGATCGGCGCGATCGGCACGAGCGATCGCGGCTCGAGCAACGGATGGCGGATGAACGCGTTGAGCGTGAGCCGCGCCTCGGCGAGCGAGCGCGGCGGCGCGTAGTCGCGCATCGCGGGGCTGTGCCACATCCACGTCGGGTACGCGACGAGGCGGTTGTACTTCGCGCGCACGATGCCGGTGCGCTCCCACGCGCCGTGCGAGCGCTCGGGGAACGGCGGGCTGACGTCGCGCTCGCACAGATCGCTCGCGAACTGCTCGAAGGTCGCCGCGGTCGAGCGCCCGAGCGGCGGCAAGACGCGCTCGACCATGCGCGTGCCGAACACGGCGTCGACCAGGCTCATCGTCTTCATCGCGTTGGGGCCGATGTAGATCGACTCGACGCCGTGCTCGCGCTGGCGCCAGAACGCGGTGCCCGAGCGCCGGTCCTCGCCGGGCGACAGATAGACGAGGACCGCGAGCCAGCTGTGGCCGTCGACGTGGATGTTGAGGTACTTGCCGTCGGGCTGCGGCGACAGCGCGCTGAACACGGGGCGCGGGCAGTCGGCCTCGTCGATCAGCGTGCCGCGCTCGCGGCCGTACGCGTCGCACCACATGCGCTCGGCGACCCACGCGGCGAGCTCGTCGATGCCGGGCAGGCTGCAGTCGGCTTGATAGCCGGGGTAGTAGCGGACCTGCTCGCCGCGGCGGTAGCGGCTCTCGAGCGCGCGCGTGCGGATCTCGTCGGGGTTGGCGAGGACGTCGTCGACGACGAGCACCGGGTTGCGATCGCGCCCGACCTGGCGCAGCGAGATCTTCGCGCGCTCGTTCATGCGCAGGCGCAACGTCACGACGCCCCCGCGAGGATCGCGCACAGCTCGTCCATCGAGCCGCGCAGCGCGCGATCGCGCTCGAACACCGCGAGCACGTCGTAGTCGTTCAGGCGGAAGACATCCTGCTCGATGCCGTGCTCGTAGCGCATGAAGAAGGCCGCGGTCTCCATTCGGAACTTCAGGTTGAGGGTCAAGCCGACGCGTGTGACAACCTCGATGGCGCCTCGATCCTTCTTCCGAGCCGGGGCGCCGGCGCCGGCCAGGTCCCAGACCCGGGCGCAGGTCTCGTCGGAGATCGTCTTCGACATCGTGTTGGCGAGGACGAACGACAGGAACGCGGTGCGCGCGGTCGCCGCCCAGCCGATCTGATCGACCGTCTGCGCGAGCGCCTCCTGCATGCGCGGCGACACGCTCGTGAAGCTGTTCTGATCGTAGAAGTAGCGGTGCGCGCGCGTGGTCGCCGCCGCCATGCCGAGCACCTCGCACGCGTTCGCGAACGACTCGCCGAGCGCCGAGCGGAGCGCGATCGTGCGCGCCTTGGTCAGGCCGCGCGGCGATGGGAGCACGCGATCGGCGACGCAGTGCGCGGCCTCGTGCAGGACCACGTTCGGCTTGATCGGCATCACGTTGGCGAGCGCGCCGCCGGGGCGCTTGCGCTCCGACGCGCGCAGGACGCCGACGTTGTCCGTGTACGGGATCTTCCGCGCGCGCAGGATCGGGCCGAGCGCGGCGAGCGGCGCGACGCGATAGCCGCAGAAGTCGTCGGTCGTGAAGCGCACGCCGGCGGCGGTCGCGCGATCGCGCACCGCGCGGAAGATCGGGTTCGCGCAGTAGAGGAAGCCGTCGCCGAGGTTGTCGGGCAGCGCGGTGAACGGGCGGTACGCGTCGTGCGCGGCGAGGACGTCGGCGAGGCGCATCAGTGCAGCGCTCCGCGGAACGACTCCTCGACGAAGTGCATGAACAGGTACGTGCCCGACGCGCGCGCGGGCAGCGGGTCGCGCCAGTGCGCGAGCTTGGTGCCGTGGAACGCGACGCCTTCGCCGTCGAGCATGCGGGCGCGCAGGATCTGCTTGTTCGGAGCGCTCAGCTCGACGCACAGCGGCCACGCGGCGCGGCGCGCGCGCGCCGGCGTGAGCTCGATCTGGATCGAGATCGTCAGGCCGCACTGCTCGCGGTCGACGTGGCGCGGGAGATCGGCGCCCGGGCGATAGCGCGCGAGGTAGCAGTAGCTCGGCTTCCACCGCGCGCCCATCAGCGCCGACGCGAGCGCGCCGCACTGGCGATGGAAGAACATGCTCGCGGGCTCTTCGTAGATCACGCCGCGGCCGGGCGCCTGCGCCGACGGCCCGAACCAGCCCTGCTCGTCGAGCGCGCGGTAGTGACGCGCGAGCGCGCGCAGCTGCAGGCGCGGGATGCCGAGCTCGAACGGCGTGGTCGCGAGCTGGGTCGCGAGCTGCGCGCGCGATCGATCGAGGATCGCGGCGGCGCGGCGCGCGTGCGCGCGCAGATCGTCGCGCGACAAGAGGATGCCGGCGGCGTGGAAGGCGGCGCGCGCTTCGGCCGTCAGCTCCGCGATCGGCGCGCCTTCGAGCGTGCGGGCGAGCGCGCGCGTCCACCGCGCCGGCACGTGATACGGGAACGCGATGCGCGTCACCGGATCCTCGACCCACGCGATCGGGCCGTCGAGATCGAGGCCGCGCGCCGGCAGATCGCGCGAGAGGATCGGCACGCCGCCGCGCGGCTCGAAGCGCACGGCGGCGGCGAGGACGAGCTGGTCCGCCGCGGGCGCGGGCCCGACCACCTCGAGCGCGCACGCGTGCAGCGACGGCGCGGAGACCTGGCGGCGGTGCACGAGGATGCCGTGCTCGACCAGGCGCGCGCGCAGATCGTCGGCGAGGGTGGCGCCGTTGGACGCGCCGTTGATCACCGGGATCGCGGCGGCGAGCAGCGGGCGATCCTCGGTCGTCGGCGCCCAGATGCGGAGGCCGCTGCCCTTGACGGGCGACTCGATGCCGACGATCTGCTCGGACTGGCGGACGATGCGCGTGTTCGGGTTGGCGATCATGATCACTCCCACGAGATCAGCGAGGGCAGGGCGCGCGGCGCGGCGAGGCGCAAGAGCGTGTAGCCGACGCCGGCGACGCCGACGTACAAGGACGGGTGCGCGATCGCGCGCGCGGGTGACAGCAGCGAGAAGCCGCCGAGCGCGTCGGCGCGATCGACCAACGCCTGGGCCTTGCGCGCGGCGGCCTCGCGTAGCGCGGGGCGCTCGAGGACGTCGCCGGCGAGCGCCTCGGCCTCGATGCGGCCGAAGTTGCCGCAGCAGACGTGATCGATCTCGAGCATGCCGACGCTCGCGCACGCGGAGATCGCGGTGTCGCAGTCTTCGCCGACGTCGAGGATCGCTCGCGCGCCGAGCCGCGCGAGCAGGATGCCGGCCGCGCCCTTGCACACGCTGCCGCGATACGATCGCGGGCGCGTGTCGATCCACTCGCCGTGATCGCGCGAGAAGCGCGTGCGCTCGAACGCGAACGCCGCCTCGGCGGCGGCGCGATACTTCTTCGCGGAGGTCGCGCGGGCGAGCCGCGCGAGCGCGAGGCCGAAGCCGCTCTGGCCGTGCAACAACCCGACGCCGACGTGGCCGTCGCCGGTGCGCCACACGCCGCCGTCTTCGCGGCGCGCGAGCAGGTGATCGCCGAGCGCGCGCGCGATCGCGACCAGCTTCGCGTCGCCGGTGCGGCGATGGAGCGCGAGCGCCGCGAGCAAGAGGCCCGCCGTCCCGCCGGTGAGGTCGAGCGACTTGTCGGCGGCGACGCGGGCGGGCGTGACGAGCGCGAACATGCGGCGCGCGTCGTCGTGGAGCGACCGGTCGCCGAGCAGATCGCCGGCGGCGGTGAGCGCGTAGATCGTCGCGGCGATGCCGCGCAGGCCGTCGGCCTCGCGCGCCGGCGCGCGGAACGGCATCAGCGCGCGCTCCGCGATCGGGGCGAAGCGGCGGGCGCCGGTGACGCGATCGATCGCGGCGAGGAAGAGCGCGATGCCCGCGGCGCCGCCGCCGTAGTCGGGGCCGAGCCGCATCAGCTGGTAGCGGCCGAGATCGGACATCTCGGGCGCGAGCCAGGTCAGCGCGCCGTCCTTGCCGGGCAGCGCGGTGCGCTCGAGCTCGTCGCCGATCGCGATCGCGCGATCGATCCATCGATCCGCGCTCGGGACCCGCGCGTCGGGCCAGCGCTCGATCTGGCGCCGGCGGCGCGGCGGCCGGCGCGCGGTGAAGCACACGAAGTGCGCGCGGATCAGGAAGACCTGGCGCGCGAGATCGCGATCATCGAGCGAGCGCGCGCGCCGGTGCACGCCGTCGAGGCCGCTCTCGGCGAACAGATCGCGCGCGAGGCCGCCGCCGTCGAGGCGCAGGTGACGATCGATCGGGCTCGCGTGGAACAGCGGGACGTCGACGCGCTCGAGCGCGGCGATCTCGTGCGCGGCGATCGGCCACGACGCGGGGCGCTTCGGCTCGCCGAGCTGGTTGCGCGACAGCGCGTCGAAGACGATCGCGCGCTCGCGGCCGTCGCGCATCGTGTCGGGGTGGCGCGCGGCGTTCTGGATCAGCTCGTAGATCCCGGTGCCGCGCGCGATGTAGCGGATCGCGTGATCGGCGGCGAAGACCGCGAGCGGGCCGTCCGGATCGAGCAGCGCGTCGCGATGGCGCTCGAGGACGCGGTACATCGCGGTGAAGCCGCGCACGATGTCCTCGACGTGCGCCTCGGGCGCGACCGGCGCGCCGCGCAGGCGCGGGCGGTTCGGCGGGATCTTCGCGGTGCCGCCGCCGATCGCGCCCTCGGGGTACGGCGTGTGGCCGATGCCGCCGCCCTTGCGGCTGCGCGCCCAGAACGGGAGCATCGCGGTGCGCGCGACGTCGTGCTCGAGCTCGATCTTCACGTCGAACCACGGCGAGTCGGGGCGCGTGCGCGCCGGGCGCAAGAGCGTCTCGAGATCGAGCGGGATCGGGTGCTCGCCGCACGCGATCAGGTTCTGGCTGTGGCAGTCGCTCTCGCCGAGCAGGTAGAAGATCGCCAGCAGCATGCCGGCGCGTTCGTGGAAGCGGACGATCTCGGCGCGCGTGCGGCACGACGACGGCTCGACGAGCTCGACCCAGCCGTAGTCGCCTCTTGCGACGATCGCGGGCGCGCGCAGCTCGAGGCCGCCGCTGCGATCGTTGCACCACGCGAGGAAGTCGCCGAACGCCTGCTCGAGCCCGAGCCGGCGCGGCTTGTAGACGAGGCGCAGCCCCGACGAGAAGGTGAGGGCGGCGACGGTGCGGCCGTCGCGGTGGCGATCGCCGAGCCCGGCGTCGACGCGCGCGAGCCGGCCGATCGCGCGGCCGCGCGCGAAGGTCGCGGCGATCAGCGGCGCGTCGGCGCGGACGCGCGCGATCAGCTCGCCGGTCGAGACGATCCACTGCTCCGTGATCGTCGCCCACACGCGCGCGAGCACCGGATAGCGGCGCGCGATCGTCTCGAGCGTCGCGTCGGGGTGCTGCGCGAGCGTCGGTTCACCGACGAAGCGGAGCTGGCGGCGCAGGGCGCGCTCGAGATCGCGGCGCGCGGTGCGCGAGATGATCGGATCGATCGCGCCGAGCCGGCGGCGCGCGATCTCGACGAACGGTCGGATCACGTCGCGGCCGCGCGCGTGATCGATCACGTCGGCGAGCAGCGCCGCCCAGGCCGGGCGTTCCGCCTGGGCGCGCGCGGGCCGGTCGAGCCGATCCCACGCGACGCGGCGCGCGAAGAAGCTGTCGTCCCCGTCGGCGACGACGCTGCGCCAGCGCGCGCGCTGCCGCTCGGTCAGGCGGCCGACGTCGATGCGGTGCTCGGCGTCGAAGCCGGTCGCGCGTCGGACGATCTGATCGATGGAGCGCATAAAGGGTTCGACCCGGGCGAGCCCGGGTCTGCATCAGCATCAGCAGCTGATGTACGGGTTCGCCGACCACGAGCAGGCCGGCTCGTGCGACGGACGCTGGCCGCCGGCGATGAGCTTGAGGTCCTGCTCCGTCAGCTTCTCGCTGCGCGGACGGGTGGGCTGCTTGAGGGTGCTCTTCTGGGTCTTCTTGTTCATGATCGTCTTTCCTTCAGGCGTGGGATGCGCGGGGTCGTGGATGTGACCGCCGCGATCAGCAGCTGATGTACGGGTTCGCCGACCACGAGCAGGCGGGCTCGTTCGGCATGCGGCCGCCGGCGATGAGCTTGAGGTCCTGCTCGGTCAGCTTCTCCGTGCGCGTGCGGACCGGGGTCTTGAGGGTGGTCTTGCGGGTCTTCTTGTTCATCTTCGTGTCTCCTACAGGTTCGTCTTCGTCGGCGAGAGATCGTCCCTCGCACATGACGGCCTGGAGACGCGGGGGCCCCGCGCTTGTGACCTTTGTGACCGCGGCGAACGCGATCGGTCAGCGCAACTTTGCCAGCAGCTTGGTCGCGCGATAGCGGAGCGAGCGGCTGTGCGAGTGCGTCGCGGTCTCGAGGTGCGGGATCGCGGACGCGCCGATCGCCTGCTCGATCAGCGCGGCGGCGAGATCGTTCGACGTGTTGTCGCCGAGCGCGGCGACGACGTCGTCGAGGAGCGTGGCGTCGTCCTTGTACTCGGGCGCGAGGCGGAGCGTGACCGCGTAACGCTGCACGGCGGCGCGACGCTGGTGCGCGCGCGCGTAGGCGGCGGCGAGCGCGTACTGCGCCGCGGGATCGTCGGGGTACGCGGTGGTGAGGGTCTCGAGGCCGGCGATCGCGGCTCTCGGCTCGTGATCGGCGAGCGCGCGCATGCGCGCGATCTCGTCGGGGTTGGCGGTCGCCGAGCGAGCCGGCGGCGCGGGCGCGGCGTCGAGCGTCGCCGCAGGCGCGGGCGCGGCGTCGACGGGTGAAGGCGGCGGATTGTTCGCGTGCTCTTCGATCTCCTCGCGCGCGTCGATCGCCGCCGGCGCGACCGCGGGCGCCGCTGCGCCGCCCGACGCCCACGGCTTCGACGCGACCACGCCGATCGCGATCACGCCGGCGATCGCGCCGCCGATGATCATCGTCTTGCGGTTGCCGCCGGTCGCGCGCGGCGGCGGCGCGCTCTCGAGCTGCTCGAGCGCGGCGCGGAACTCCGACGCCGACGCGAAGCGATCATCGCGCGACTTGGCGAGCGCCTTCATCACGATCGCGTCGAGGGCGGCCGGCACCTGCGCGCCGACGGCGGCGACCGCGAGCGGACGCGGCGGCACCTCGCGATGCATGCGCATCGTCTCGAACGCGCTCTCGCTGTGGAACGGCTTCTGTCCGCACAAGAGCTCGTACAGGATCACGCCGCACGCGTAGATGTCGGCGCGCTCGTCGGCCTTCTGGCCCGACG
This sequence comes from Kofleriaceae bacterium, assembly GCA_035493675.1. Taxonomy (GTDB): domain Bacteria; phylum Myxococcota_A; class Polyangia; order Haliangiales; family Haliangiaceae; genus JAIOQA01. The sequence goes on along the minus strand of DATJIA010000355.1, from coordinate 6,146 downwards.
TCTGCTCGGGCGACATGTAGCCCGGCGTGCCGACCGCGACGCCGGTCGTGAAGCTGCCCTCGTCGCGCAGCTTCGCGAGGCCGAAGTCGAGGATGCGCGCGTGCTCGCCGTGGCCCTCGACCGGCGACACGATGATGTTCTCCGGCTTGAGATCGCGGTGGATGATCCCCTGCACGTGCGCGTGCGCGATCCCGGCGAGCACCTGGCGCATGATCGCGACCGCGCGCATCGGCTCGAGGCGCCACTCGGCGACCAGGAGCTGGCGCAGGTTCTGGCCGCTCACGAAGTCCATGACCAGGTAGGGCGATCCCTGATCGACGCCGAAATCGGTGACCGGCACGCAGTTCGGGTGCTCGAGGCGGCTCATCGCGCGCGCCTCGACCTCGAACCGGCGCCGGCCGTCCTCGGTGGCGGCGTAGCCTTCGTTCAGGAACTTGATCGCGACGGGGCGCCCCAGCTGGACGCGTTCTCCTCGATAGACCACGCCCATCGAGCCCTCGGTCCTGCGATCGAGGACCTTGTAGCGACCTTGGAGCACCGTCCCCACGCGCGGGTCCGGGACGGACATGACGCGAGCGTACCAGAGCAAAGGTATATTCGGCGATGGATGGAGGACGCGCGAGTCGGACTCGTGCTCGACGGCCGCTACCGCATCGAGCAGCGGCTGGGCGCCGGCGGCATGGGCGTGGTCTATCGCGCCGAGCGCGTCGGGCTCGCGAAGAAGGTCGCGGTCAAGTTCCTCCATCGCAGCCAGGCGGCGAGCCCGAACCGCCGGCAGCGCTTCGAGCGCGAGGCCGCGGCGATGAGCCGGCTCAGCCATCCGAACCTCGTCTCGATCATCGACTTCGGTGAGCTCGACGACACGCCGTACCTCGTGATGGAGCTGCACGAGGGTGATTCGCTGAAGAAGCTGCTCGAGCGGGGCGCGATCGCGCCGCCGCGCGCGGTCCACATCGCGCGGCAGCTGCTCGCCGGGCTCGACAGCGCGCACGCTTCGGGGGTCGTCCATCGCGATCTCAAGCCCGACAACGTCTTGCTCCTCGGCGCGCCCGGTGAAGAGCTCGTCAAGGTGCTCGACTTCGGCGTCGCCAAGCTGCTCGACGACGACGGCCGCCCGTCGGAGATCAGCGTGATGGCGGGCTCGCTGCTCGGCACCGCCGAGTACATGTCGCCCGAGCAGGTGCGCTGCGAGGCGATCGATCCGCGCAGCGACGTCTACGCGGTCGGGATCCTCTTGTACGAGATGTTGACCGGCATGAAGCCGTTCTCGGCGGAGCGCGATCTCGCCGTCTTGCGTATGCAGGTCGAGGACGCGCCGGTCGCGCCGCGCGCGCTCGCGCCGCAGATCACGAACCAGCTCGAGCGCGTGATCCTGCGCGCGCTCGAGAAGGATCGCGAGGCGCGGTGGAAGAGCGCCGCCGCGTTCGCGAAGGCGCTGGCGGGGACGAGCGAGGGGCGCGCGTCGCTCACGCGCGCGGTGACCGAGCCGATCGCCGCGCTGGTGCACGAGCGCACGCCGCTGCCGCGCCCCGCGCCCAGGCGGCGACGGCGGGTGTGGCCGTGGCTGATCGCGATCGCGATCCCGATCGCGTTCTGCGCGGTCGGGTTGGCGCAGCACGAGGGATGGATCCATCTGCCGCTGCCGCCGTGGCTGTTCGGGTCGAAGCCATAGCCGAGACGATCACGTCGGTTTCGGACCCTCGACGAGCGCGAGGATGTTGCCCTCGGTGTCCTTGAACCAGGCGGCCTTCGATCCGCCCGCGTCCATGATGCCGTCCTTCGTCTTCATCTGCGGCGTGTCGTATTCCTCGAACGTGACGCCGCGCTGCTTCAGCTCGGCGACCTCCCGCTCGACGTCGGCGACCTGCCAGAACGCCTGGCTGGCCTTCGACGTGCCGGCGTTGGGCGTCGGGTACAAGAAGCACGCGGTGCCGCCGCCGAATTCGTAGACCACGCCGCCTGCGATCTCCTTCGACGGCCGGAGACCGACGGTCTTCTCGTAGAACGATCGCGCGCGGGCGACGTCGGTGGCCGGCAGGTACGCGTACATGGGCGAGCTCTGCAACATGACGCTCTCCTTTCGAGCGACGTTCTCGAGCAACCGGCGTGCCCGCGCCCCTCAGAAGCGCGGCGACTGCCGCTTCATGTGGAAGAGGCGGCGCAGGATGTGGACGACGAAGCGCGGATCGCGCCAGTCCTCGCCTTGATCGCCGCGCAGATCGCGGAGCGCGCGGCGCGCGCCGCCGAGGTTGCGATGCGCGGCGGCGTTGAGGTAGCGGGGGAAGATCCAGCAGTCCCGTTCCGGCGCGAAGCGCAGATCCGGCGCGGGCGCGCAGCCGCCGAACAGCGCCGCGAACGGCGTGAACAGATCGACGCCCGCGGCCTGCGCGCCGGCGAGCGAGCCCCACAGGCGCGGGTTGATCTCGACCAGCACGGGGCGCCCGTCGGCGCGGCGCATGAGATCGGCGCTCGCGAAGCCGGTCCAGCGCAGCTCGCGCATCGCGCGCACGCCGAGCTCGACCAGCGCGTCGTCGGCGACCGAGCGCAGCGCGATCGCGCCACCGGTGCGCGGCGGGTGTTGCTCGAGCTTTCGGCCGGCGTAGATGCGGACCGGCGCGCCGCGATCGAAGAGCCCGCCGAAGAGATAGGTCGGGCCGGGCAGGAGCTCCTGCGCGACCCATTCGCCGCCGAGCCGCGCCGCGCGCGCGCGTGCGCTCGCGAGCGCGTCGCGGGTCTCGACGATCCGCACCATGCGGCCGCCGCAGCCGGTCGCGCCCTTGATCACGACCGGCAGACGCTCGAGCTCGTCTCCGATCGGGCGTTGCGCGGGAACTTCGATCCCCTTGGCCGCCATGTGTGCGACGAGCGCGTGCTTGTCGCGCACGAGCCGGCGCTGCCACGGCTCGGCGTGCGGCCACAGCCGATCGCTCCACGGACCGCTCGCGTCCCACAGCCGGATCATCGCGGGCTCGGTCAGCGGCAAGATCCGATCGAACGCGGGGGCGATCTGGGCGAGCGACGCCGTGAACGGCGGGCTGTCGACGCGGGGCCCCGAGATCCAGCGCACACCGCGGTGCGTGCACGACGCGGCCGTGCCGTTTGCCGTGAGCGCGGTGACATCGTGGCCCGCGTCGGCGAGCGCGCGAGCCAGATACATCGTCGAGTGCCAACCTTCCTCGACGAGCAGCACTCTCACGCGCGCATCGTACGCGATATCCTGCGCGCGCCTGCTGCGGATCATCATCCACGCGCTCGCGATCGTGGGCTACGTCAACCGGTACGTCGGCGCGCTCTACGTGCGCCTGACGCGGCGCCCGCTCGACGCGACGACCGACACGTTCGCGCCGAGCGTGACCGTCGTCGTGCCGCTCTACAACGAGGGCGCGGCGATCGTCGACACGCTGCGCAGCGTGCTCGCGTCCGACTATCCGCGCCTGCGCGTCGTCTGCATCGACGACGCCTCGACCGACGACAGCCTCGCCCACGCGCGCTCGGTCGCCGACGATCGCCTAACAGTGTTAGGGAATACGCGCAACCTCGGCAAGCGCGCGTCGATCAACCGCGCCGTGCGCGAGTCCGACAGCGAGATCATCGTGTCGGTCGACTCCGACGTGCTCGTCGAGCCGGGCGCGATCCGCGCGCTCGTGCGCCGCTTCGTCTCGCCGGAGATCGCCGCGGTCGGCGGTTGGGTCGACGTGCGCAACAAGCACGACAACTGGCTCACGCGCATGCAGGTCTTGAAGTACTGGTACGCGTACTACGTCGCGAAGAACGTCGAGCGCGCGGTGCGGCGCGTGATGTCGGTGTCGGGCTGCCTCGCGGCGTACCGGCGCAGCGTGCTCGTCGAGCTCCTGCCGATCCTCGACGCGCGCACGCTCAAGCACGGCGAGGATCGCTACCTCACGCGCCAGATCGTGAAGGCCGGCTACCAGACGACGATGACGCACCAGGCGCGCTGCTGGACGTTCGTGCCGAGCACGCTGCGCGGCTACTTCTCGCAGCAGCTGCGGTGGCGGCGCGCCAACGTCGTCGACTACGCCGCCGGCACGACCCACGTCTGGAAGCTGCCGCCGCTGGTCGCGATCAACTACTTCGCGCTCGCGATCGTCTTGTTCCTGTACCCGTTCGGGCTCTATCGCGCGCTCGTGCACCACCGCTTGGTCCACGTGATCGCGGTGCACGCGATCATCCTAACGGTGTTAGGCGCGTACTACGCCTGGCGCACGCGCGCGTGGCCCGCGCACGAGCGGGTCAGCGCGTGGTCGTACGTCCCGCACGCGCTGTGCATGCCGATCACGAGCGGCATCTTCGTCGTGCTCGCGCTCTTCACGCTCGACTCCGACCGGTGGGAGACTCGGTCCTGATGACGGAGCGCGACGACGAGCTCGAGCGGCGGTTGGCGGCGACGCGCGACGAGCAGCGGCCGGAGGCGGTCGCGCGGCGGCGGAAGACCGGGCAGCGGACCGCGCGCGAGAACGTCGAGGATCTGATCGACGCGGGCACGTTCGTCGAGTACGGGGCGCTCGCGCTCGCGGCGCAGCGATCGACGCGCAGCCTGGACGACCTGATCAAGGCGAGCCCGGCGGATGGGATCATCTGCGGCGTCGGCGCGGTCAACGGCGATCGGTTCGCGCCGGACGCCGCGCGCACGATGGTGCTCGCGTACGACTACACGGTGTTCGCGGGGACGCAGGGGCTGGTCGGGCACGCGAAGCTCGATCGCATGCTCGCGCTCGCGCGCGCGTGGAGGCTGCCGATCGTCTTGTTCGCGGAGGGCGGGGGCGGGCGGCCCAACGACACCGACACGCACACGGTCAGCGGGCTCGACACGTCGAGCTTCGCCGCGTTCGCGTCGCTGTCGGGCTTGGTGCCGCGCGTCGGCATCGCGTCGGGGCGCTGCTTCGCGGGCAACGCGGCGCTGCTCGGGTGTTGCGACGTGATCATCGCGACCGACGACAGCAACATCGGCATGGGCGGCCCGCCGATGATCGAGGCGGGCGGGCTCGGCACCTTCACGCCCGAGGAGATCGGGCCGGCCGACGTGCAGACCAAGAACGGCGTGATCGATCTGCGCGTCGCCGACGAGGTCGAGGCGGTCGCGATCGCGAAGCAGTACCTCTCGTACTTCCAAGGATCGATCGCGCCGGGGCCGTGCGCGCCGCAGGAGACGCTGCGCGCCGCGATTCCCGACAACCGGCGCCGCGGCTACGCGATCCGTCCGGTGATCGAGACGATCTTCGACGACGGATCGGTCCTCGAGCTGCGCCGCGAGTTCGGCAAGAGCGTGGTGACGTGCTTCGCGCGCATCGAGGGCCGCGCGGTCGGCGTGCTCGCGAGCGATCCACAGCACCTGGCCGGCGCGATCGACGGCGACGCGTCCGACAAGGCCGCGCGCTTCCTCCAGCTCTGCGACGCGTTCCGCCTGCCGATCGTGTCGCTCGTCGACACGCCGGGCTTCATGGTCGGGCCCGAGGCGGAGAAGACCGCGCTGGTGCGCCGGACGTCGCGCTTGTTCGTCGCCGCCGCGAGCCTCACCGTGCCGTACTTCGCGATCGTCTTGCGCCGCGGCTACGGGCTCGGCGCGCAGGCGCTCACCGGCGGACACTTCCACGCGCCGTTCTTCACGGTGTCGTGGCCCGCCGGCGAGTTCGGCGGCATGAACCTCGAGGGTGCCGTGCGCGTCGGCATGCGCAAGCAGCTCGACGCGATCGCGGATCCCGCCGCCCGCGAGCAGATGGCGCAGGCGCTGATCGCGGAGGCGCATCGCCGCGGCACCGCGATCAACATGGCCTCGCTCTGGGAGCTCGACGCCGTGATCGATCCGGCCGAGACGCGCGCGTGGATCCTGCACGGGCTGGTCTCGACGACCGCGCCCGAAGCGCCGCCGCGGCGTCGCTTCGTCGATACCTGGTGACCGGCCAACGTAGACGTCCACGTGGTCGTGGTCGTAGTCGTGGTCGTGGTCGTCTTACTTTGACGGCGACGGCGACTTGGACTTAGACGTCGACTGGGCTTCCCGCAGTTTCGTTGACACGCGGTTAGGCCGCCGCTTCGAATTCCTCCTCGAAAGCGGCCGGTGAACGATAGCCCAGCGACGAGTGCAGCCGTCGCCGGTTGTAGAAGACCTCGATGTACTCGAAGACAGC
>DATJIA010000354.1:0-49925 GCA_035493675.1 Kofleriaceae bacterium | reverse complement strand
ATTTCAGATCGGAGAGCGAGCTGGAGCGCGAGGAGCTCGACCGCTGGCTCAGTCCGGCGCGCAGTGTGGTCTTCCCGGCGCTTCGGGAGGAGCGGATCCTTGCGGAGCCAGACGTAACCGTCGGGATCCTTCAGCCACTCTTTCGTGCGACGTACGCGGGTTTCATCCGCGTACGGCGACCAAGCAGTTGTATCGACGGGATCCCACCACATCGGCTTCCGCAAGCGTCGACCGAAGACGGGAGGCGCGCAACTTTACGGGACCAGCGCGACGATCGCGGCCGTCACGTCGTCGAGCGGCTGCTCGCCGTCGAGGATCTCGATCCGCTCGCCGGCCGCCGCGAGATCCTTCATCACCGTCTCGTAGTTCGCGGCGACGCGCTCCTGCATCGGGAGATCCTCGAACAGCTCCTGCGCGCGGCCGGCGGCGACGCGGCGCTCGGCGGCGACCTGCGCGCGCACGCGCAGGAAGATCGTCAGATCGGGGCGCAGCGCGTGGCGGTTGAGCTCGCGGATCCACGCGCGCTCGGCGCCGGTGCCCTGGTACGCGAGCGACGAGTGGTACCAGCGATCCGACACGACGATCGTGCCGCGCGCGAGCGCGGGCTGGACCTCGCGCTGCACGTGATCCATGCGATCGGCGGCGAACAGGAGCGAGAAGGTCGGTTGCGAGACGGAGCGGCCGTCGCCGAGCGCGTGCTTGCCGACCAGCATCTCGCGGATCATCTTGCCGACCGGACCGTCGGACGGCTCGCGCGTCATGATCGCAGCGCGCCCGCGCTCGTTCAGCGTGTCGACCAGGCGCTTGGCCTGCGTGGTCGTCCCCGCGCCGTCGAGGCCTTCGATCACGATCAGCATCGCGCGACTCTACGCCGTACGGCGCCGCATGCCGACCGCGAAGAACACGAGCGCGAGCACGCCCGCCGCGATCGCGGCGTACAAGAGCCACGGCGACTTGTCGCCTTCGCCGAGCGCCTCGGCGACGCGCTTGTCGCTCGCGTAGTCGGGCTGGAGCGAGGCGGCGCGCCGGAGCGCCGCGCCGCCGTCCTTGCCCTCGGCCTCGAGCGCCTTGCCGAGCGCGAAGTCGTGACCGGCCTGCGCCTCCTTCGCGTTCGCGCCCGACGGATCGAGCACGTTCGCCTTCTCGTACGCCGCCGCGGCGTCGCGCCACTTCGACGCGGAGACCAGCTGCTTGCCGTATTCGAAGTAGCAGGTCGCCATCTCCGCGCGCCACGGACGATCGGGGTTCGCCGCGAGCAGCTGATCGAAGACCGCGGTCGCGTTCGCGAGATCGCCGCCCTTCGCGCGCTCCTTCGCCGCCTGGTAGACCGCGTCGTCGCGCTTCTGCCGCTCGGCGTCGTAGTGCGCGAAGATCTCCTTCGACACCGCCTCGAGATCGATCTCGTCCTTCTCGTCGTACGCCTTGCCGAGCAGGTCCGCCGACAGCTTGCGCAGATCGAAGTCGGCGAGCTCGCGATAGGTCATCCAGAGCGGCGTCTCCTTCTTGGCGAGCTGGCCGCCGGGGAGGACGAGCTTCTTCTTGGGCGCGGGCGGCGGCGGCGGACCGGTCACGTACGCCATCCAGGTCGCGCGCGCGGCCTCGCGCACGCGCGGCGAGTCATCGTCGACGGTCGCGAGCACCGCGTGCACGGCCTCGCGGTGGTGGGTCGTGCGGAAGGCGTCGAGGATCGCGACGCGCAGCGCCTCGTCGCCGGCGGCCGAGGCGAGCGCCTTGGTCGGATCCTGGCGGTCGAGCCGCTCGAGCTGATAGGTCGCGTAGCGCTTGCGGTCGTACGACTTCGCCTGCGAATCGATCGTCAGCGCGGGGATGGAGTAGGGCGCCATGCCGCGCAGCTGGCGGCCGCACTCGTCGCGGTAGATCATCGTGTCGGCGCCGAACGCGGCGTCGAGGATCACGCGCGCGGCCTTGATGTCCTTCGACGCGCCCAGCGCGCGCAGCGCCGCGACGTCGGAGATGACGTCGCCGAGGCCCGGCGTCGCGGGATCGAGCTTCGCGAGATCCGCGATCCAATCGACCTTGCTGTCGTCGACCGGCTTGTCGTCGCGCGACGGCTGCTTGAAGACGCCGTTCTTGTCGGGCACCGACGCGTGGATCGCGGTGAGCGCCTTGCGACGATCCTCGATGCTCGACGTCCGCGTGCGCGCGAGGTGCTGCGCGAGCACGTCGGTCACGTGCGCGCCGATCGCGCTCAGCTCCTTCGCGGCGGCTTCGCGCGCGGACGCGTCGGACGACTGCGCGAGGGTCTGGAGGAGTTGCTTGGCGTGGTCCTCGTCCGACGGCGGCTGCGCATGCGCGGTCGCCGCGACCAGGAGGATCACGAGGAGGCCCGTGAGCGGGCGGATCATGGCGCTCTCGTAGCACACTCGCTGGTCAACGCGCGGCGGCGCGCACCTAATGCAGGATCCGGAAGCCGGGGAGATCGAGCGGCAAGCGGTCGTCGAACTCCAGGAACTTCAGGCCGATCGCGCGGGTCGAGCCGTACTCGGCGCCGCCGAAGTTGAGGCAGTAGTGGTGCTTCACCTCGGCGCGCGCGACCAGCTCGTCGGTCTGGCCGTCGTCGCGCGTGCAGAGGAAGTGCACGGTCACCACCGAGCCGAGCGGCAGCGGCTCGTGCATCTCGACGAGCATCCCGCCCGCCGAGATGTTCCGCGCGACGCACATGCTGTCCCCGAAGACCTCGCTGCCGATCAAAACCGGGAACAGCTTATCGAAGCGCATATGAATGCGCTGTTCGGGGCGCGACGACTCGACCGGCGGCTTCATCGATCTCATCTTCGCGCTGCGCGTACCTTGGAGTCCAATTTCCTACATGTAGGATATGAATCGGGCCGCATCATCTATGTGCGATCGTGGTGAGTGATGAGGCTGTTCCCGCTCGTCCTGATCTGCGCCGCGTGCGGCAAGCCGACCTCGCTCGCCGACGCTCCGCTCGCCGGCGACGGCGCCGGCGCGGACTCCGCGACGACCGCCGACGCCGCCGTCCCGATCGCGACGTTCCCGGATCAGATCGATCTCGGGATGATCGACTGCGGAGGCACCGGCTCGGCGACATTCACGATCACGAACACCGGCGGCGCCGCGCTGACGTACTCGATCGCGCACAGCGGCACCGTGTTCGAAGCGGCGCCGGCGCAAGGCACGATCGCGGCCGGCGCATCGCAGATCTTCACCGTCTCCGCGATCGTCCCGGTCGATTCGCTGCCGGGCACACCGCTCGCCGGCACGTTGCTCGTGACGACCAACCTCGGCGGCAACGCGAAGACGATCCAGCTCGCGGCGAATCCGCACGGCGCATACCTGACGTTCACGCCCGCGAGCGCGAGCTTCGGCGACGTCGAGGTCTCGAAGTCCGCGACGCAGACGATCACGATCGCCAATACCGGGAACGCGTCGGCGAGCATCGCCATCGCCGCGCCGATCGATGTCGACGACTACGCCGTCTCGTTCACCGACGGCGATCTCGCGCCCGCAGCGCAGCGCGACGCGACGATCACCTACGCGCCGAGCGGGCTCGGCGGCACGAGCACGACCGCGGCGATCACATACACCGGGCCGGTGTGCAGCGCGAAGCCGGCGACGCTCTCGATGAACGGTAACGGCGTACCGATCGGCAGCGTGCTCGTCAGCGGCAACGTCGACTTCGGCAGCGTCGCCTGTCGCACGGCGACGACGAGCACCAAGACGATCACGCTCGACAACCGCGGCAGCGCGACCGCAACGTGGACCGCGCAGCTCCTCGGCGACACCACCGACTACTCGCTTTCCGCGACCAGCGGCTCGATCGCCGGCAACACGACCGCGACGCTCGACGTGACGCGGCTCGCGATCGCGATCCCGACGACCGCCGGCGCGCGCGACGCGACCGTCCGCATCACGACCACCGTCGGCGGCACGCCGACCACCCATGATGTCCCCGTCTCCCAAATCCTCTACGGACCCACGCTGCAGTGGGTCAACGGCGCGCCAGCATCGATCGACTTCGGCTTCGCACCGGTCGGTGTGACGATCGGTACGAGCGCACGAGTGGACAACACCAGTCTCTACGCCGCGGACGTCACCGTCGATGTGACTGGGATCGGATTCACGAAGAGCTCGTCCGGCGGCCATCTCGACGCGCAAGGGGACGGCGCTTACTACGGCTTCGCGTACGCGCCACAGGCGCTGGGCGCGACGAACGGTACGCTCACGATCGACGCGGCGAACATGTGCAACGCGCCGTTCACGGTGGCGCTGACGGCGGGTGTCGGTCCCTACGCCGACATCAGCGACGGCGCGGTCGGACACGACTGCTTCGCCGCGAGGTCGAATGGATCGATCTTCGTCTCGAATCCCGGCAACCAACCGCTGACGATCACGAGCTGCAACGAACAGCAGGGAACCGATGTGCATCCGACGTTCTCGCCGTCTTCGCTGACGGTCGGCGCCAACGGCGGCTCAGCGTCATGGTCGTTCTTCTGGAACGATCCGAGCCCGCTACACTCGGGTACGACCGTCGCGAGCGTCGTGTGCGCGACGAACGAGAAGCTCCAGAACCAACGCGTCTTCAAGATCACGCGCACGTTGAACGGCGCCGACCTCGTCCTACAGCCGCTCGACAACTTCATCTACTCCTGCAGCCAGCCCGGCTCGGAGCACCGCTTGAAGATCTCGAACACGGGCAACCGAGACGCGAGCGTCTTGTTCAGCGGCAGCTTGCCGCCGGGGCTCGAGTCGCTGGCGAGCTTCGCGAACGTCGGATCGGGATCGAGCGACACGTCGATGGGCGCGCGCGTCGGCAGCGGCGGGTGCGCGCCGGGCGGCAGCGGATCGATCGGCGTCTTCGGATCCGGCGGCGTGATCTGCTCGCAGACCGCCGACCTACCGGTGACGACCACGAACTAGGCGCGGGGATGGCGGCGAAATATCGAGATCTCGATAACGATATCGAGATCTCGATAATCCGCGGGGAACAGTGGGTGCTTCATCGAGCGGCGGCCGCGAGCAGGTGCCGAGAAGGGGCCCGCGGGAAAGGACATCAACACGGACCTCTAGTCGGGGACGACCACGCCGACCGCGGCGGGGTCGAGCAGCGAGCCGAGGTTGTGGACGAGGGCGTCGCGGGCGCCGAGCTGACCGGTCGCGCCGAGGAAGTTCCACTCGAGGAAGCGCACGACCGACGAGTGCTCGAGGACTTGATGGCTCACGGCGCCGTGCCGCACGAACGGGCCGATCGCGAGCAGCGGCACGCGCGTGCCGTACGGCTGCGCGTCGACGGCGGCGGGCGGCGCGACGTGATCCCACAGGCCGCCGCCTTCGTCCCACGTCACCAAGATCAACGTGGAGGACGCGTACGGCGAGGCTTGGATCTTCGAGACGATCGAGGCGACCTGCGCCTCGCCCGCGCTGATCGTCGTGCCGTAGCCGGGGTGCTCGTTCTTGTAGCCGAGCCCCTTCACGAACGCGACGTTCGGCAGCGGATCGACCAGCAGGTCGTCCAGATCCCTCATGTACGTCATGTTGTCGGCGAACTGCGCGTAGTACTCGAACGGGACGTCGGACGGATCGTAGTCGCACGGCGTCGTCGGCAGGTGCAGCGGGCAGTCCGACGGCGGCGACGGGCACAAGGTCGCGGCGACCATGTCGTGATAGCCCTGCGCGTAGAACGCGAACGACTTGCCGTTCGCGATCAACAGATCCGCGATCGTCGTCTCGCCGGTCAGCGTCGTGCGCGTCGACGGCAACGTGCAGCCGGCGCCGTTGGTGTCGGGCTTCCATTCGTTGTCGGTGAAGACGTGCTTCGCGACGGCGAAGTACATGTCGTTCGCCGACGACGATCCGATCTCGGGCTGGAAGTAGCGATCCGCGAGCGCGCCGTCGGTCGCGTACTGCTGATAGGTCGCGACCGTCGCGGCGGGCGCGATCGCGACGTTGCGCGCGTCGGAGCAGGACGCGCCCGCGGCGTAGCGATCCATCGCGCCGCCGTTCATCTCGGACGCCTCGCAGTCGTGCGAGTGATCCGGATCGTGCGCGCCGTTGGCGGCGTCGTCGAGCATGCCGGGCGCGTGGCCGCTGGCGTCCACGAGCGGCGCGGCCTCGCAGCACGACGGCCCGGCGGTGCACGGCGGGATCGCGCCGGCCGGCGCCGTGCACCAGCGCCCGAAGTACGAGTCGAACGTGTGGTTCTCCTGCACGATGATCACGACGTGCTCGATCTTCGAGACGCCGGGCGCGTCGATCGAAGCAGCGGGCGCATCGACGGGCGAGGGCGCGTCGGGCGCCCCGGCGGGCGGGCTCCCGCACGCGGCAACGATCACGATCCCCAGCACGATCACGCGCACGCGGCGATGATACCCTGCGGCCATGCGGTGGATGTGCATCGCGGTGATCGCGACCGGCGCGGCGTGCGGCGGGCAGGGCACGACTCCGCCCGTCGACGCCCCGCTGCAGGTGATCGACGGCGTGATCATCTACCCCGACGTCCCGCTGCCCGACGCGGTCAGCGCGACCACCGGCGCGATCGACGTCACGGTCCGCTGCGGCGGCTCGGCCTGCGGCATGACCGGCTACCTGAAGCTCGCGCTCGACGACTGCAACGGCGGCGCGGTGATCAGCTCGAAGACGCTGCTCAACAAGACGCTGACCAGCGGCGTCGACATCACCACCACCTTCGATGTCCTCGACCCGGCGATGTACTGCTTGACCGGCTTCTTGAGCCCGGGGTTCCACTCCATGCCGATGACGGGCGACGCGATCGCGTCGGCGGGCGCCACCCACGTGACGGTGGTCGCCGGGCAGGTCTCGCCCGCGACGCTCGTGCTCGATTCACTCCAGCCATGACCGGCCCCACGCTCGTCACCGGCGCGACCGGGTTCATCGGCTCCGCCGTCGTGCGCCGGCTGCTCGCGCGCGGGCGCGCGGTCCGCGCGTTCGTCGAGCCGGGCGCGCCGACCGCGAACCTCGACGGCCTCGACGTCGAGCTCGTCACCGGCGACGTCTTGGATCGCGCGAGCGTCGGCCGCGCGATGACGGGCTGCGACGCCGTCTACCACCTCGCGGCGATCTATTCGCTGTGGCTGCCCGACGACAAGATCATCTACGACGTCAACGTCGAGGGCACCAAGAACATCCTGTTCGCCGCGATGAAGAGCGGCGTGCGGCGGGTCGTGCACACCAGCTCGATCGCCGCGATCGGCGTGCCGCCCGAGGGCACGCTCGCCGACGAGACCTTCGCGTTCAACTACTGGCACGACGCCAACGCGTACATCCGCTCGAAGTACCTCTCCGATCTCGACGCGCAGCGCTTCGCGCGCGAGGGCGTGCCGGTCGTGATCGTGTGCCCGGCGTTCCCGTTCGGCGAGCGCGACCTCGCGCCGACGCCGACCGGCCGCTTCATCGTCGAGGCGCTGCACGGGCGCGTGCCCGGCTACACCGCGGGCGGCTTCTGCGCGGTCGACGTCGACGACGTCGCCGAGTGCCACGTGCTCGCCGACGAGCGGGGCGTGATCGGCGAGCGCTACATCGCGGGCGCGCACAACGTCACGTACAAGGACTTCTACGATCAGGTCACCGAGATCGCGGGGCTCAAGCGCATCAAGCGCAAGCTGCCGACGCGCGCCGTGCTCGCGATGGCGTGGATGATGGAGCGCCGCGCCGAGCGCACCGGCAAGGCGCCGCGCGTCACCGTGCGCGCCGCGCGCTACGCGTGCGAGACCGCCTGGTTCGACACGTCGAAGGCGCGCGCGCTCGGGATGCCGCAGACGCCGCTCGCGCAGACGATCGACAAGGCCGTCCGCTGGTTCCGCGATCACGGATACTGATATCCACATCTCACGCTCGCGCCCGGTCACAAAGGCGTGAGGTTTTCCTCCGCACTCCGTTCCACTCTCGGAACGGAGGAGGGCGTCATGGGATGTGCACCGAGTGATCTCGCGAGGCGCTGGCCGGCCGCGGTCGTGCCGATCGATACGACGAACGCGCCGCATTCGCTGGAGGCGATCAACGACGCGATCGCGTTCTACGAGAAGTTCACGCCGTTCCGCTTCGTCAAGCGGACGACCGAGCACGACTTCATCAAGTTCACGGAGACCAACGAGCGCGATCCGGCGCGCGGCAAGCCGCTGGTCTCGGGCAACTGGAAGACGATCCGCGACGGCCACCAGCTGATCCCGATCGGCGGCGAGACGACGACGGTCCTCGACTGGGTTCCGGAGACCGGCGCGACCCGGGTCTGGACCTTCGACCAGACCGACCAGAAGGATCCGCTGCCGGATCCGCCGCTGCTCCACCACACGTGGGGATCGATCCAGAGCGGGCACGCGCTCGCCTACCTCGGCTCGGATCTGCTGCTCGATTGGGTGCCGAGCGACAAGACGTTCCGCGTCTGGAAGATCGACCGCGGCGCGAAGGGCACCGACAACCTCGTCTTCACCGGCACCGGCAACCCGCTCGCGAGCGGCTCGTTCGCGCACATCGACAAGGATCACAAGCTGATCGCGCTCGGCGGCGGCGCGATCCTCGATTGGATCCCCGACAGCGGCGCGTTCAAGATCTTCCGCATCGATCCGAAGCTGACCGGCGGCGCGCCGTTCGACGAGAGCGCGCCGCTGTTCGATCACACGTGGCAGACGATCAAGTCGCCGCGCCGCGTGGTGCCGCTCGGCAGCTCGCGCGTGCTCGACTGGCACCCGGACACCAACGAGATCCGGATCTGGCGCTTCGATCTGAACGAGCCCGGCCCCGATCCGCTGCCCGCGCCCGTCACCTTCGACGGCCCGTGGTCGTGGCTGAAGCCGACCAACAAGATCATCGGGCTCGGCAGCCACGTGCTCGTCTGGGATCCGCCGACCGGCGACTTCTCGATGCGCTTCCTCGATCTCGGCTCGAGCCATTCGAACCAGATCGGACGCGAAGGCGGCGTCGACGATCGCATCTTGTTCCTCAACGCGAACACGGGCGTCGGCACCGCGATGCACGAGATCGGGCACGCGCTCGGCCTCTATCACGAGCAGGAGCGGCCGGATCGCGACAAGTTCGTCAAGCCGCAGTGGAAGAACATCGCCGACGAGGACGAGGGCAACTTCGACGAGCTCGACAAGAGCGACTGCATCGTGCCGACCTCGTACGACTTCGGCTCGCACATGCACTACGGCCCGAACGGGTTCTCGATCAACGGCAAGGACACCCTGGTCGCCGTCGACGATCGCTTCCAGCTCGTGCTCGGCATGGGCTCGATGCCGAGCACGCGCGATCTCGCGACGCTCAACGTGCTCGCGGATCCGCTGCCAGGCGCGGCGCGCACGCGCGGCACGTGGGAGACGATCCGCGACGGTCATCGCCTGCTCGCGCTCGGCGGCGGCAGCCACGTGCTCGACTGGAGGCCCGACAACGGGCAGTTCCGCTTGTGGAAGTGGGATCCCGACGCGCACGGCGCGCAGGATCCGCTGCCCGGCAAGGCGCAGACCGCGGGGCACTGGGAGTCGATCCGAAGCGGCCACGAGCTGATCGCGGTCGGTGACAAGCACGTGATCGACTGGGTCCCGTCGAGCGGTGCGTATCGACTGTGGAAGGTCGACCTCGGCGCCCACGGCGACCAGGATCCGCTGCCGGGCAACGCGGTCCAGCACGGCACGTGGGAGACGATCACGAGCGGTCACCACCTCGTCGATCTCGGCGGTGGCCAGGTGCTCGACTGGACCGACGGCGGCCACTTCCGCGTGTGGACCTTCGATCCGACCAAGGCCGATCCGCTGGTCGGGCCGGCGCTGACCTCGGGGACGTGGGAGTCGATCGACGGCTCGCACGAGCTCGTGCGCCTCGGCGACGGCAACGTGCTCGATCGCCACGGCAGCAAGTACCGGATCTGGCGCCACGACGCCGGCGCGCACGGTCATCAGGATCCGCTGCCGGCGTGGGCGCTCGCGCTCGGCGAGTGGCAGACGATCGACGGCAGCCACCGACTGATCCCGGTCGGCACGAACCAGGTGCTCGACTGGGTGCCGAGCTCGGGCGAGTTCCGCGTGTGGACCTATTGGGGCAAGTACGGCATGTACCAGCCCGATCCGCTGCCCGGCGCGGCGCTCGCGCACGGCACGCTCGCGCAGTTGAAGAAGGGCCACGGCGTGGTCGCGCTGGAGCCGAACCACGTGCTCACGTGGAACGGCGACGACGGCAGCTTCGATCTGTGGAAGATCGCCGACGGGCTCGTCAAGGTGAAGAGCGGCACGTTCGACTTCACGCACGGGCACCAGATCGTCGACGTCGGCGGTGGGCGCTTGCTCGACTTCGAGACCGACGCCGGCAAGGCGCGCGTGTTCCCGTACGACCTCACGCCGGGCACGCCGCTGCTCGGCGCGGTGATCACGACGCACACGTGGGCGTCGATCGCGACCGGCCACACGCTGCAGCCGCTCGGCGGCGGACGCGTGCTCGACTGGGTGCCGGCCGACGACGGCAGCGACTTCCGCGTGTGGCAGTACGATCCGACCAAGACGGGCACGCACGATCCGTTGCCGGCACCGGCGAAGAGCAGCGGGCACTGGGGCTCGATCGTGAAGGGCCACATCCTGGTGCCGATCGACACCGGCCACGTGATCGACTGGATCCACGACGCGGGCTGGTATCGGGTCTACGCGCAGGATCCGACCGCGAAGGGCGACTTCATCCCGGATCCGACGCTGGTCGAGGGCTTCTGGGAGACGATCGTGAAGGACCACCGGATGATCGGCGTGACCGGCGCGCGGACGCTCGAGTGGAACCGCGAGACCGGCGCGTACCGGATCTGGGGCTTCAAGGTGACACCGGCGCGGCCCTAGGGACCGCGCTAGAATCGGGGCGTGAGTCGCTGGGTCGCCGCTGCCTTGGTCGTCGCGTGCGCGTCGGTCGCGCACCCGGCGCGCGGCGACGACAAGGTGCCGGTGTGGCTCGGCATCCAGTACTCGACGCAAGGCGCGGTCGGGATCCCGGTCGGTCACGTCTACGAAGGCTCGGCGGCGTCGGAGGCGGGGCTCGTGCCCGGCGACGAGATCCTCGAGATCAACGGCGTGCGCACGCCGCCGGGCACCGACCTGCGCCCGATCATCACGCCGATGAAGGTCGGCGAGAAGGTCAAGCTCAAGGTCCTGCACAACGGCAAGCTCGCGACGCTCGACGCGATCATGCTGCCGCGCGCCGACGGCGAGATCGTGCAGCGCCGCTTGGTCGGCAAGCCGGCGCCGGAGATGTCGATCACCCGCGCGTCCGACGGCGCGCAGATCGATCTCGCGGCGATGAAGGGCAAGGTCGCGGTGCTCGCGTTCTTCCCGCCCAGCTGCGATACGTGCGCGAGCATCGTCTCGGCGCTCGGCCCGTGGGCACAGGCGCACGATCGCGATCCGGTGCTCGTGCTCGGCGCGACGCCGATCGGCGAGGTCGCCGGGCTGAAGGCGTTCCTCACCCGCAACCCGATCGTCGTGCCGGTCGGCGCGATGCCCGAGACGAACCCGAACGAGGACTCGCCGTTCTTCGCCGACCCGCACGCCGAGGCGGTCACCTTCGTCGTGATCGACGGCAAGGGCGTCGTGCGGCTCGCGTCGATCCTCACGCCCGATTCGACCGACGAGCTCGACGACGTCTGCGTCGCGGCCGAGCGCGCGCTCAAACAGCTGAAGCGGCGCTGAGCGAACCACCCGTTCGCCCTGAGCGAAGGCCCCGAAGGGCCGGAGTCGAGGGTCCTTCGACTCCGGCCTCGCTTCGCTCGGCCTCCGCTCAGGACGAACGGGGGAGAGCCTCCGCTCAGGACGAATGGGGAGAGGTAAGCTGTCGGCGATGCCGATCGTCCGCCGCTTCGCCGAGAACACGCCCGTGATCGCGCCCGATGTCTTCCTCGCGGAGAACGCGAGCGTGATCGGCGACGTCGTGATCGGCCTAGGCAGCTCGATCTGGTACGGCACCGTCGTGCGCGGCGACGTCATGCCGATCCGCATCGGGCGCGCGACGTCGATCCAGGACAACAGCGTCATCCACGTGACCTCGGGCTATAGCGGCACGACCGTCGGTGATCGCGTCACCGTCGGGCACAACGTCATCCTCCACGCGTGCACGATCGAGGACGACTGCATCATCGGGATGGGATCGATCATCCTCGACGGCTCGCGCATCCGGCGCGGCTCGATTGTGGGTGCGGGTGCGCTCGTGACCCCCGGGACCGACATCCCCGAGGGCTCGATGGTGATGGGCGCTCCCGGGCGCGTCAGGCGCCCGCTCACCGACGAGGAACGCGCGCGGATCGCGTCGTCCGCGGAGCACTACGTCGAGCTGGCTCGCATGTATCTCGCGTCCGCTACGTCGAAGTAGCGGATGCGTTTTGGTACATTCGATCGCGTGGGGGTCTCCCGTCTCGGGCGTCTGGGGGCCGCGTGCCTCGCGCTCGTCGCCGTCCTCGTGATCCGCGCCGCACCCGCGTTCGCGGACAACGTCGACACGTTGATCAACCAGCTCGCGAACGGCAGCGATTACAAGACGCGCCTGTCCGCGGCCATCGCCCTGTCGAAGCTGTCGGATCAGCGCGCCGTGCAGGCCTTCATCAACGCGCTCGGCGACGACGACAAGAACGTGCGCGGCGCCGCGGCGATCGGCCTGTCGAAGGTGGTCAACTCGCAGACCAAGCCGGCGATGGTGAAGAAGGCGATCGCGGCGCTCGAGGACACCGCCGCCAACGACTCGAGCTCGTTCGTGCAGAAGCAGGCGCAGAAGGCGCTCGATACGCTGAAGGAGCTGGGCGGCGGAGGCGGGGGCAACGCGAACGCGGGCATCTACGTGAACATCGGGGACATGTCCGCGAAGACCACGGACGCCGAAAAAATGCGCAATCTCATGCGATCGACCACACTGAAGATGTTCGGGAAGGTCGCGACCAACATGACGACGAGCTGGGCAGGGGGCGCGGTGCCCACCAAGAAGCAACTCGACGCCAAGGGCGTGGCGGGCTTCCACGTCGACGGCACGCTGACCGACATGACCGAGAAGGTGAAGGGCGACTCGACGATCGTCAGCTGCAAGGTCTCGATGTACATCGCGACCTTCCCGGAGAAGAGCGTGTTCGGCTTCTTGAACGGCGGCGCCAGCGTGCAGGCCTCGACGGATCCGTCGGACGTCGCGCTCGCGCACGGTGACTGCGTGACCGCCGTCGTCGAGGATCTCGTCCAGCACAAGATCGTTCCCACCATCCAGACCCGGTCGGGGAAGCCATGAGCAACGAGCGAACCTACAAACGGAGCTGGAAGAACCTCTTGATCAACAAGCGGTACCAGCTCCGCTTCACGCTGTTCATGGTCGGCGTCTCGGCGCTGCTCATGGCGGCGCTCGGCTGGTGGGTGATGCAGACCGCGAACGAGGCGACCAACGTCGCGATCGGTCAGGTCCGCGGCGAGCCGTGCCCGAAGGTGCCCGACATCAGCGAGCCGACCGACGCGGGCGGCGATACCAAGCCGACCACGCCGATGAAGCTGCCGCCCGACGATCCGCCGCCGGCGCCGCCGAGCGATACCGATGACCAGGACCTCGGCCATCACCGCAACGTCACCGTCACGCTCTCGTCGATCACCGAGGTGCTGCCGCCCGACTACGCGGCGCTCGCCGCCGGCCACTGGACCTGCGTGATCGATCACTCGGGCAAGATCGAAGAGCTCCAGCAGGGCAAGATGCGCATCTTCTACGTCCTGCTCGCGACCGGGACGCTGCTCGCGATCGCGCTCGCGTTCTACGGCATCAAGACGACCCACAAGGTCGCCGGCCCGCTCTACAAGATCACGCTCTACTTCAACAAGATGCGCGACGGCCGCTTCGACAAGGTGTGGCCGCTGCGCAAGGGCGATCAGCTGGTCGCGTTCTACGATCACTTCCGGCACGCGCACGAGGGCGTCGTCGGCATGGAGAAGGCCGACGTCGAGCGGCTGCGCGCGCTGATCGACGCGGCCGAGGCCGCGGGCGTCGCGGGCTCCTCGCCCGAGGTCGACGCCGCGCTCGCCGATCTCAAGACGATCCTCGCCAGGAAGGAGAAGTCCCTTGCCTGAGAACAACGACAAGGATGAGCTCCCGAGCGCGACCGTGGTGAAGGACGGCAAGGTCCCCGGCGACGTGCCGCGCACGCCGCCGCCGCCCGCGAAGCGCGCGTACAAGCGGCGCTGGTCGAACTACCTGCTCGACAAGAAGCTGCAGCTCCGCTACGTCCTGCTCGTCACGATCCTGTCCGCGCTGATCTCCGGATCGCTCGGCTACCTCGTGTACCAGCAGGAGCACCGCGCGTCGGACGACATCGCGGCGTCGCTCGCCGAGCAGGTGAAGAGCGATCCGGCGACCTACGGCGACCTGCAGAAGGAAGCGGTCGCGGACATGAAGGCGCGCGACGAGGCGCTGGTCCTGAAGATGATCGGGACCGGGCTCGGGCTCGCGGTGATCCTCGTCCTCTACCTCGTGGTGATGACGCACAAGGTGGCGGGGCCCTTGTACAAGGTCTCGAACCACTTCGATCAGATGGCGGCCGGCAAGCTGCCGAAGATCTGGGGCCTGCGCAAGGGCGACATGCTGCAGGACTTCTTCGCGAGCTTCAAAGAGATGTACGACGCGAATCGTGCGCGCATGACCGACGACGTCGCGGCGATGGAGAAGCTGGTCGCGGCGTGCAAGGCCGCAGGCGTGGCGAAGAGCGGCGATCTCTCGGAAGAGCTCGAGGCGTTAGAGGCGCACGTCGCCGCGCGCAAGCAAGCGCTGTCCTGAGCGCGCAGGTAAGATGTCCCGGTGAACGCGGCCTCGCTGGTCGAGCTCGGGGAACGCTACTGGGCGCTCGGTCTGCCCGCGGCGGCGCGATCCGCGTTCCAGCGCGCGCTCGTCGCGGGGCCGGAGGAGGGCGCGATCGCGGCGCGGCGCTTGGCCGAGGTCGCGCTCGCGGTCGGCGACGCGGCCGGCGCGCGCAAGTACGCGGCCGAGGTCGCGAAGCGCGAGCCGGGTCCCACCGCGCGCACGCTGCTCGGGCAGGCGCAGCTCGCCGCGGGCGAGCTGGCGGCGGCGCGGATGAGCTTCGCGGCGGCGATCGACGCGCCGTCGGCGGCGGCGGTCCTGCGCGCGCGGGCGCGGCTCGGCCTCGCGCAGGCGGCGCTCGCCGAGGGCGACGGCGCGGGCGCCGCGGCCAACACGCTCGAGGCCGAGAGCGATCTGCTCGCGGCGCTCAGCGCGAACGCGAGCGAGGCCGAGCTCGCGGCGATCGCGGATCGCGAGGTCGGGCTCGCGGAGGACATCGCGGCGCAGGCGGCGGCGCTCGGGCGCGGCGAGGAAGCGCAGGAGAAGCTCGACGCGGCGGCGCAGCGCAAGCCGGAGGCGCCGCTGGCGCTCTTCCGCGCGGCGCTGCTCGCGGCGCGCTGGGCGCACGGCGATCGCACGGTCGACGAAGGCACGGTCGATCTCGTGCTCGGCAACGAAGCGGCGCGGCGGCCGCGCTCGCGCGTCGTCAGGTTGCGCGTGATCGAGCGGCGCTTGCGGCGCCGTCATCAGGATCCGGCGGCGCGGGCGGCGGCGATCGAGGAGCTCGAGGCGTTGTCGGCCGAGATCGCGGAGACCGCGCGGCCCGAAGATCTGCTCGAGCTCGCGCGCCTGTCCTTCATGCTCGCCGGCGCGTACGAGGACGACGCGGCGACCGCCGCGAAGGCCGAGGCCGCGTATCGCAAGGGCCTGCAGCTCCGGCCGGGGCAAGCGGCGGCGGCGTGCCGGCTCGCGCTCTTGATCCTCGAGCGCGGCGACACCGAGGGCGCGCTCGCCGAGATCGAGCGCGCGTTGCGCATCGACGCCGGGCACTCGCTCGCGTGGCGATCGGCGGCGCGCATGCTCGACGCGACGTCGCCCGGGTTGTCCGAGGTCGTCGAGCGCTTGCTCGACGCGAGCTATCCGGGCGCGGGCTCGGCGGCCGGCTCGGTCGCGCCGCGCCTGGTCGCGGCGACCGCCGAGGTCGCGCGCGGCGACGTGCTCGCCGGCGTGTACGCGCACGGTCATCGCGTGAAGAACCTGCTCGGCATCATCGGCTCGCGCACGCGCAGCGCCCGCCGCCTCGCCGAGGACGGCGCGGGCGAGCTCGGCGATCGGCTGCGCGATCTCGAGCGCGACGTCACCGCGCTCTACGAAGAGTGGGCGCAGTACCTGCGATCGATGCAGGCGACCGGCCCGACGGTCGCGATCGTGCCGGTCGCGCCGCTCGTGCAAGAGGTCGTCGCCGCCGCGCACGGAAAATCCACCACACCGATCGAAGCGCACCTCGCGCCGGGGCTGCCCGAGCTGCGCGGCGATCACATGCTCCTGCGCGAGGCGCTGCTCAACGTCGTCTTGAACGCCGCCGAGGCGTGCGCGCCGTCGAACGGGCAGGTGAGCGTCTCCGCGCGCGCGGTGGTCGCGGGCGGCGGGCGCGCGGTCGAGATCGTCGTGAAGGACACCGGCCCCGGCATCCCGCGCTCCGAGCTCGGCCGCATCTTCGTGCCCGGCTTCACGACCAAGGAGACCGGCTCCGGCGTCGGCCTGACGATCGCCGAGCGCGTCGTCGCGGCGCACCACGGCCGCATCCTCGTCGACAGCGAAGAGGGCCACGGCACGACGATCACGATCCTCTTGCCGTGCGACCTCGGTGGCTTCGCGGGCCTCGGCCGCCTCGCGCCCGCGCCGGAAGGATCGCTGTGAGCCCGAACGCGGGCACGATCGTCTGCGTCGACGATCAGGCCGAGGTGCGCCGCCTGCTCGCCGAGGTCTTCCGCGCGCGCGGGCGCGAGGTCGTCTCGTTCGACGACGGCGAGGACGCGATCAAGTGGCTCGGCACCAACGGCGCCGACGCCGAGATGGTGATCCTCGATCTCGATCTCGGACCGAACAAGCGCACCGGCATCGAGATCTGCCGCACGATCCGCTCGCGGCTTCCGGATCTCCCGATCATCATCCTCACCGGGCACGGCACGATCGACGACGCGGTCCGCGCGGTGAAGGCGGGCGCGGTCGACTTCTTGACCAAGGATCCGTACCTCGAGGACAAGCTCGAGATCTCGGTCGAGAAGGTCGAGCGGATGTTCGGCTACATCCAGGACAAGCGCCGCCTCGAGGACGAGAACCGCGAGCTGCGCGCGACCAACGAGCGCCTGCGCCGCATCGCGGGCAAGCGCTGGCAGATCGTCGGCGACTCGCCGCAGATGCACGCGGTGATGTCGAAGATCGAGCGCGTCGCGCCGGTGCCGCGGCCCGTCCTCGTGCTCGGCCCGCGCGGCACCGGCAAGGAGCTGGTCGCGCGCGCGATCCACATGCTGTCGCCGCGCGCGTCGGAGCCGTACGTGACGATCAACTGCGCGGCGGTCGCCGAGTCGCTGCTCGAGAGCGAGCTGTTCGGCCACGAGGAGGGCGCCTTCACCGGCGCGACCAAGCAGAAGGAAGGCAAGTTCGAGCTCGCCGACGGCGGCACCTTGTTCCTCGACGAGATCGGGAACATGTCGATGGAGTTCCAGGCCAAGATCCTGCGCGTCCTCGAGTACCAGCGCTTCGAGCGCGTCGCCGGCTCGGAGTCGATCCAGGTCAACGTGCGCGTGATCGCGGCGACCAACGCCGATCTCAAGCAGGCGATCGCCGACGGCAAGTTCCGCGCGGATCTCTACGACCGCCTCTCGTTCGAGGTGATCCAGCTGCCCGCGCTCAAGGACCGCATGGAGGACGTGCCCGTGCTCTCGGCGTACTTCCTGGCGCGCTTCCGCCAGGAGGTCGCGGGCATGACGGTCAAGGACATCGCGCCCGAGGCGTTCGATCGCCTCGCGCACTACGACTTCCCCGGCAACGTGCGCGAGCTCAAGAACGTCGTCGAGCGCGCGATCTACATGAGCCAGGGCGAGGTGCTCGGCGCCGCCGACATCGAGGGCGCGCTGCCGCCCGAGGCGCACGTCGCCGCGAGCTCGGGCATGACGTTCGTCGACGACGCCAACGCGCCCTTGCCCGATCGCGTCGACGCCTTCGAGGCCTGGCTGTGCAAGGACGCGCTCGAGCGCACCCGCTACAAGCAGAAGGAGGCGGCCCAGCTCCTGGGGCTGTCGTATGATCAGTTCCGGCAGCGCTACAAGAAGTACGGACTCGGCAAGGAGTAAGGCGTGGGCTTCTTCAAGCGCATGAAGGACGGCATCAGCTCGAAGGCGAACAGCGCCCTCGACAAGGCCATCGATCCCGAGAAGGAGATCGACATGGCGATCCTCGAGCTCGAGGAGTCGCGCAAGAAGGCGCTGGCGGAGCTCATCTCCTACAAGACGACCGCGAAGCAGATGGAGCAGGAGATCGAGAAGTTCAAGGAGCGCGCCGCCAACTTCGAGAGGAAGGCGATGATCGCGGTCAAGGCCGGCGACGACGAGGCGGCCAAGCTCGCGCTGAAAGAGAAGAAGAACGCGCTGGTCGAGATCGTGAAGATCACGAAGGACCGCGACGAGGCGGCCTCCTACGCGATCCAGCTCAACAAGAGCCGCAAGCAGTTCGAGACCAAGCTGCAGATCCTGAAGATGCGCAAGGGCACCATGGCGACCCAGATCGCGGCCGCGCGCTCCGCCGGCGGCGACGCCTTCGGCAACGACACCGAGGTCTGGGACAAGTTCAAGTGCGCCGAGGAGCGCATCGACAACGAGGCGATCGAGACCGAGGTCGACGCGGCCCTGCGCGGCGAGACCGCGATCGAGGCGGAGCTCGACGGCAAGATCCTCGCGGCGCAGAAGGAGCTCGGCCCCGGCGGCATCGATCCCGACAGCGCCGACAAGGCGCTCGACGCGCTCAAGGCCAAGGTCGCGGCGCAGCGCGAGGCGCGGCAGAAGCAGCTCGCGGAAGCCATCGAGAAAGAGAAGGACAAGAAGTGAGCCGCGCGTCCACGCCGCCGCCGCTCACCGCCGAGGACGAACAGCTCCTCACGCGCCTGCGCGACCTCTCGCTCGTCGATCTCGACGCGCTGCTCGCGGGCACGAGCGGCGACGGCTACGCGCAGCTCCTCGTCACGCACGCGGAGGATCTCGAGGACGCGCTGCGCTCGGCGCGCGCGCGCCTGTCCGAGCTCGCGAAGACGGTCGCCGGACCGGATCCGATGACGCTCCTCGACGCGCCCTTCCACCTGCGCGCGAAGGACGGGGGGCGCGAGGCGGCCGAGCGGATCGGCAAGCGGCTGGCCGCGCGCGCCGCTGCCGCGCGCGCGCTCGCCCGCATGGACGATCTGATCGCGGCCCTGGTCCCGCGGCTGCTCGAGGCCGACCGCCGGCGGGCCAGCCTGCCCCGGTAAGCGTCGCATTACAAATGTCGTCATCCGACCCAAGCGACGCGCCGCCGAAGTTGTCCCAACCTGTGCGGGCTACCTATAGTCCGGGCATGGAGGGGGACGACCTCGACCGTGCTCGGAAGGGGGACCGCGCGGCCTTCGGGCGCCTGGTGCGCCTCCACCAACGACGCGTGTACGCGGCAGCCCTCCATATCCTCGGCAACCACGGCGACGCCGACGACGTCACCCAGGAGACCTTCGTTCGCGCGTATCGCGGGCTCGGCACCTACGACGGCCGCGCGGAATTCTCGACCTGGCTGTACCGGATCGCGATCAACACCTCGCTGAACTTCCTGCGCTCGCAGAAGCGCGTGCTCGCGGTCGCGCAAGCCGGCGCCGACGCCGCGGCGCACGAAGGTGGCCGGCCCGAGCACCTCGGCGTGAGCGAACGCACGCCCGCCGAGTGGGCGCAGATCGGCGAGGATCTGAAGCGCGTCCTCGAGGAGGTCGCGCAGCTGTCGACGCCGCTTCGCATCACGCTGATCCTCGCGACCGTCGAGCAGATGCCGTACCGGCAGATCGCCGAGGTGCTCGAGGTGCCCGAGGGCACGGTCGCGTGGCGGGTCAACGAAGCGCGTCGGATCTTGAAGGAGCGGCTCGGCGAGCCGGCTCCGTCGAAATCCGATCGTTCCCGCGGATGACCATGGTATTGGACCCACACGTGGAAGACGTCGACGACAGAATCCGCGCTGCGATGAAAGCTCTCGACGAGCGGAATGGGAGCCGGCTCGACGAGGACTTCGAGGACTTCGCGGCGCGGGTCGACGCACGGATCACACGAGGGGAAGTCATGGACAACGTCACCACCGAGACGAGCGGCGCAACGGACGGCGTTCCGCCGCGTATGGAAGATTCGGGGCTGCACGACATCAAGGCGCTCGCGAAGACGACGCGCCAGCGGGTGTCGCGCCGCAACACGTCGCAGCACGACGTCGACGAGCGCCTGCTCGCCGAGTCGCAGAGCGGCCTGCACATGGTGGCGTTGCCCGAGCCCGCGAAGCTCGTGTCGCTGCCGTCGATCGACGAGCTCGCGAAGACGTCGCACGAGCCGGCGATCGCGCGCGCGGCCGAGAAGGTCGCGGCGCAAGCGGCCGGACGGTCGCGCCGCTCGCCGATGCCGTGGATCGCCGGCGCGGTGGTCGCGGCGGCCGCGGCGGTCGTCGGCGTCATCGTGATCAAGAACGGCGGATCGAAGAACGAGCCGCAGGCCGCCGTGAGCGCGGGCTCCGGCAGCGCGATCGCCGCCGGTGGCGCCGCGGCGACGCCCGGGCCGATGCGCGAGGAGACGGCGAAGCAGACCGTCGCCGGCGCGGTCGCGCCGCCGACGCCGCCCGCCGGCGACACCGGCATGGCGATGGGCTCCGGCTCGGCGTCAGGTTCGGCGGCGGGCTCCGCCTCGTCGGCGCCCGAGATGCACACCGTCTCGAAGACGGCGCCCGACAAGGGCCACGCCGACAAGCCGAAGATCGACACGCAGAAGGTGAAGGGCGACGGCCCGACGACGAACGTCGTGAAGAAGAAGAATCCGAACGAGCCCAAGACGCTCGACGATCTGATCGACGAGGCCGCGGGCGGCTCCGGCGCGGGCAGCGGCTCCGCCAAGAAGACGCCCGACGAGAGCAAGCCCGCGCTCGAGAAGAAGGAGCTCACCTCGCAGGACATCCGCACCGCGATGGGCTCCGTCGCGAAGCGCGCGCAGGCCTGCTACGACAAGTTCAACCAGGCGGGCACCGTCGGTGTGAAGGCCTCGGTCGCGCCGTCGGGCTCGATCACGAAGGTCACGATCACGGGCGCGTTCGCCGGCACGCCGACCGGCGACTGCGTGCAGTCGGTGGTCCAGGGCGTCTCGTTCCCGGCCTGGGACGGCGCGCCGATGACCGTGAACTACTCCTATCTCCTCACCGAGTAGTCGGTGCTAGATTCCGCCTTCGGCTCATGAAGGCGACGACCGGCAACTTCTTCGAGGACTTCAAGATCGGGCAGCGGATCCAGCATCCGGTGCCTCGCACGATCCACGGCGGCGATCTCGCGCACTACATCGCGCTCACCGGCGATCGCCGCGCGACGTCGAGCTCGACCGAGGTCGCGCGCGGGCTCGGCCTCGCGCGCGAGGTCGCGCAGGATCTGCTCACGTTCCACATCGTGTTCGGCAAGACCGTCGGCGAGGTGTCGCTGAACGCGGTCGCGAACCTCGGCTACGCGAAGGTGCTCTTCAAGCGCCCCGTGTACCCGGGCGACACGCTGCTCGCCGAGACCGAGGTCGTCGGCCTGCGCGAGCTGTCGAACGGCAAGGCCGGCATCGTCTACGTGCACTCGCGCGGCTTCAACCAGAAGGGCCAGGAGGTCCTCTCGTTCTACCGCTGGGTGATGGTCGACAAGCGCACCACCGAGACGTCGAAGATCGATCAGGTCCCGGATCTCCCGAAGGAGGTCCCGGCGTCCGAGCTGCCGATTCCGGAATCGCTCAACCTGCAGCGCTTCCCGGATCTCGCCTGGGCGACCGGCGGGCGGCACATGTTCGAGGACTACGAGATCGGCGAGCGCATCCACCACCTCGCCGGCATGACGATCGAGGAAGCGGATCACACGCAGGCGACGCGCCTCTACCAGAACACGGCGAAGGTGCACTTCGATCTGCACACGATGAAGGAGTCGCGCTTCGGCAAGCGGCTCGTCTACGGCGGCCACGTCATGTCGGTCTGCTACGCGCTCGCCGGCAACGGGCTCGAGAACGTCCTGCAGATGGCGGCGTGGAACAGCGGCGCGCACGCGAACCCGACGTTCGCCGGCGACACGCTGTACGCGTGGACCGATGTCCTCGATCGCGTCGAGCTGCGGAAGGATCTGGGCGCCTTGCGCCTGCGGCTGGTCGGCGTGAAGAACGCGGATCCGTCGCGCGAAGAGGTCGCGCTCGAGATCGCCGGCGAGGGCGGCAAGCACGCCTACGACCCGCGGGTCGTGCTCGTGCTCGATTACTGGGGTCTCGTCCCGCGCAAGCGGTGAGTCCACGCGATCCACGCCGCGAGCCCGGCGATCAGCGCGAGCGCGCCGACCAGCGTGATCGTCAGCGCCGTCTTCGATCGCGCGCTGACCTCGAACGGCCCGACGCGCGCGAGCTCGGGCGCGGCCGGCGGCGCTTCGATCGCCACGGCGATCGCGGCGGGGTCGGCGTGGATCGCGGCGGCGGCGAGGCGGCGCGCGTCGCGCTCGATCGCGGCCGGATCGGCGCCGGTCGCCGCGGCGATCGCGATCGACGCGCTCGGCGGCGCGTGCGTGTCGGGCGCGAGCGGATCGGCGAACGGCGTCTCGACGATCGCGCTGGCGCGCGCGACGCCGGGCAAGGTCTGGAGCTGCGCCGCGAGCGCCGCGCCGCGCGCGCGATCGCCGGCCGCGTGCTCGTCGGCGGGCGAGTCGACGTGCGCGTTGCACGCGCCGAGGACGAGCACGAGCACGAGCAGCGCGCGCCTCACGTCGGCACGCTATCACGCGCTTTGCAGAGCGTGCACAGCCACGCATCGCGCTTCTTCACGTACAGGAGCGGCGCGCCGCATGCGGGGCAGGGCGGGATCGGGGCCTCGGGCCTCGGGCCTCGGGCCTCGGGGAGAAGGAGCCCGGGCGCGTGGTTGGCGATCGGCGCACGCTCACTCTGGCCGAGGCCTGAGGCCTGAGGCCCGAGGTCGCGAGCGCGAGCGAGCATGAAGGCCGGAACGGCGGCGAACGCGATCGCGGCGAGCGCGATCGGCAGGCCGATCGATCGATGCAGCACGCCGAGGCGCGCGACCGCGCCGCCGGGCGACGACGCCTCGAAGACCGCGATCGCGATCAGCAGGGCCGCGGAGGCGCCGAGCGTCGCGAAGGCGATCGAGCGCGCGCGGCGACGCGCGGCGGTCGCGAGCGCGAGCGCCGCCGCCAGCGCGGCCGCGATCGACGCGAGCACCGCGATCGCGCGTCCCGCGATCAAGGCCGACGTGCGCAAGCGCGCGCCCGGCACGACGTCGTCGGCGATCGTGCCCATCAAGCTCGCCTGCGGCGCGCTGAGCCCGTCGAGCCCGTCGAGATCGGCCGCGGTGTAGCTGGTCGCGTCGCCGAGCCGCTGCTGCCAGCACTCGCCGTCGGGCAGGCAGACCTCGACCATCGCGGGGCCCACGCCCATGCGCGCCGCGTTCAGGTCGTAGCTGTTCTCCGCGCCGCGCCACCACGCGACGCCGCGCGCGCTGATCGCCAAGAGCGGCGCCGCGAACGCGAGCAGCGCCCACGCGATCCACGCGCGCGGCCGCTCGGGCGGGCCCATGCGCACGCCCGCGGTGACGAGCGCCGCGCCGGCGACGACCAGCCACCACGCGGGGCCGGGCCGCCAGCCGGAGCTGAACTGCGCGAACGGCTCGGTGATCGTGAACGCCGCGCTCGCCGCGACCGCGCCGAGCGCGAGCGCCGCCGCCGGCACCGCGAGCGGACGCCGCAGCCGCGGATGGATCGCGGCGAGCGCGCAGATCGCGCCGAGCACGCCGACGATCAGCGCGATCTGCCCGAGCCGCGCGAACTGCTCGCCCTCGATCCGCGTCGGCTCGGTCGCGCCGTGCGCGCCGCAGACCGACGCGTAGTAGCGACGCGGCCCGCAGCCGATCGTGTCGAGCAGGCCGACGTGCCCGCCCGGATCGGTCACGCCCCATTGGTGGCCGATCACGCCGGCGACGAGCAGCACCGCCCCGCCGGCGAGGCACGCGATCGCAACGGCACGCGCGCGCACGTCCCGACGGTAGCATTCTTGCCGAGCGTGCGCCGACGAGCGCATGCTGCCGGCGTGAACGCCGTCCGCGTCCTCGTGCACCGCCTCGACCGCCCCGCGCACGTGCGCGAGCGGCTCGCGCGCCGTCACGAGTCGGATCTCGCGGGGCTCTTGAACGCGATCGGCAAGGACGAGCTCGCGCAGCTCGCGAAGCACGCGAAGGTCGCGACGCCCGAAAGCGACGACGTCGCGTCCTTGCGCCGCGCGCTGTGGCGATGGGGCGCCGAGCTCGAGGCGGGCGGGCCCTCGCACCTCGGCTCGCCGCTGCAGCCGGTGCCCGCGATCCTCGGCGGGCGGCTCGTGCACCAGGCGCCGCCGCGCGGCGCGCACCCGCGCTCGCACGCGTGGCCGCGGCCGATGCCGCCCTCGCGCGCCGCCGAGATCCCGCACGACGAGCCCGACACCGTCGAGGAGCTGCTCGCCGCCGCCGATCGCGCGATCGGCGTGCCGCTCGGCGATCGCGGGCGCGACAAGGGCGCCTGGGGCGCGCGCGCCGCGCAACTGCTCGGCGTCGTCGAGCGCGGCGCCGGCGAGCCCGACTGGCGCGGCGACGTCGAGATCAAGACGGTGCCGGTCGCGCGCGACGCCAGCGGGCTGTGGCGCGTGCGCGAGGATCCCGCGATCTCGACCACCGGCGGCGCGCCGCTCGCGAAGCTCGCGCGCACGCTCTGGCTGGTGCGCGCCGACACCACGATCCTGAGCTGGTACTTCCTCGAGTGGGACGCTCACGTCGCGCAGCTGGTCGCGCGGTACCTGCACACGCGCCCGAAAGGCCCGCGCGGCACCAAGCTGCGCGGCTACTACCTGCACAAGCGCTTCTTCGCCGAGTGCGGCCTGCTCGCGACGCTCAACGGACCGGCGGCCCCATGATCCTCGATCAGCTGCGATTGGTCGGAAGCGCGCAGACCAACAAGGTCATGATCGCGGAGACGATCCGCGTGAGCACCCGCGCGTTGGGCAAGCGACCGCCCGATCCGAAGAAGGAAGGCACCGGCTCGCTCGTCTATCCGTTCGATCCCGCGCTCGCCGCCGCCGCGGTCGTGTACCTCCGCACGCCGACGCGCGTGGTCTGGGATCTCTTCCGCGTCAGCGCCTCCCGCCTCGAGCCGCTGTTCGCCGAGCTCGTCGACGACATCACGCGCGACACGCGCGCGTGGGCGCCGAAGCGCGCCGCGATCTCCGTCGAGGCGCGCCGCGTCGGCGACTTCGCCGCCGGCGAGCGGCAGATCGTCGGCACCGTCAAGAACGCGCTGATCGAGGGCGCGGCCGCGCGCGGCATCGAGCTCCGCGTCGATCCCGATCGCCCCGATCTGCTGTTCGTCGCGCGCCTCGACGACGCCGGCGCGCTGGTCGTCTCGCTCGATCTCGGCGGCGGCTCGCTGTCGCAGCGCGGCTGGCGCACCGACGGAGGCGTTGCGCCGCTGCGCGAGCACCTCGCCGCGGTCCTGCTCATGCTCGCGCGCTTCGATCCGCGCGTCGACGTGCTCGTCGATCCGATGTGCGGCTCCGGCACGATCCCGATCGAGGCGGCGCTGATGGCGCGCGGCGCGCCGCGCGTGATCACGAGCCCGGCGCCCGCGCTCGACGCCGTCTGGCCCGAGCCCAAGGCGCTGTTCGCGGACGCCGCCCCCGTCCTCGTCGGCAACGACCTCGATCTGGACGCGCTCGTCCACGCGCGCAAGAACAGCGCGCGCGCGGGCACCGAGACGATCGTGTGGCGCCGCGGCGACTTCCGCGGCCTCACGCCCGGCGAGCTCCACGCGATCGCGGAGGAGAAGGGGAGGGCCGCCGGCAAGGGCCTCGTCCTCTCGAATCCTCCCTACGGCGAACGCCTGGACACCGTGGATCTCCGACTGCTCTACGGCGAGCTCGCCGACTGGGTGCGCGGGCTCGGCGCCGGCTGGCGCGCCGGCTTCATCGTCGACAACCCGGACTTCGAGCCCACGTTCGAGCGAGCTTTTCGCAGCCGCGCGCGCATCAAGAAGCCGCTCGCCAACGGGCCGCTCCGGTCGTACTTCTATCTGTATGAGTGACGGGGCGAAGGCCCGCTATTGGCATCGCGAGGGCGATCGGATCCGCTGCGACCTGTGCCCGCGCGCGTGCCTGCTCGCCGACGGCCAGCGCGCGTTCTGCTTCGTGCGCGCGAACCAGGGCGGCGAGATGGTGCTCACGACCTACGGCCGCTCGTCGGGCTTCTGCATCGATCCCGTCGAGAAGAAGCCGCTCAATCACTTCTACCCCGGCACCTCGATCCTCTCGTTCGGCACCGCCGGCTGCAACCTCGGCTGCAAGTTCTGCCAGAACTGGGACATCTCGAAGGCGAAGGAGCTCGACACGCTGCAGGTCGACACCACGCCGCGCGCGATCGCGCGCGCCGCGCAGGAGAGCGGCTGCGCGTCGGTCGCCTTCACCTACAACGATCCGGTGATCTGGACCGAGTGGGCGATCGACGTCGCCGAGGCCTGTCGCGAGGTCGGCGTGAAGACCGTCGCGGTCACCGCCGGCTACATCACCCCGCAAGCGCGGCCCGAGTTCTACGCCGCGATGGACGCGGCCAACGTCGATCTCAAGGCGTTCACCGACACGTTCTACAAGAAGCTCTGCTACGCCGAGCTCGCGCCGGTGCTCGACACGCTGGTCTGGCTCAAGCACGAGTCGAAGGTCTGGTTCGAGGTGACGACCTTGCTCATCCCCGGCCAGAACGACAGCGAGGCCGAGGTGCAGCAGCTGGTCGAGTGGTTCGCCGCGAACCTCGGGCCCGAGGTGCCGCTCCACTTCACCGCGTTCCACCCCGACTTCAAGATGACCGACCTGCCGGCGACGCCGCCGTCGACGCTGGTGCGCGCGCGCAAGCAAGCGCTCGCGGTGGGGCTCAAGCACGTCTACACCGGCAACACGCACGACGTCGCCGGCCAGTCGACCTACTGCGCCGGCTGTGGCGCGCTCGTGATCGAGCGCGACTGGTACCAGCTCGGCAAGTGGAACCTCACCGACGACGGCGCCTGTCGCGCGTGCGGGCACGTGCTCGCCGGTCGCTTCCACGGCCGCCCCGGCGCGTGGGGCCCGCGCCGCCTGCGCGTCGTCCCCGCCCGCGCCTGATACTATCGTCGCGATGAGCCGGGACGCCCGCTTCGCATCGCTCGCGCAGCTCGCGCGCCCGGAGATCGTGAGCGCGATCGCCGCGATCGTCGAGTCGGGCACCGACGCCGAGCTGCACCGGATCAACGTGCGCGACTTCGCGGCGGCGCGCGATCTGCCGCTCGATCCCGTCGTCGACACGTTCGTCCACGCGTCGAAGCTCGGCCTCTTCGACATGTCGTGGAACCTCCTGTGCCCGGGCTGCGGCGGCCTCCTCGACGCCTCGGCCGGCGTGCGCAACGTCCGCGCCAGCTACGACTGCAACCTCTGCGCGACCGCCTACACGCCGACCCTCGACGACATGGTCGAGGTCAGCTTCACCGTGAGCCCGTCGGTGCGGCGCATCCGCCAGCACGATCCCGACCAACTCTCGCCGCACGAGTACTACCGCGAGATGTTCTTCAACCAGGGCCTCGTCGTGCCGGGCGGCGACGTCTGGAGCACCTTCATGAGCGACGTCTCGCTCGAGGCCGAGGCGATCGCGCCGCACGAGAAGGTCGTCTTGTCGACGACCTTGCCGCCGCAGTTCATCATCGTCTTCGATCCGATCACGCACGCGACGACCTTCATCGACGTCAAGGGCGAGCCGACCAAGGAGCGCCGCGACGTCTCGATCGCGTTCCAGTTCGGTACGCGCAGCGCGACGCGGCTCGAGATGGCGCCCGGCCCGGTGCGCATCACGCTGCACAACACGACCGATCGCCGGATCGTGCCCGGCGTGTTCATCGCCGGCGACAAGTTCCACGATCTCTTCCACCACCGCCGCACGTTCTTCACCGCGAAGCACCTGCTCTCCAACCAGACCTTCCGCGACGTCTATCGCACCGACACGCTCGCGGTCGATCAGAAGCTTGCGATCTCGAACCTCACGATCCTCTTCACCGACCTCAAGTCCTCGACGGAGCTCTACGAGCGCGTCGGCGACCTGGTCGCCTACGATCTCGTGCAGAAGCACTTCCGCGTGCTCGCCGAGGTCGTGCGCGCCGAGGGCGGCGCCGTCGTGAAGACGATCGGCGACGCGATCATGGCGACCTTCCCCACGCCCGAGCGCGGCCTCGGCGCGGCGCTCGGCATGCGCGACGCGATGCTCTCGTTCAACCGCTCGACCGATCGCGACGATCTGCTCGTGAAGATCGGCCTGCACGCCGGCCCGTGCCTCGCCGTCACGCTGAACGATCGCCTCGACTACTTCGGCTCGACCGTGAACATCGCCGCGCGCGTGCAGGGCCTCGCCTCCGAGCAGTCGGTGCTCACCACCGATCCGGTGATCACGAACGCCGCCGTGAAGTCCCTGATGGAGGCGCGCGGCCTGGGCGCGTCGGCGCAGCGCGCCCAGCTGAAGGGCATCGCCGACGAGGTCACGGTCTACGAGATCCGCTAGAAGCTGAGCGCGAGGCCGCTGGTGCCGGTGGTCGGCGTGGTGTGCGTGAACGGGCTGCCCGCGACCTGGGTCGGCACGCCGTTGCCGTCGAGCTTGAAGACGCCGACGGCGTTCGCGCCCTCGCTCGCACCGAGCAGGTAGGCGCCGTCGCGCGAGAGCGCGAGGCAGGACATCGACACCGTCGTGGAGAAATCGAACGGCGAGCCGGTGATCGCGGTCGGTGTGCCGTCGGCGGCGAGCGTGTACGCGAGCACCTTGCCGGTGCCGTTGATGCCGAAGTAGGCGCGATTGCCGTCGCCGGTGAAGACCGGCGCGTCGACCAGCGTGCTGGCCGCGGCGACGGTGAAGGGCGAGCCGGTGATCTGCGTGGGCGTGCCGGTCCCGGTGTCGACGTTCCAGACCCCGACCGCGCCCGTCTGCAGCGTGACGTAGAGCTGCTCGTGGGCGGTGCGCTGCGCGATCGCGGTGCCGCCCGGCGTGAAGGCCGCGCCGAGCGACGTCAGCGCGCCGCCCGCGCCGACCTTGAAGCCCTGGAACGACGCCTCGTAGCTGTTCGCGTAGACGAAGCCGTCGGTCGCCGCGGTCGCGATCGTGTCGACGCCCGTGAGGGACGTGAACGGCGAGCCGGTGACCGGCGTGAGCTTCGCGTCGGCGGCGACGTCGAAGACCGACACCGTCTTGGCGTCGTAGCTGGTGACGAACAGGCGGGTGCCGGCCGCGTTCGGGATCAGGCCGAACGCGCGCGAGCCGACCGCGAACGGCGAGCCCGCCGCCGCGGTGAGCGCGCCCGTCACCGGATCGATCGTGTACGACGCGACGCCGTTCGAGCCGGTCGCGAACAGGTGACGCGTGCCCTCGTGCACGACGATCGACTGCGAGCAGCCGCCGTAGCTCGAGGCCGCGACGCCGATCTCGATCGGGGTGCCGAGCTGCGCCATCGCGCCCGTCGACGGATCGAACGACATGACCGTGATCGTGTCCTGGCCGTTGGCGTCGTTGGCGTCGTTGTTGAGGTACGCGCGCGGCGGCAGGATCACGCGGAACTGGAGCGGCGCGCTCGCGCCCCCGCTGGTCGTGACGACGACGTCGACCGACGCGGGCAGCACGTCCGGCACGCCGGCGACGATCTGGGTGTCGGCCCAGCTCGTGACCGCGGCCGGCTTGCCCCCGATCGTGATCGTGCCCGACCCTTGCGTCGCGCCGAAGCGCGCGCCCGTGATCGTCACCGACGACGACACGATGCCGGACATGGGCGACACCGACGTCAAGCTCGGCGGGTTGCTCGACGGCGCGTCGGGCGCCGCGTCGGCGCTGCCCGAGCCGGGCGCGTCGGGCGTGCCGCTCGGCTTGACGTTGCCGCAGGCGGCGATGACGAACGCGAGCGCGATCGAAGACACGTTGCGCATGCTTCCTCCCGAAGGAGGAGCATACGCCCGAATCAGTCGTGGCTCGCGGCCCAGGCGCTGATCAGCTCGAAGTCGTCGACGATCCGCGAGTGGTAGTGGCCCCACACGTCCGACACCATCACCGCGGATCCCGCGGACAGCTGCGGCGTGAGGTAGATCGCGAAGTAGCGCGCGCCGCTGCCGTCCTCGACGTCGCCGGCGACGTCGAGCGCTTGTCCGGAAACCGGACAGAACAGCTCGCACCGCGTGCCCGCCGCGATGTCGGTGAAGCCTTCCTTGCGGCTGTCGCCGTGGATCGGCGACAGGTGGATCAGCCCCTCGCGTCCGTCGGCGCGGATCTTGAGCGTGACCGCGGGCTGGCCGTCGAAGGTCACGTCGGAGATCCCGACCAGGTTGTCGCCGCGCGGGCCGTACGCCTGCGTCACCACGATCACCACGCCCTGCGAGGCATCGGGATCGTCGATGCGGATGTTCGGGGAGGAGACCGCCTTGTGGCGGCCCGTGACGCGCATGTGCTTACGATCGACTGGGTCGCTCATGGTCCTCCCCGCGAGGTCGCCATGCCTTACCGCGGAAGGCAAGCGGGGGCGAGCACCGATCTGGTGGGGAGCGCCCTCTCCACGCGCGGGCTGCGACCCGCAGCGGAACGAGCCATCGTTTCGCCGCGTTGCGGCGCGATGTCGGTGGCACCCGGCCTGCAAGAAGCCCTCTCACCGGGAGATCCACCATGCGCCGATTCCAGCTAGCCGTCTTGTTCGTCTTGGGCGCAGGCACGACCGCCTGGGCCGGAGGCAAGGTCGCGGTCCTGAACGTCGAGGGCGACCAATCGGGACAGGTCGAAGACGCGCTGACCTCGATCGTCGAGGACGAGCACGAGGTGGTGTCGTCGCAGACGTTCGACGAGGTCGCCGAGAAGGCGGGCGTGAAGGATCTCGACACCAAGGGCATCGCGAAGGTCGCGAAGCGGCTCGAGGTCGCCGCGGTGATCGAGAGCGTGATGACCCGCCAGGACGACGGCTATCAGCTGCTCGTGCGCGTCCGCGCGCAGAGCGGCAAGACGACCAAGAAGGTCGCGGTCCTGATGCCGGGCAAGAAGCTCTCGACCAAGGACAAGAAGTCGCTCGGCAAGCAGGTGCTCGCCGCGCTCGACGAGATCGATCCGCGCTCGGGCAAGGCGCGCAAGGACGAGAACCTCGATCGCGAGGGCAAGGACGCGAAGAAGCGCGCGCACACCGGCAAGCTGAAGGACGACGAGGAGGAGGTCGCCGACGCCGACGAGGCCGACGAGGCCGACGAAGCCGACGAGGCGCCCGCGCCCAAGGCCAAGAAGGAGAAGAAGGCCAAGAAGGCCAAGGCGAAGAAGCACGTGAAGGAAGAAGAAGAGGAAGACGTCGCGGCGTCCGACGACGCGCGCGACGACGAGCGACCGGCCGAGCGCGAGCGACCGGCCGAGCGCGAGGTCCGCGCCGATCGCGACGGCGACGAGGTCGCGATGCGCGACGACGAAGAGCAAGTGCGCGACGAAGACGGTGAAGAGCTCCACAGCCGCGCGCCGCGCCGCGATCGCGACACCGCGACCCCGATCCAGGCCGCGATCGTCGAAGCCGGCGCGTCCGTGATCGGCCGCAAGCTGGTCTTCACGTCGCGCGCGTACGACAACGCGCCGCGCGGCTACCAAGGTCCGTTCGTCCCCGGCGGCCGCGTCGCCGGCGCGATCTATCCGCTCGCGCTCCTCGATCGCAAGTCGCCGGCCGCGGGGCTGGGCATCGACTTCGAGTACGACCAGGTCGCGTCGCTCACGACGCGCACGTCGCAGGCGATGGACATCGCGCTGCCGACCACCGAGATGCACTGGTCGGTCGGCGCGCGCTATCGCATCGCGTTCGGGCACCACGCCGACTCCGCGTCGGTCGCGATCGGCTTCGACCTCGGCCGCCGCGTGTTCGCGGTCAACCGCAGCGCGCTGCCGAGCGGCGCGGTGCTCGACCTGCCCGACGTCGACTACCGCATCTACGAGCCCGAGCTCGCGGTGCGCATCCCGCTCGGCCCGCGCGTCACGCTGACCGCCGACGGCAAGGCGCTCCTGATCAAGTCCGCGGGCCCGATCCAGACCCAGGCCGAGTACGGCGCCGCGAAGGTGACCGGCGCCGAGGGCGGCGCCGGCCTCGAGATCGCGATCACGCGCAACGTGATGCTGCACGTCGCCGGCACCGCGACGTTCATCGGCTACGCGTTCGTCGGCAACGGCGAGCAGTCGGCCAACCGCGACAACGATCCGACGACCAAGGACGTCGGCGGCGCGCTCGATCAATACGTCGGCGGCACCGCGACCCTCGGCGTCACGTACTGATATGCTCGTCAGGCTTGCAAGTCGTCGAGCCCGCTGGAGCCCCGCGCCGCGTCGTCGTCGTGCACCACGACCGCAAGTCGCAGCGCGTGCTCCATCGCATGGCCGCCGCGGCGGTCCGTAACGTCGAGGTCGTCGAGAAGCTCGAGTCCGCGCTCGAGCGCGATCCGCACGTGCTGGTCGTCGACGCGGCGGCGTCCGCGCTCGATCTGCCGAAGCGGCACCCGAACATCGCGTTCGTCGCGGTGCCGGGCGACGGCGCGTTGCCGTGCGAGTCGATGCGCGCGGCCGCGATGATCGAAGCCGGCTGGCACCACGTCGTCACCCAGCCGGCGCCGCTGCTCGGCGAGGAGCTGGTCGCCGTGCTCGGCTGTCTGGTCGGCGGCGTGCGCCCCGATCTCGATCATCTCCTGCTCGCCGGCGCGCCGGTCGTGAAGGCGACGCTC
The DNA here is from genome assembly GCA_035493675.1 of Kofleriaceae bacterium. Classification (GTDB taxonomy): domain Bacteria; phylum Myxococcota_A; class Polyangia; order Haliangiales; family Haliangiaceae; genus JAIOQA01. The sequence goes on along the minus strand of DATJIA010000354.1, from coordinate 17,094 downwards.
GACGACACCGCCGATCGCGAGCCCGCGGTCGCCGCCTTGGTCGCCGACGTCGTCAAGATGGGGCTCAGCGATCGCGTCGCGTCGCTGGCGAGCGTGATCGCCGACGAGCTGCTCTCGAACGCGATCTACAGCGGCCCGGTCGACGGCGAAGGCCATCGCCCCCACGCGAGCGATCGCCGCGACGTCGCGCGCGCGCTCAGCCCGCGCGAGCAGGTCGAGCTGCGCTGGAGCTCCGACGCGCGCTACCTCGCGATCGACGTGCGCGACGGCTGGGGCTCGCTCGACGTCACGACGATCGGTCGCCAGCTCGCCGCCGGGATCCGCGGCAACGTCCTCGACGCCGGCGGCGGCATGGGCCTGTCGCTCGTCCACGCGTGCTGCCAGCGCCTGCACCTCGCGGTCGCGCCCGGCACCGAGACCTCGGCGATCGCGATGATCGATCTGCGCCACCGCGCGACCGAGCTCGCGCGCACCGGCTCGGTCCATCTCTACGGAGGACGCTCGTGAAGGGCACGCGCGGCAGGCTCGAGGTCGCGATCGAAGGCGACGCCTCGTCGCGGCGCGTGACGCTGGTCGGCCGCATCGACGAGGCCGCGCACGTCGACGAGCTCGCGCCCGAGATCGCCGCGAAGGAGGTCGTGATCGACACCGCCGGCGTGTACTTCATGAACTCGGTCGGCGTGCGCGACTGGATCAAGCTCCTGCGCGCGCTCGACGAGAAACGCGCCGCGATCGTGCTCGAGGGCTGCTCCGAGCCGATGGTCTCGCAGCTGAACCTGATCCCGAACGCGCGCGGCAACGCGAGCGTGTCGTCGTTGCACGCGCCGTATCTGTGCGACGCCTGCGGCCTCGACACCGCGATGCTCCTGCCGATCGACGCCTACGCCGACGAGCTGCGCGCGATGAAGCCGCCGGTCCTGCGCTGCCCCGAGTGCGGCGGCTCGATGCGCTTGGCCGATCTTCCGGAGAGATACTTCACGTTTCTGGCGGAGCACTGATCTGCTAGGGTGCGGCTCGCCGTGACCGCGCGCCTCCCCGACGTCCTCTCCCCCTCGGACACGTTCGCCCGCCGCCACATCGGCCCCTCCGATTCCGACGTCACCGCGATGCTCGCGGCGCTCGGCGTCCCGTCGCTCGACGCCCTCGTCGATCAGACGATCCCGAAGGGGATCCGACTCGGGCGCGCGCTCGAGATCGGCGAGCCGCTCGGCGAGCACGAGCTGCTCGAGGCGATGCAGACGCTCGCCGCCGACAACCAGGTCCTCCGATCGATGATCGGCATGGGCTATCACGACACGATCACGCCGCCCGTGATCCTCCGGAACGTGATGGAGAACCCGGGCTGGTACACGCAGTACACGCCGTACCAGGCGGAGATCTCGCAAGGGCGCCTCGAGGCGCTCGTCAACTTCCAGACGATGGTGTCGGATCTCACCGGCCTGCCGCTCGCGAACGCGTCGCTGCTCGACGAGGCGACCGCGGCCGCCGAGGCGATGAACATGTGCGTCGAGGCGCACGACCGCAAGCGCAACATCTTCTGGGCCGCGGCCGATTGTCATCCGCAGACGCTCGCGCTGCTCGCGACGCGCGCGGCGCCGCACGACATCGTCCTGCACATCGGCATCCCGGCCGAGATCGATGACAGCGTCGCCGGCGTGATGGTGCAGTACCCGACCACCGACGGCCGCGTCGAGGACTACCGCGCGCTCGCCACGCGCGCGCACGCGGCCGGCGCGAAGGTCGTGTTCGCGGCGGATCCACTCGCGCTGTGTCTCTTGACGCCGCCGGGCGAGCTCGGCGCCGACATCGCGGTCGGCTCGACGCAGCGCTTCGGCGTGCCGATGGGCATGGGCGGCCCGCACGCCGCGTACCTCGCGTGTCGCGACGACATGCGCCGCCAGATCCCGGGCCGCATCATCGGCGTGTCGCGCGACGCGAAGGGCAAGCCGGCGTTCCGCCTCGCGCTGCAGACGCGCGAGCAGCACATCCGCCGCGAGCGCGCGACCTCGAACATCTGCACCGCGCAGGTGCTGCTCGCGGTGATGGCGTCGATGTACGCCGTCTATCACGGGCCTTCGGGATTGAAGAAGATCGCGGAGCGCGTGCGCGGCTGGACCGCGGTCGCCGCCGAAGGCCTGCGCCGCCTGGGCGTCGCGCCGCGCGCCGGCGTCTACTTCGACACGCTGCGCGTCGATCTCGATGCGCATCGGGTCGCGCAGGTGATGGCCGCCGCGGTCGAGCACGGCATCAACCTGCGCCGCTACGACGACGGCGTCGGCATGAGCTTCGACGAGACGACCTCGATCGACGATCTCCACGCGCTGCTCGAGAGCTTCGTGACGGGTGACTTGCCGTTCCACGTCGACGAGCTCGCGCGCGGCGTGCACGCGCCCGCGATCCCCGCGCCGTTCGCGCGCACGAGCGAGTACCTCACGCACGAGACGTTCCACCGCTACCACGCCGAGCACGAGCTGCTCCGCTACTTGAACCGGCTGCAGGCGAAGGATCTCTCGCTGACGACGTCGATGATCCCGCTCGGCTCCTGCACGATGAAGCTCAACGCCACCTCCGAGATGATCCCGGTGACGTGGCCCGAGTTCGGGCGCGTGCATCCGTTCGCGCCCGCCGAGCAGACCGGCGGCTATCGCGCGATGTTCGCGCAGCTCGAGCGCTGGCTCGCCGAGATCACGGGCCTGCCCGCGGTCTCGCTGCAGCCGAACAGCGGCGCGCAGGGCGAGTACGCCGGCCTGCTCGCGATCCGCGGCTACCTCGACGCGCGCGATCACGCGCACCGCGACGTCTGCCTGATCCCGACGTCTGCGCACGGGACGAACCCGGCCTCCGCGGTGATGGCGGGCTTCCGCGTCGTGCCGGTCGCGGCCAACGCCGACGGCACCGTCGATCTGAACGACCTGCGCAAGAAGGCCGCGGAGCATCGCGATCATCTCGGCGCGTTCATGATCACGTACCCGTCGACGCACGGCGTGTTCGAGGAGGGCATCGTCGAGATGTGCTCGATCGTCCACGAGCACGGCGGCCAGGTGTTCATGGACGGCGCGAACATGAACGCGCAGGTCGGCATCACGCGGCCCGCCGAGTGCGGCGCCGACGTCTGTCACTTGAACCTGCACAAGACGTTCTGCATCCCGCACGGCGGCGGCGGCCCCGGCATGGGCCCGATCGCGGTCGCGCAGCACCTCGCGCCGTACCTGCCCGGGCATCCGCTCGCGGTCCTCGACTCGCAGCCGGTCGGTCCCGTGTCCGCGGCGCCGTGGGGGAGTGCTTCCATTCTCCCGATCAGCTTCGCGTACATCGCGATGATGGGCTCGGCCGGCCTGCGCCGCGCGACCGAGATCGCGATCCTGAACGCGAACTACATCGCGTCGCGCCTCGAGCCGCACTTCCCGGTCCTCTACAAGGGCTCGCACGGGCGCGTCGCGCACGAGCTGATCGTCGACTGCCGTCAGTTCAAGAAGACCAGCGGCGTCGAGGCCGAGGACATCGCCAAGCGCCTGATGGACTACGGCTTCCACGCGCCGACGATGAGCTTCCCGGTGCCGGGCACGCTCATGATCGAGCCGACCGAGAGCGAGGCCAAGGGCGAGCTCGATCGCTTCTGCGAGGCGATGATCGCGATCCGCGCCGAGATCGCGGCGATCGAGAGCGGCAAGATGGACAAGGCGAACAACCCGCTCAAGAACGCGCCGCACACCGCCGCGGCCGTGACGGCGACCGAGTGGGATCGCCCGTACTCGCGCGAGCAGGCCGCGTTCCCCGCGCCCTGGCTCCACGTCCACAAGTACTGGCCCGCGGTCGCGCGCGTCGACAACGCCTACGGCGATCGCAACCTGGTCTGCACCTGCCCGCCGATGGACGCGTACGCGTGATCGCGCGGAAGCCGATCAGAACGACATGTCGACCTTGAGCTTCGGCATGAGGCTCGGATCCATCGGCGGACCCTGAGGCGCGGGCGTTCCCGTCGACGTCGGTGTTCCGGTCGACGCGCCGTTGCCCTTCTCCATCGCGAGGACTTGATCGATCGTCATCGTCGGGATCGGATCCTTGCTGTCGCTGTTCGCGAAGTCGTCGGGCTTCGCGTCCGGCGTCACGAAGTGCGCCGCGACCACGAGCCAGCCGCTGCTGTTCACGCCGACGACGGTGCCGCACGCGCCAGACGGGATCGTATCGCCTTCGACCACGAGGCCGGTGGCGGGGACCGGACCGTCGGGCTGCGGCGGCTCCGGGGCGCGCACCGCGCAGAACGTGCCGTTGACGCCGACGACGCGGACCATGAACTTGCCGGCGCCGAGCGTCGAGGCGCCGTAGCTCTGCGCGGTCTTGCCGACGCACTTGCGCGCGCGCGCGGCGTCCTCGCTCGAGCCGAGGTCCTTCAGGTTGTAGAGCTCGAGCGCCTCGCGGATGCCGTCCTTCTCGCGGAGCTCGAGGATCTCGTCGCCGCTGAGCTTGCCGAGCCAGTTCGCCCAGATCTCGCGCTCGAGCGCGCCGGGGGTGGCGGCGGCGAGCTGCTTCTCGGCGAGCGTCTGCGCGAACTTCGCCTTGGCGAGGAGCGCGGTGATCGTCGCGTCGACGGTCGCGCACTCCTTCTCGATCGTCGGCAGGTTGCCGAGCGCGCCCTCGATCTTCGACAGCGTCTTCGCGCCCTCGGCGGTCTTGTCGCTCTTCAGGTCGCTGAGCTTCGTGTTCGCCTGGCCGATGTCCTGCGACGCGTCCATGAACATGATCGCGTGCTCTTGCTGCTCGTCGACCGCTTCGATCGCTTCGTCGAGCTGCTCGACGGCGTCGAGCTCTCGGTCCGCCGCGGTCTTGGTCTCGCTGATGTCGACCTTGTCCTTGCCCTTGGTCTCGATGCCGAGCAGGTCGCCGGCGCCCTCGCCCGCGATCTCCATGCCGACCGACTTCGCGACCTCCTTGGCGGCGTGGACGACGAACGGCACGTGCTTCACGACCTCGGCGCCCGCCTTCTCACCTTCGAACGCGGCGCCCGCGACCATCTCGAGCGCGACGTCGAGGAGGAACTTCTTGAACTCGTCCTCGCCCTCGATCGCTTCCTTCGCCTTCTTCAGCTCTTCGGAGACCTTCTTGTAGGCCTCTTCGAAGGCCTTGTTCTCGGCCTTCACGGCGGTGCGCGCGGCCTTGTAGCAGGTGCGCGCCGTCTTGCTGTCGTTCACGAGCTTGGTGTTGCTGCCGCGCAGCTTCGCCTGCGTGGTGGTGATCTTCCCCTGCAGCGTCGCGATCTTCTTGAGATCGATCGTGACCTCGTCCTTGTCCTTCTTCGCGTTGGGATCTTTGTCGCGCGCGAGCGTCATCGAGGCCGCGGCGATCTGCGCGGGCGCGCCCACGATCATCGCGTCGGCGGCGCGATCGGCTTCCTGCTCGAGGGAGTCGCCGGGCGTCGAGACCTCGAGCTTGTATTGCGTGGTGGTCGACGTCGCCGCCTGCTGCTGCGTATGAGCGACCTCGTGCGCGAGCAGATGCAGACCGAACGCGTCGGTCGGCGCGTACTGACCTTCGGCGAAGTGGATGTCGTTGCCGGTCGTGTACGCGCGCGCGCCGACCGCGCTCGCGGCCTCCGCGGATGCGCTGCCGGTGTGGACGCGCACGGCGGAGAGATCGGCGCCGAGCGATGACTCGAACTGACCTTTGATCGAAGCGGGCAGGGCGTCGCCGCTCGACTCCGCCGCGCGCTGCACGAACGAATCGGCGCCGGACGCGACGCCGTTGCTGTCGCGCTTGCCGAAGGCGGAGCCGAGCTCGCGCGCGGCCTCCGCCGATTCGACGCGGAAGATCAGGGCGCGCGGCGAGAGCCGCGAGGTGACGGTGGAGCGTCCCGGGGCGCTCGGGTTGCTCGGATTGAGATCGGCAGAGATCGTGTCGTCGACGCGGCGGTCTTGGCTCATCGCATCCTCCTGGGGTCAGCAGGAGGATTCGCGAACGCGACATGGTGACCGCGAAGTGCCCGGAATTATGGGGTGTGAGCCCGTCACGTTTTGTGACGGGCCGCTTGGAAGTCCGCGCGATCAGCCGTGCGCGCCGCCCGCGCCGCCGCCGCCGTCGTTCTGCGCCGGGCGATCGTTCGCCGCGCCGCCCGCGCCGCCGCCGCCGTCGTCCTCGGCCGGTTGCTCGTAGGGAGAAGACGGAGGTCCGCCTTCCGCGCCGCCGCCGCCGAAGTTGCGATCGTAGTCCGCCTTCGCTTGCTCGAGCGCCGACATCTTCGGGCCGATGTCCGGACCGATCCACGTCGCGGTCACGCCGTCGGTCGTGATCTCGATGTGCACGAGCTTGGCCGACGCGACCTCGTACTCGAAGCTGACGCCGCCCGAGTTCGCCCAGCCCTCGGGCTTGTTGAGGTTGGGGACCTTGCCGCCCTTGCCGCTCCAGGGCACCTTGAGCGCGGCTTCGACCTTGAGCGCGGCGGTGAGATCGCCCTTGAGCGGGCCGATGCCGTTGTCGTCGATGGTCGCCTTGAGCGGCAGCGAGACCTCGGCGCCGCCCTGCACGTACGCGAACGGCGTGCCGCCCCGCAGGAAGACGCCGATCGCGCCGCCGAGCCCGACCTCGCCGGCCCAACCGGCGGCCTTCGTCCACTTCACGCCGATCGACGCGGTGACCTTCGGCTCGAACACGATGCTGACGCCCGGGCACACCGGCACCGGCGGCAGCTCGAACGCGAGGCTCTTCGAGAGATTCGCGCTGAAGCCGTCCTTGGTGACCTTCAACCCGAGATCGAGGCCGGCGATCTTGAGCGGCTTCACCTTCGCCGCGATGTCCGGATCCTCGCCTTCCTTCTTCTCGCCGCCCTCCGCGCCCTCTTCGCCGGGTCCGTCGGGGCGGCACGTCTGCGACTCCTCGTCGTCGTAGCGATCGATGCGCCGCGCGACGCCGGAGCTTCCGGAGATCGTCGCGAGCTGACCGGCGACCATCGCGTCGGCGGCGCGATCGGCCTCGACCTCGGCGGAGTCGCCGGGCGTCGAGACCTCGAGCTTCGCCTGCATGCGCTGCGCGCCGCCCGACTGCTGCACCGTGTGCGCGACCTCGTGCGCGAGCAGGTGCAGGCCGAACGGATCGGCGGGCGCGAACTTGCCCGCGCCGAAGTGGATGTCCTGCCCGACGGTGTACGCGTGCGCGCCGACCGCGCTCGCGGCCTCCGCCGACTCACTGCCGGTGTGCACGCGCACGCCGCTGAGATCGGCGCCGAGCGACGACTCGAAGCGATCCTTCACGTCGCCGGGCAACGCCGCGCCGCTCGAAGACGACGCCGCGCGCTGCACCGCGACGTCCGCGCCCGAGGCGACGCCGTTGCCGTCGCGCGCGCCGAACCGATCGGCGAGCGCGTTCGCCGCCTCCGCGCTCTCGACGCGGAAGACGATCGTCTGTCGCGGCGACGGCGCCAACCGCGACGTCAGCGTGCCGCGGCCGGGCGCGACGCTGTCGTCGAAGTCGGCGGAGGTCGAGGTGGGGCGTTGGTCGAGATCGAGCGTCATGGCTTCCTCAGGGGTTGGCCGGCGTGGGCGGGACCTTGATCATCCCGCCCGGCGCCGGCAGCGGCGCGGGCTGGCTCTTGTTGTCGAAGTCGTCCTGCGACTTCTTCACGGCCTTCTCGACCTCGTCGAACTGCTTGTCGCAGTCGGCGCGGGTCGGGCCGATCACGGAGGTCTTCAGCGTCTCGTAGCCGGTCTTGAACAGATCGAAGTGCTGCTTCTCGTGCGCGGCGACCGACGCGACCCAGTCGTTGAACTTCTTCTGATCGCCGGCGGGCTGCTTCGCGAGGTTCGTCCACTTCGGCAGGGACGTCTTGATCGGGATGTTGTAGGTGATCGTGACGACCGCGTCGCCGTTGGTGACGTCGTCGACGCCGATCTCGCCGCGCTCGCAGCGACCGGCTTCCTTGTCGGTCTGCGCGCGCGCCTGCACCTGTTGATAGAGCTCGTCGTAGTCCTTCGCGTCGAATTCGATCGGATCGCCGGCGGCGGGCGTGATGTTGACGACGACCTTCACCTTGCCGGGCGTGCCGGCCTGCGGCTGCGCATCGGGCGTGCGCGCGGCGATCGCCGGACCCCCGCTCACGTGCGCCGCAACGCCTGCGACCATCGCGTCGGCGGCGCGATCGGCCTCGGCCTCGAGCGCGTCGCCGGGCGACGAGACCTCGAGCTTCGCGTGCACGCCGCCGGCCTGCTGCACCGTGTGGGCGACCTCGTGCGCGATCAGGTGCACGCCGAACGGATCGTGCGGCGCGTACTGACCTTCACCGAAGTGGATGTCGTGTCCGGTCGCGTACGCGCGCGCGCCGATCGCCTTCGCGGCGACGGCCGACTCGGCGGCGGTGTGGATGCGCACGCGCGAGAGATCGGCGCCGAGCGACTGCTCGAAGCGCGCGCGCAGGTGCGAGGGCAGCGGGATGCCGATCGTCCGCTCGGCCCGGCGCATGATCCGCGCGGTGGGCGCGATGCGACCCGGTGCGACCTGGTGCGGCTCGACCGGCTCGTCGAGATCGGCGTCGATCTCGTCGCGGTAGAGCTTCTCCATCACGTCCAGGAAGACGCGGGGTGCCGGGGTTGTGACGGGTGTGACCGCCCGATTCTCATGACGCGGTGCTACAACCGCGACGTGGATCCGTTCTCGATGGTGGTCGGCATCGTCTTCTTCACGACGGTGGGCCGCGTCATCACGAAGGCGATCGACACCCGCGGCAAGCGCGGCGGCAAGCTCGACGGCGAGGCGGTCAAGGAGCTCGAGGCCTTACGCGGCGAGCGGAAGCTGCTGGTCGAGCGGATCGAGAACCTCGAGACGATCGTGTGCGGCGTCGATCTCGAGCTGAACCAGAAGCTCAACAAGGTGATCGACGAGCAGCGCTTGATCGCGAGCGTCGCGCCGCCGGCGGCCGCGGCGAACGCGGCGAACCCCAAGACCCCGCCCGAGCACGATCGCACGATGACCGCGCCGCCCAAGGCCGCGCCGACGGCGACGCCGGGCGCGCTGATCCCCGGCGACGTCCTCGCGAACCGCTATCGGATCCAGCGGCTGCTCGGCAAGGGCGGCATGGGCGCGGTGTACCTCGCGCACGACGAGGTGCTCGGCGACGTCGTCGCGCTGAAGGTGATCAGCTCGGCGTGGTCGAGCGACGAAGCCGCGATGATCGATCGCTTCAAGCGCGAGGCCGCCGCCGCGCGCAAGGTCAGCTCGCCCAACGTGATCCGCATCCACGATCTCGGCGAGGCGCGCCCGGGGCTCTTGTATCTCTCGATGGAGTACGTCGCCGGGCGCACGCTCGCCGACGTGATCTCGTCGCGCGGCCTGGTGCCGATCGGCGACTGCGTCGACGTGCTCCAGCAGGTCTGCACGGGCCTCGCCGCCGCGCACGACGCCGGCGTGATCCATCGCGACCTGAAGCCGGGCAACGTGCTCGTCGGCGAGCGCAACCACGTCAAGATCATCGACTTCGGCTTGGCGAAGGCGACCGCGGCGGAGGGCATGACCGCGACCGGCATGCTGCTCGGCACGCCGTACTACATGAGCCCGGAGCAGGTGCGCGGCCGGCGCGTCGACGCGTCGACCGACATCTACTCGCTCGGCGCGCTCGCGTACCACCTCGTCACCGGGCGGCCGCCGTTCTCCGGCGACAACGCGATCGCGGTCGGCTTCGCGCACCTCTCGGAGACGCCGCCGCCGCCCAAGCAGCTGCGCCCCGAGCTGCCCGACGCGCTCGAGAGCGTGATCATGCGCGCGCTCGCGAAGGAGCCGGGCGATCGCCCGCGCACCGCGGCCGAGTTCCGGGACGCGCTGCCGAAGCTCTAGCGTCAGAGACAGAGCGGCATCGCGTCGACGCAGAGATCGGTCTGCGCCCGCGGCCGGTTCCAGATCCAGACGTCGTCGAGCGCGCCGTCGAGGTGATCGGGCGTGCCGCCGCCGACGTTCTGACCGAGCCCCATGCCGTCGATCGACGTGGTCGGGATGCCGAGGTTGGTGATCACGACCGCGCCCGGCAAGCCGTTCTGGTAGAGCGTGATCGCGCTGCCGTCGTAGGTGCACGCGACGTGCGTCCACGTCTTCGTCGGGATCGCGAGGCCGATGTCGGTCGCGGATCCGATCACGCAGCGCACGCCGCCGTCGGGCGCGAGGAACAAGCCGTACTGGTTGTTGTTGTCGACGAGCCCGGCGCGTCCGCCCTGCGGCGGGAGGTTGTTCACGTAGAGCCACAGCTCGATCGTGATCTGCGAGACGTCGAGGCTCGCGCTGTCGGGGATGCTCGTCGTCGAGGTCGGCCCGAACGACATCGCGAGGCCGTGGCTGGTCGGGCCCGCGGTGAACGTCACCGCGCTCGCGAGGCCGTCGTTCTTGTACTTCGAGTCGTCGTGCGGCTCCTTCGAGACGTCGCCGGTCTCGAAGCGATAGCAGGCGACCAGCGCGTCGTCTTTCGGGCACGGCTTCGCGGTCGTCACCGCGGCGTCGGGCGTGGTAACGATCGGCGCGTCGGGCGTGCCGGGCGCGCTGTCGATCGTCGGGAGGATCGCCGCATCGATCTGATCGTTGGTCGTGACGCCGGCGCGATCGAACGAGCAGCCGCTCAGCAGCACGATCGCGAACGCACGACGCACGCGACCATCATACGCCCGCATCGACGGCCGACGGCGCGCCGCGGACGTAGGTCGCGACGCCCGCGGCGTCGAGCGCGGCGCGGAGGTGGTCCCATGTGCCCTGCACGGCGTCGCCGGTCACCAAGACATCCGCGGCGCCCGCGACCTTGCACGCGGCGACCGCGCCCGCTTCGTCGACCGCCTTCCCGTCGACGTGGATCCCGCTCGTATCGACGCGCAGATCACACCGCGCGATCGTCGCGTCGGAGGTCGGCGCGGGCGACGGTGCGGCATCGCTCACAGGCGCGGTGCCGCTCGCGGTGCCGGTACCTTTGCCGAGCCCGGTCGATCCACCGCCGCCGAAGCCGAACCCACCGCCGCACACGCCGTACATGATCGCGAGCGCGATCAACCCGGCGATCACCGCGAGCACGAACAGCTTCCGAAATCTCCGCTTCTTCTCTTTCGCCATCTCACGGCTCCACGATCACGGCCACGCCGCGCAGCTCGTCGAAACATCGATCGACATCCGCGCGCAACCCGTCGACGAGCGCGTGCGAGAGCGTCTCGGTCTTCGCCGCCGGCGCGATGATCACCAGGTACCCGCGCAGATCATTCGTGCCGAGCGCGTGCGCGACCAGAGCGCACACGCGCAGCGCGGGGTTCTGCTCGCCCTCGTACACGACGCCGACGTCGGGATCCGCGACGCGCGCGACCAGCCCGACGCCGACCGGGATCGATCGATCCGCGAGCTCGAGCTTCTCGAGCTGGCCGTCCTTCGTGATCCGCGCGGCGACCTCGTTGCGCGCGGCGAGCGTCTTCACCGCCTGATCGCGAAGCCCCGCAAAGTCTTTGCGCACCGGCTTGGGGATCGTCGCCGCCACCGCGCGATCCGCCTCTTGCTTCGTCACGCCCGCGTTGACGAGCGACACGAACACGAACAGGAACAGCACGTCGAAGAGCGACGTGAGATCCGGCGCCCTGACCGCGCGACGCGACGCCCGGCTCATTCGGGCCTCACCGACATCGGGCGCGAGCCGCGCCGCTGCGCGTCCCACGCCTCGATGTTCTTCTCACACGCGTCGACCCACGCCGGGAGCTTCATCCCGAACAAGGCCTGCAAGATGATCGAGAAGAGCAGGCCCGCGACCGTCGTCCAGACCTTGAACGCCAACGGTCCGAGCAGCTTCGACACGTCCTTGCCCGTGTAGAAGAGCGACATGCCGAGCCCGAACACGGTGCCGAGCAGGCCCAGCTGGCGGAGCAGGTCGGTCCAGAAGCCGAGCGCGTGCTCGAGCCGCTGTGCCCGCATCTGCCACGAGCGCACCTGCTTCTGCGCCCACGCCGGATCCTTCGCGCTCGCGATCGCATGGGCCTCGTCGCGGATCTGTTGCAGCTCCAAGCCGCCGCCGCCGCGACCGCCTTCGTCTTGTTCGACCAGCAAGGCGCCGAGGTGATCCGTGAGAATCCGAACCCATCGGAGCTCACCGGCGAGATGCGCCATCGCCGCGACGAAGACGAGCGTGATCCCGCCGCAGAAGGCGATCGTCAGCCCCCAACCCTGGACGAACGCCTCGAGATCCACGGACGCATCCTACCGCGAGGTGATGTAGGTCCAGTGACCCCTGGCTACCCGAGGCGCCGTTGTGGTGGCCGGCACGCTTCTGTATGCTGCCGAGCCGTGATCAGCCCGGTCTACGGAAGAACGAGCGAGTTGGTCGCGCGCACGCGCGCGATCGCGGCGGAGGTTGCGGCGAAGCACGCGGCCGACGTCGACAAGAATGCGCGCTTCCCGAAGGAAACCTTCGACGCGATGAAGAAGGAGAAGCTCCTCTCCGCCGCGGTGCCGAAGGAGTGCGGGGGCGCCGGCGCGAACATGCAAGAGCTCGCCGAGCAGTGCGCGGCGCTCGCGCAGGGCTGCGGCGCGAGCGGCATGATCCTCGCGATGCACCACATCCAGATCGCGTGCATCGCGCGCCACGCGATGGAGTCGGCGTACTTCCGCAAGTACCTCGAAGAGTGCGTCGAGAAGCAGACGCTGATCGCCTCGATCACCTCGGAGGTCGGCGTGTGGGGCGACACGCGATCGTCGATCTGCGCGCTCGAGCGCGAGGGCGACAAGTTCAAGCTGACCAAGGACGCGACGACCGTCTCGTACGGCGCGCACGCCGAGGACCTGCTCGTCACCTGTCGCCGCAACAGCGAGGCGCCGGCGTCGGATCAGATCCTCGTGCTGGTGAAGCAGGGCGATCGCACGCTCGATCAGACGACGACGTGGGACACGCTCGGCATGCGCGGCACGTGCTCGCCGGGCTTCAAGATGGTGTCGTCGGGCTCGATCGATCAGGTCGTGCCGGGCTCGTTCGCCGACGCCTCCGCGCAGACGATGGTCAGCTACTCGCACATCTTGTGGGCCGCGGTGTGGCTCGGCATCGCGTCGGACGCGGTCGCGCGCGCGAGCGCGTACGTGCGCGCCGAGGCGCGCAAGAAGCCGGGCACCGTGCCGCAGGCGGCGCACAAGCTCGCCGAGGTGATGGTGCACGTGCAGTCGATGCGCAACAACGTCGCGGGCCAGGCGTCCGAGTTCGACGCGATCATGTCGCGGCCGGGCGGCATGGACGAGCTGCTCACGATGGGCTGGGCCTTGAAGATGAACAACATCAAGGTCGGCTCGTCGGAGATGGCGCCGAAGATCGTGCACGACGCGCTGCAGATCGTCGGCATCGGCGGCTACAAGAACGACGGCAAGTTCACGGTCGGGCGCAACTACCGCGACTCGCTGTCGGCGGCGCTGATGATCAGCAACGAGCGCATCTTCGCGAAGACCGCGTCGATGCTCCTGGTCTACAAGGACGAGTGAGATGGCGACCTACGATCTCGAGAGCTTCTACAACGGGCTGGTCTCGCACGGCTTGATCATCCCGACGACGGTGCAGGGCGCGTTCGGCCGCGGCGCGGTGTTCGAGGACGTCCTCGAGGCGTTCAACCGCGCGGTCACGCGCATCTCGAAGGACGACGGCGCCGAGGTCTACACGTACCCGCCGGTGATCGATCGCGTCGTGCTCGAGAAGGTCGACTACATGGACTCGTTCCCGCACCTGTCGGGGACGATCCACAGCTTCTTCGGCAAGGACAAGCAGGCGAAGGAGCTCTCGGCGAAGATCCACGCGGGCGATCCGTGGGGCGAGTACATGGGGATGACCGCGGTGACCTTGAATCCCGCGGCGTGCTACCCGGTGTACCCGCACCTCGGCGCTCGCCCTCTCCCGAGCGATGGACGCCTGGTGACGATGACGAACTGGGTGTACCGGCACGAGCCGTCGCCGGAGCCGACCCGCATGCAGGCGTTCCGCGTGCGCGAGTTCGTGCGCGCGGGCACGCCCGACACCGTGATCGACTGGCGCGACACGTGGCTCGAGCGCGGCTACTCGCTGCTCTCGGAGCTCGGCTTGCCGGCGCGCAAGGACGTGGCGGCGGATCCGTTCTTCGGCCGCGGCGGCAAGATGCTGCAGGACGGCCAGAAGGCGCAGAAGCTCAAGTTCGAGGTGCTCGTCCCGGTGATCAGCGAGAGCGATCCGACGGCGTGCTGCTCGTTCAACTACCACGTCGACAAGTTCGGCAACCTGTTCGACATCAAGACGCCGTCGGGCGAGACGGCGCACACGGCGTGCCTCGGCTTCGGGCTCGAGCGCGTCACGATGGCGCTCTTCAAGGCGCACGGGTTCGTCCCCGCGGAGTGGCCGGCGTCGGTGCGCGCGATCCTATGGCCCAGCTGACGAGCACGCACGTCCGCGCGCTGGAGCTCGACGCGAGCGCGTACCCGCGGCACATGCTGCACGCGGAGGAGCGCGTCTGGGTCGAGAAGAACTGCTACATCGACATCTGGCTCGAGGTGATCCACGCGGTCGGCTGCGATCCGATGGCGGTCCTGCCGTTCGTCGTCGCGATCGACTTCGAGGACGATCAGTGGACGTTCTTCAAGCCGCCGCACGGCGAGCTCTGGGAGCTGTACGGGATCGACGTGCAGGAGCTGAACGTCTGGCGGCCGCTGGTCGAGCACGCGATCGAGCACGTCGGCGCGGGCAAGCTCATCTCGACGGAGGCGGACGCGTGGTGGCTGCCGGATACGTCGGGCACCGACTACCGAACGCAGCACACCAAGACGACGATCGTGATCAACGAGCTCGATCTCGAGCGGCAGCGGCTCGGCTACTTCCACAACGCCGGCTATCACGTCCTGGAAGGCGAGGACTTCGCGCGGACGTTTCGCATCGGCGAGGCGAAGGATCCGGCGTTCATGCCGCTGTTCGCGGAGCTCGTGAAGGTCGATCGGATCGTGCGGCGTGATCGATCGGAGCTGGTCGCGAGGTCGCGCGAGGCCTTGAAGCTCCACCTGGCGAGGCGGCCCGCGACCGATCCGGTCGCGAAGTTCCGCGCGCGCTGGGAGCGCGATCTGCCGTGGCTGACCGAGCGGGGCTTGGGCTTCTATCACGCGTGGGCGTTCGGGACGATCCGGCAGCTCGGCGCCGCGGCGGAGCTCGCGTCGCTCTACGCGACGTGGGCGTTCGGCGACGATTCGGCCGCCGAGGCCTTCGCGCAGGTCTCGCAGGCCGCGAAGACGATGATCCTCAAGGCCGCGCGCGCGGTGAACGCGAAGCGCGCGCTCGACGCCGCGCCGATCTTCGACGCGATGCAATCCGGCTGGGCGCGCGGCACAGACGCGCTCGCGAGGCACGCATGAGCGGCCTGCGCGTCGGCGTCGATCTCGTGCAGACCTCGCGCATCGCCGAGTCGATCGCGACGTTCGGCGACAAGTTCGTGAAGCGCGTCTTCACCGACGACGAGATCGCGTACGCGAGCTCCGCGCCGGAGCTGGCCGCGATGCGGTTCGCCGCGCGCTTCGCCGCCAAGGAAGCCGCGAAGAAGGCGCTCGGCGTCGCCGACGCCGGCATCGGCTGGCGCGACATCGAGGTCCGGCGCGCGCCGTCGGGCGCGGTCGAGCTCGCCTTGCACGGCCCCGCCGCCCAGGTCGACACCGACGGCCTCGCCGTCTCGCTCTCTCACGAAGGCGACTACGCCACCGCAGTCGTCGTCACCTACGTCCGAGGAACATCCGCATGAGCAGCGAACGCAACGACAAGATCCGCAAGATCCTCAAGGACCACGGCCGTCTCACCAAGGACGCGACGTCGATCGCCGACGACGCCGACCTCTACCAGGCCGGCCTCACCTCGCACGCGAGCGTCAACGTGATGCTCGCGCTCGAGGGTGAGTTCGACATCGAGTTCCCCGATCACATGCTCAAGCGCAGCGTGTTCGAGAGCGTCGCGGCGATGAGCGCCGCGATCGGCGAGCTCACGGGCGGCTGATCGTGACCTCGCGTGTCCGTGCAGTGAGCGGGCACGAGCGGCTCGTCATCTCGGCGTGGGAGCTCGCGCCCGGGCCCGACGGCCCGTGGATCGCGACGACCGCGCCGAACACCGTCGCGGGCGCGCTGCGCGCGGCGGGGCAGTGGAGCCTCGACGGCGCGGCGCGCGCCTTCGACAAGGAAGACTGGTATTGGCGCGCGAAGGTGCCGCTCGCGCCGGCCGCGCCCGGTGAAGAGATCGTCTTGTGCCTGGACGGCCTCGCGACGATCGCCGACGTGTCCTGGAACGGCGCGCAGATCATCTCGAGCAACGACATGTTCGTCGCGCACGAGCTCGCGGTCGTGCCGAGCGCGTCGGGCGAGAACGAGCTCGTGATCCACTGCCGCGCGCTCGACGGCGCGCTCGCGCAGAAGCGGCCGCGCCCGAGGTGGCGCGTGCCGATGATCGAGCAGCAGCAGCTGCGATGGATCCGCACGACCTTGCTCGGCCGCACGCCGGGCTGGTCGCCGCCGGCGGCGGCGGTCGGGCCGTGGCGCGAGGTCCGGATCGAGCGCCGGCGCGGCGTGGTGATCGAGGGCGTGCGGTTGCGCGCGGCGCTCGACGGCCCGAACGGCGATGACGGCGTGCTGGGCGTGATCTGCAAGGCGCGCGGCGCCAGTGGCGGACCGGCGCCGGTGTCGATCGTGCTCACGCGCAACGGCCGCGAGCATCGGATCGCGCTCACCGCGAACGTCGGCGCCGGCGAGTACGCGGGGCGGCTGGTCGTGCCGATGGCGGATCGCTGGTGGCCGCACACGCACGGTGAGCCGGCGCTCTATCGCGCGCACCTCGAGGTCGCATCGTCCGAGGGGACGGCGCAGGTCGAGCTCGGCTCGATCGGCTTCCGGACGATCGCGGTCGATCAGACGGGCGGCGACTTCGCGGTGGAGGTCAACGGCGTGCGCGTCTTCTGTCGCGGCGCGTGCTGGACGCCGATCGACCCGGTGACGCTCGACGCGCCGCCGGCCGCGGTCGATGCCGCGATCGCGCAGGCCGCGGCGTGCGGCATGAACATGATCCGCGTCGGCGGCACGATGGTGTACGAGTCCGACGCGTTCCACGACGCGTGCGACGCGCGCGGCGTGATGGTCTGG
>DATJIA010000353.1:0-2816 GCA_035493675.1 Kofleriaceae bacterium | reverse complement strand
CACGCACGCCGCGGGCCCGAGCGCGACCGGCGACGCCGCGCTCGACGCCGCCCTGCCCTTGCCCGAGCGCTACGAGATCCCCGACGCGACCGCGCGCGCGGTCAACGCCGCGCATCGACGCGGCGGTCGCGTGATCGCGATCGGCACGACCGTCGTGCGCGCGCTCGAAGCGTACGCGACGGCGGCGTTCGGCGAGGTCCGGGCCGGACAAGGCATCGCGAGCCTCGTGCTCACGCCGTCGCACGAGCTGCGCGTCGTCGACGGCATCGTCTCGGGCATCCACGATCCGACCGAGTCGCACTTCCGCTTGCTCGGCGCGTTCGCCGACGCGCGCACGCTCGGCCTCGCCTCCGAGCGCGCCGCGCGCGAAGAGCTCAATCGTCACGAGCTCGGCGACGCGACGCTGGTCCTGCCCGGCGCGCTCGCGGCCGCGCGCCGCGCGGCCTAACGCGGCACGCGCTTGCGGTTGCGCATCGCCGCCGCGCGCCGCGCCGGCGTGGTCGCGGCCTGCGCGGCGAGCTCCCACGCGCGCACGACCTGGCGCGGATCGGTCTCGCTCTTCGGCATCTCGGTGTGCCAGACCCACGCGAGCGTGCCCGCGATGCGATCGATCGACACGCGGCATTCGTCGTCGGCGTCGGGCGCGCGCGCGATGACCGCCGCGAGGTCGTCGAGGATCTGGTCGCGCGTCCCCGACACCAGCCGCGCCTCGAGGCCGCGGACGTGCGCGTGACACGCGCGCGCGGGATCGACCTCGCGCGCCGCCGCCTCGTGCTGCACCTGATCCGCGGCCTCGAAGCTGCCGAGATCCGCGTAGCGATCGCCGAGCCGCTCGAGCAGCTCGATCGCGCGCGCGTGATCGACGTGCGTGAAGAACGCGAGCGCCTTGCGCGCGTCGCCGACCTGCGCGTACGCGAGCGTCATGTCGTCCTCGGCCGCGCGCTGGACGCGCGGATCGGCGGCGGCCTGCATGAAGTCGGCGAGCGCGGTCTTCGCGTCGTCGCGATCGAGCGCGATCCACGCGAGCTTGTAGTTCGCGTAGCCGGCGACCGACGGCATCGCGACCGCCTGCTCGTACAGCCCCTCGGCGAGATCGAGCTCCGCGCGCACGAACGCGTCGTCGCCGCGACGCACGAGCTCCTCGCCCTGCGGATCGGGAGGATCGATCACCGGCGGCGCCTGTGGCACCACGGTCGCGGCCGGCGCCTGCCGCACGATCCGATCGTCGTCGTCGCCGAGCGGCTCGAGCTTCTCCGCCGGCTCCCACGCGGTGAGCTCGTGGAGCGGCGCCGGCGGCGGCGCGACGTTCCCGATCACGCGCGGCGGCCGCGCCGGGCCGGCGCATGCGGTGATCGTCACGATCGCCATCCACCTCACGCCGATCAGACACCGCCGCGGGCGTTTGGTTGCGTATGCTGATCGCGATGAGGAGGGCGTGGCTCGCGATCGTGTTGGCCGGCTGTGCGACGACGTCGCCGCCGGCGCGCTGCCCCGCCTACGAGCTCCATCCGCAGTATGTCGACTTCATCCCGTTCGGCGCCGGCCAGCTGCAGAACGGCCAGCGCGGCAAGGGCCTCGCGTTCGCGATCGCCGAGGGCGCGACCGCCGCGACCTCCGCCGGCATCTGGCTCTACCTCGATCGACATTACGAAGACGGCCGCGTCCCCGCCGACGAGGCGTTGCGATCGCAGCGGCTCCAGCGGATCGAGATCGGGACCGGCGTCGCGTTCCTGGCGCTGTTCGCGCTCGGCGTCGCCGACGCGCTCGCGCATCACGAAGACTGGGTGTCGGTCCCGTGCGGCCCGGAATAGCGCGCTGGATCGAACAGACGCTCGGCGCGCGCGTCGTCGACCGGCGGCGGCTGACCGGCGGCGTCGCGTCGACGGTCCAGCTCCTCACCGTCGAGGACGGCGCGTCGTTCGTGCTGCGCACCGACGCGGCGGTCGCATCCGAGGTCGCGGTCTTGCGCGCGCTCGAGCGCACCGATCTGCCGGTGCCGCGCGTGATCGCCTCGACCGACGACGCGCTCCTCATGACGCGCCTGCCCGGTGACGTGCATCTCGTGCCGACCGAGCGCTGGCTGCGACAGATGGCGCAGATGCTCGCGCGCATCCACGCGCTCGCGATCGAAGCCAAGCCGTTCGAGGCGTGGATCGACCCCGCGCAGCTCGCGCCGCCGCCCGATGCCGCGCGCCCCGCGCTGTGGCGCGACGCGATCGCGCTCGCGAGCACCGCGCGCGTGACCCGCACGTGCTTCGTGCACCGCGACTACCAGCACTTCAACCTGCTCTGGTCGGACGAGCGCCTCACCGGCGTGGTCGACTGGGGCGAAGCGTGCATCGCGCCGCCGGAGCTCGACGTCGGTCACTGCCGCCTCAACCTCGCGCTGCTGTTCTCGCCGGAGCTCGCCGATCGCTTCGCGCAGATCTACGAAGCCGAAGCCGGCCGCGCGATCGATCCGGTCTGGGACCTCCACGCGCTGCTCGCGTACGCGCCGGGCTGGGGCGAATTCCTCCCGATCCAGATCGACGGCCGCGCCCCGTTCGACCCGCGCGGCATGACCGCGCGCATGGAGGCGGTCCTCGCTCGCGCGCTACGCTAACCCGACGTAGATGTTCTGCACGTCGTCGTCTTCGTCGAGGGCGTGGAGGAAGTCCTCGACCTCGGTGCGCGCGGCCGCGTCGTCGACGGCGACCGGGTTCTTCGCCTTCCACGCGAGGTTCGCCGAGGTCACGTGCCACTTCTGCGCGCCGAGCGCGCGCGCGACCGCGTCGAGATCCGCGGGCTCGGTCGTGAAGCGCGTCACGCCTTCGTCA
>DATJIA010000352.1:0-7478 GCA_035493675.1 Kofleriaceae bacterium | reverse complement strand
GGCGCGCCGGCGGTGGCGAGCCGCGCGGGCTCGCACGCCGCGATCTCGGGAAGCGCCGCGATCGAATCGACCGCGCGATCGACGGTCTTGCCGTCGGCGGCCTCGAGCCGCGGCACCAGCGCGCGCACCGCGTAGAGGCCGTCGTCGAGGCACGCGGCGCGGCGATCGAGCATCGCGGCCGATTGCTCGCCGCGCTCGTGGGTCGCGCGGCAGGCGTCGATGCGCGCGTCGCGCCACGCGTGCGCGTAGGCGTCGAGGCCGCCGCCGACGCGCGCCGCGACGTCGGCGCCGTACGGACGCGCGCGCGCGAACGCGTCGCCGATCCGCGCGCGCGACGACGGCGTCCACGCGCTCTCGATCTCGACGCCCGCGTTCGCGCACTCGATGCCCGCGCCGCCGCCGCGCGGCACCATCGCGAACGCGACCGCGCCGCCCGCGACGACCAAGAACGCCGCGCCGCCGATCGCGACGCGCCGCCGCTTCACCGGCGTGCCGACGAGGATCGCGAGCAGCGCGCGCATCGATCCGTGCCGATCGGTCGCCGCTTCGGCGCGGCCGCGTTCGAGCGCGCGCACCAGCCAGCGCGGCGCGTCGCGCGCGGGCGCGTCGGTCGCGCCGAACAGCGCCTCCCACAGCGACACGCAGAACGCGTACTGATCGCTGCGCGCGGTCGCGACCGCGCCGGCGCGCTGCTCGGGCGCCATGTAGCGCGGCGTGCCGACCACGGCGCCCTCGTGCGTGAGCGGCGCGTCGAGCGCGGCCGCGCGCGGCGTCGACACCTCGATCGTGTCGGCGTCGCCCGGCGCGGCGTCGACGGTGATCACGCTGTCGGCCGAGATCGCGGCCGCGGACGCCGCGTCGCTCTCGCTCGAGTCGAGCCGCGCGAGCCCGAAGTCGGTCACGCGCACGCGCCCGGCGCGATCGACGAGCACGTTGGCGGGCTTGAAGTCGCGGTGCACGATCGATCGCGCGTGCGCGGCCGCCAGCCCCTCGCCGGCCTGCGCGTAGAGCGCGACGATCGCGCGCCACCCGCGCCGCGCGCGCGCCGCCGCGTCGAGCGTCGTGCCCTCGACGTACTCCATCGCGAGGTACATGCGTCCGTTCGCGACGCCGACGTCGTACACCGCGACGACGTTCGGGTGCTGCAGCTGCGCGAGCGCCTGCGCCTCGCGCCACAGGCGGATCGGCGCGCTGTCGGCGCGCAGGAGCTTGATCGCGACCGCGCGGCCGAGCTCGGGATCGTGCGCCTCGTAGACCTCGCCCATGCCGCCCGCGCCGAGGAAGCGGGTGACGCGATAGCGGCCGAGCTGTTCACCGATCGCGATCATCGCGGATGCTTCGCGAGCCACTCTTCCATCGGCTTGGCGGCGTCGACCTGCTTCGCGTCGCGATAGAGATCGCGCGCCATCGCGACGAGCGCGTTGCCCTTCGCGCGCTCGCCCTGCTTGTAGATCACGAGGCCGAGCGCGAACTGCGCGTCGGCCTTGCGCTCCAGCTCCGCGCCGGCGAGCGCCTTGGCGACGATCGGCTCGAGCTGCGCGCGCAGCGCCGCGAGCGACGCCGGGCGCGACTCGCACATCGCCGCGAGCCCGAGCCCCTCGATGCGATCGAACCACGGCGCGTGGTTGTGCTCCTGGATCGCGAGCGTGCGATCGAGGTACGGCTGCGCCTGATCGCAGCGATCGCGCCCGACCGCGATCTCGGCGAGCCCGAGCAGCGAGATCGTCACGTCGTCCGCGTACGGCCCGAGCAGCTTCTCGCGGATCGCGAGCGATCGCTTGCGCGCGGCGGTCGCGTCGTCGAGCTTGTCGTCCATCAGATCGACGTTGGCGATCGCGTCGAGCACGTTGGCGACCGACGTGTGGTCCTCGCCGAAATGCCGGATGCGCCCGGTCAGCACGCGCCCGAGGATGTCGCGCGCCTCGGCGTAGCGGCCCTGCTGCCGCCGCACGACGCCGAGCTCGTACAAGCTCGACAGCGTCTCGGGGTGGTCGGCGCCGAGCGCCTTCACGCGCAGGTCGTACGCCTCCTGGAACCCGCGATCCGCCGCGGTGAGATCGCCCATGTCGAGATCGACGATCGCGAGCGACTGCAGCGTGAACGCGACCGACGCCGATCCCGCCGGATAGCGCGTGCGCTTGATCAGGAGCGCCTGCTCGAGCTCCTTGCGCGCGAGCTCGTTCTTGCCCTGGTACAGGTACGCGTTGCCGAGGTTCTGGTGGGCGATCGCGACGTGCGGGTGCTGCGCGCCGAGCTGCTGCTCGAGGATCGGCAGCGCGCGCGTGAGGCCGGCGACGGCGTCGTCGTAGCGACCGACCTCGTTCTGCAGGCGCGACCAGCCGACCAGCGACTCGGCGACCTGCCAGCTGTCCTTGCCCTGCGCCTGCTCCTCGATCGCGATCGCCTTCGCGTAGGCGGCGTCGCCCTCGGGGTAGCGGTTGAGATCGGTGAGCGCGGTCGCGCGCGCGACCAAGAGATCGGCTTGCAGATCGGGCGGGATCTCGGCGCGCGCCCCGACGACGTCGGCGTCCTCGATCGCGACCAGCGATTGATCGGCCTTGCCCGCGCTCGCGAGCGTCGACGCGATCGCGTGCATCGCGCGCACCGCGGTGATGTCGTCGTGCGCGCGGGTCGCCGCCGACGCGGCCTCGCGCCAGCGGGCGAGCGCGCCGTCGAGATCGCTGGTCAGCATGCGCGCGTCGGCGGCGATGTCGAGCGCGCGCGCCAGGACGACGCCGTCGTCGATCGCTCGCGCCCGCGCGAGCAGCGCGTCGGCGGTCCGGATCGGATCGGCGTCGGTCGCGGCGTCGATCGCGGTGCGCGCGCGCGCGATCTCCTCGTCGAGCTTCGCGATCTCGCTCTTCTGCGTCGGCGAGCGCGGCCGCTCGACGACCATCTGCACGTTCTTCGCCGCGCAGTCGTCGATCGCGGGCAGCCCGCCGACCAGGCGCGGCGCGTCGTCGACGATGTCGCCGGTCGGCGCGTGGGTGAGGAGCTGCACCTGCGCGGCGAGCTCGGCGAGCCGGCGATCCAAGCAGCGCATGCGCTGATCGAGCGTGTTGTCCGACTGCTCGCCGTCGCGGTTCGCGCGACACGCCTCGACGCGCATCGCGCTCCACGATCGCCCGTACGAGTCGAACCGCTTGACCACCTGCTCGGTGACGTTGCTCGCGTACGGCAGCCCGGTCTTCGCGAACGCCTCGCGCAGCTGCGCCGCCGTCGACGCGCCCCACGTCTCCGACAAGCGCGCGCCCGCGTTCGCGCACGGATCGCCCGCGCCGCCGCTGACCGCGAGCGCCACGCCCGCCCCGCCGACGATGCCGGCGAACGCGAGGCCCGCCGCGATCCACGGCGCGCGCGAGCGCGGCGCGAGCTCGTCGATCAGATCCTCCATCGACGGCCAGCGCGCGTTCGGATCGTGGCGCATCCCGCGGCGCAGCGCGCGGATCACGCGCGCGGGCACGCCGCGCGTCGACGCCGGCTCGCGCACCGCGTCGCGCGCCATCGCGTCGATCGCCGCGGCCAAGACCCAGCGCGCGACGAACGGATGGGTGTCGAACAGCGCCTGCCAGAGCGAGACGCAGAAGCTGAACTGATCGCTGCGCGGCGTCGCCTGCTGTCCCTGGTGCTGCTCGGGCGACATGAAGAGCGGCGTGCCGAGCACGCTGCCCTCGCGCGTCATCTGCTCGTCGAGCAGGTTCTCCGACGTGGTCGTGACGCCGGGCCCCGCGTCGTCGGGCGCGTCGCCGGCGCCGCGCGCGAGCCCGAAGTCGCCGACGTACGCGCGGCCCTGTCGATCGAGCAAGATGTTCGACGGCTTGACGTCGCGGTGCACGATGCCCGCGTCGTGCGCGGCGGCGAGGCCGCGCGCCGCGTCGACGAACGCCGCGAGGATCTCTTTCGGCGCCGGCTTGGTCTCGAGCCATTCGGCGACGGTCATGCCGTCGACCAGCTGCATCGCGACGAACACGCTGTGCTCGGCGACGCCGACGTCGTACACGCGCACGACGTTCGGGTGATCGAGCCGCGCGAGCGCCTGCGCCTCGCGGCGCAAGCGGACCTCGAGGTGCTGCTCGCGATCGCGCGCGGTCGTCGGCAGGACCTTGAGCGCGACCTTGCGATCGAGCGCGGGATCGAGCGCCGCGTAGACGACGCCCATGCCGCCCGCGCCGAGCCGGCCGGTCACGCGATAGCGATCGATCGTCTTGCCGACCAGGTCGGGCCCGTCGCCGCCCGCCGACGCCAAGGTCGCCGCCAGCGCGCCGCCGCCGCTCGAGGTGTCGTCGAGCGTCGTGGCCGGGGTCGGCGCCGCGGTCGCCGTCGCGCCCGCCGCCTCCTCGTCGCCGCGCGACCGCCTCGACATCGGTCCGATCCTGCCACAGCGCGGTTCGCCGGAGTGGCAAACTCCACCCGATGCGCGCCTTCCTCTTCGCGGCCCTGCTCGTCGCGTGCGGACCGAAACCGCACGCGCCCGATCCGATCTCGAACACCGGCGGCACGCCGACCGGCGCGCACGAGCTGCTCGCGTCGATCGAGCGCACCGCGTGCTTCGGCTGGTGCCCGATCTACAAGCTCACCGTCTATCGCGACGGCTCCGTCGAGTACGACGGCGAGGACTTCGTCAAGACCAAGGGCAAGGCGGAGGGTCACCTCGCGCCCGAGCAGCTGAGCGCGCTCGACGACCTCTTCCAGCAGCGCGACTACTTCGGGCTGCACGACGAGTACAACGACTACAGCGTCACCGACATGCCGTCGGTCAACACGTCGTACTCGTCGGGCGGCAAGACCAAGAAGATCGCCCACTACCTCGGCGACTCGCACGCGCCCAAGGAGCTCGGCGAGATCGAGGAGGGCATCGATCGCATCGTGAAGATCGAGCAGTGGATCGGCACCGAGCAGGAACGCGAGAATCTGGCGAACCACCGCTCGCCCTGACACAATCGAACGATGGCGCGCGAACCAGGCACCTCGTTTCCGTCGGAGACGCGCCAGCTCGTCCGCCAGGATCGCGTCAAGCTCGACGGCGGCGGCCCGCCGGTGCTCGTGATCATCATCGTCGCGGCGATCGTGATCGGCGCGATCGTCTACGGCCTCGCGCGCTGAGCCTCAGTTCGGCGCGAACAGCGCGGTCGCCGCGACCCAGTCGGCCGGCGGCGCCTTGCTCGCCTCGGTCGTGATCACGATCTGGTAGAGCGTCGCCGTCTTCGGGACCTCGATCATCCAGTCCTGCATCTCGATCTCGATGCCGTCCTGGTTCTTGGTCGCGGTGTAGTGGTACGCGGGCTGGCCGCCCATCTCGAGCGCCTCCTTCTGCGAGACCTTGAAGCCGACGTCGGCGAGCCCGCTGACCATGTCGCCGTAGACCTTCTTCACGTCGACGCCCTTCACCGCCTCCGCGGGCAGCCGCTTGATCTTGAAGCCCATCACCGCGTCGTCGGTCTCGATCGTGACGTGCACGCCGGCCTCGCCTTCGGTGTCGGTCTCGACGTTGCCCTTGCCCGGCATCGTCAGCCTGAACCCGCCGACGCTGTCGACGACGTCGGTGGAGTCGCCCTTGGTCACGATCTTCACGCCGTGGACCTCTTGGCCCGTCGCTTCGGGAGGCGTGGGAGGAGGCGGCGGCGGCGGATCGGCCGGCTTCGCCGCGCTCGCGCTCGCGCTGCCGCTTCCGCTCGCGCTTCCGCTCGCGGTCGCCGCGTGGTCATCGGTCTTCGACTTGCCGCACGCGACGAGCAGGATCATCGCGGCCAGGGTGGTTTTCAGCATGGGCGCTGAATGTCGCACACACCCTAGCCGATTGGTCCGTTGCACGCGGCGCTCCACCCTCGTAAAGTCCTCGGAACGATGACGAAGATGATGCGATCCATGCCCGCGGTCTCGAACTACCTCATCCCGACGGTGATCGAGCAGACCCACCGCGGCGAACGCGGCTGGGACATCTTCTCCCGCCTGCTCAAGGACCGCATCATCTTCTTGGGTACGCCGATCAACGACGAGATCGCGAACGTCGTCATCGCGCAGCTCCTGTTCCTCGAGGCCGAGGAGCCGGAGAAGGACATCATGCTCTACATCAACTCGCCGGGCGGTCACGTCACGGCGGGCATGGCGATCTACGACACCATGCAGTACGTCCGCTGCGACGTGACGACGATCTGCATGGGCCAGGCGGCGTCGATGGGCGCGTTCCTGCTCGCGTCGGGCGCCAAGGGCAAGCGCTTCGCGCTGCCGCACTCGCGCGTGATGATCCACCAGCCGCTCGCGGGCTTCCAAGGCCAGGCGACCGACATCGACATCCACGCGAAGGAGATCTTGAAGACCCGCGACACGCTCAACGAGCTGCTCGCGAAGCACACCGGCAAGCCGGTGACCAAGATCAAGGACGACACCGAGCGCGACTACTTCATGTCCGCCGACGAGGCGAAGACCTACGGCCTCATCGACGAGGTGGTGACGCAGAAGAAGGCGCCCGAGGCGAAGGACAAGTAGTGGCTCCTCCCGTCGACAACAAGCGCGAGGGCAGCTCCCTCACCTGCTCCTTCTGCGGCAAGTCGCAGAAGGAGGTGAAGAAGCTGATCGCCGGGCCGACCGTCTACATCTGCGACGAGTGCATCGGGCTCTGCAACGACATCATCGCCGAGGAGATCGAGAAGGAAGATCAGACCTACGGCGGCGCGTCGATCCCGAAGCCGGCGCAGATCAAGAAGGTGCTCGACGAGTACGTGATCGGGCAGGAGCGCGCGAAGAAGATCCTCGCGGTCGCCGTCCACAACCACTACAAGCGCATCGATCACAAGCCGGGCTCGCACGAGGACGACGTCGAGCTGCAGAAGTCGAACATCCTCCTGCTCGGGCCGACCGGCTCGGGCAAGACCCTGCTCGCGCAGACGCTCGCGCGCATCCTGAACGTGCCGTTCGCGATCGCGGACGCGACCACGCTGACCGAGGCGGGCTACGTCGGCGAGGACGTCGAGAACATCATCGTCAACCTCTTGCACAACGCCGATCACGACATCGAGCGCGCGCAGCGCGGCATCGTCTACATCGACGAGATCGACAAGATCGCGCGCAAGAGCGACAACCCGTCGATCACGCGCGACGTCAGCGGTGAGGGCGTGCAGCAGGCGCTGCTCAAGATCATCGAGGGCACGATCGCGAGCGTCCCGCCCAAGGGCGGCCGCAAGCACCCGCAGCAGGAGTTCCTGCAGGTCGACACGACCAACATCCTCTTCATCTGCGGCGGCGCGTTCGTCGGGCTCGAGGACATCATCGAGAACCGAATCGGCCAGAAGATGATCGGCTTCGGCGCGGGGCTGTCGAAGCGCGCCAAGTACACGCAGTGGGAGCTGCTCAAGGAAGTGCAGCCCGAGGATCTGCTCAAGTACGGCATGATCCCCGAGTTCATCGGCCGCCTGCCGGTGATCGCGCCCCTCCACGAGCTCAACGAAGAGGCGCTGGTGCAGATCCTCACGCAGCCGAAG
>DATJIA010000351.1:0-4925 GCA_035493675.1 Kofleriaceae bacterium | reverse complement strand
GCCGCCAGTGCCTGGTGTCCGTCGAGAAGAACCCGAAGCTGCAGCCGAGCTGCCAGCAGACGGTCGCCGAGGGCATGGTCGTCCACACGACCGACAAGCAGTCGACGCTCGCGCGCAAGCAGCAGCTCGAGTTCACGCTGCTGAACCACCCGATCGACTGCCCGATCTGCGACAAGGCCGGCGAGTGCACGCTGCAGAAGCTGTACTTCGACCACGACAACGCGGACTCGCGCGTCGACACGCCCAAGGTCCACAAGGACAAGGTCGTCGACATCGGGCCGCACATCGTGCTCGACCAGGAGCGCTGCATCCTGTGCACGCGCTGTATCCGCACCTGCGACGAGGTCGCGCACTCGCACCAGCTCGACATGGCGAACCGCGGCGATCACGAGGTGCTCACCACCGCGCCCGGCGAGCAGCTCGACAACCCGTACTCGCTCAACACCGTCGACGTGTGCCCGGTCGGCGCGCTGACGGCGAAGGACTTCCGCTTCACGATGCGCGCGTGGGAGCTCGACGCGACGCCGTCGATCTGCAACGGCTGCGCGACCGGCTGCAACATCGAGATCCACCACCGCAACGAGCGCGCGTGGCGCTTGGTGCCGCGGCTGAACGCCGAGGTCAACAAGTACTGGATGTGCGACGAGGGTCGCTTCACGTACCACGAGCTGCACGAGCAGCGCCTCGCCGGCCCGACCCTCGACGGGCTGCCCGCGACGTGGGAGCGCGCGCTCAAGGCCGCGGGCGATCGGCTCGGCGCGATCAAGGACACGGGCGCGATCGCGGTCGTGTTGTCGGCGACCGCGTCGAACGAGGACAACTTCGCGCTCGCGAAGCTCGCGCTGGCGTGGAAGGCACAGGTCTACGTCGGCGCGAAGCCGCCGGTGCCGTCGCGCGCCGACGACATCCTGCGCGACGCCGACGTCAACCCGAACAGCGCGGGCGTCGCGGCGATCGCCGCGGCGCTCTCGATCACGCCGAAGACGACGACCGAGCTCGAGACCAACCTCGGCACCGGCGCGATCCGCGCGCTGGTCGTGCTCGGGCACGACCTGCCGCTCGCCGAGACCGCACGCGGCCGCCTGAAGGAGCTCGACGCGCTGATCGTGATCGCGACCCACGAGCGCGGCCCGGCCGAGCTCGCGTCGATCGCGCTGCCGATGGCCGCGTGGGCCGAGCGCGCCGGCACGATCACGAACCGCCAAGGCAAGGTGCAGCGCATGCACGGCGCCTTCCCCGGCCCCGGCCAAGCGGTCCCCGGTTGGGAAGCGGTCGCGCGCCTCGCCAACGCGACCGGCCAGAAGCTGAGCTGGACCGCCGCGCGCGAGGTCTTCAAGGACATGACCGCCGCGGTGCCCGCGTGGAAGGAGCTCGCGTGGACGCGCGATGTCCGTCCGTTCGCGCTGCGCTTCGCCGGGAGCCGAGGCTGATATGCCGAGCTGGTTGACGCTGCACAACGTCCTCCGCGTGATCGACAACGGCGCGGTGAAGTGGCTGATCCTCGTCTTCGCGTTCGTGATGCCGCTCGCCTCCATCCTCACGTGGATGGAGCGCCGGCAGAGCGCGATGATGCAGGACCGCCTCGGTCCCAACCGCGCCAACATCGGCCCGATCAAGCTGAAGGGCATCCTCCACTTCGTCGCCGACGCCTTGAAGATGATCTTCAAGGAGGACTTCATCCCGGGCAACGTGCACCGCGGCTTGTTCGCGCTCGCGCCGGTCCTCGCGCTCGCGCCGGTCTTGATCGCGTTCGCGATCATCCCGTTCGGCCCGACGATCTATCCGCACGCGCTCGGCCAGCAGATCCCGTCGAACATCGTCGAGGGCGCGAGCTGGCTGAACCTGAGCGATCCGATCCGCGGTCAGATCTTCCAGGTCGACTTCGGCCTCATCTTCTACTTCGCGGTGCTCACGCTCGCGAACTACGGCGGCACGCTCGCCGGCTGGGCCAGCTACAACAAGTGGGCGCTGCTCGGCGGTCTCCGCTCGTCGTCGCAGATGATGTCGTACGAGGTGACGATGGGCCTGTCGCTGATGGGCGTCTTCCTCGTCACCGGCTCGCTCGAGCCCGGCTACATCACCGCGACCGGGTGGAACCACAACTACTCGCCGGCGAACCCGCTCAACTGGCTGTGGCTGCCGCAGCTGCCGGCGATGATCTTGTTCTTCACCGCGGCGATCGCGGAGACCAAGCGCGCGCCGTTCGACATCCCCGAGGGCGAGCCCGAGATCATCGGGTACTTCGTCGAGTACTCCGGCATCCGCTGGGGCATGTTCTTCCTCGCGGAGTTCATCGAGATCGTCTTCATCTCGTCGGTGATCGCGACGGTGTTCCTCGGCGGATGGCAGGTGCCGTTCCTCGAGAGCGACGGCTTCCACTTCGGCGGCGTCGTGTCGTTCCTGCCGCACGGCGTGGTCGTCGCGCTGCAGCTCGGCGCGTTCGGCGCGAAGGTCGTGGGCCTCTGCTGGCTGCAGCTGCTCATCCGTTGGACGCTGCCGCGCTTCCGCGCCGATCAGCTGATGTCGCTCGGCTGGAAGCTGCTCTTGCCGATGTCGCTCGCGTGGACCTTGGTCACCGCGCTCGGCACGTTGTTGTTCTAGGAGAGCTCATGTCGCACGCGGCTCATGACGAAGACAGTCACGACGACGAGGGCCCGAAGGTCCTCGCCGTCTCCGGAAAGATCCGCACGATCCAGGTGCACCGCCCGGAGCCGCAGGACACGTCGTTCCTCGCGGCGACGGCGAAGGGCCTCGGCATCACGCTCAAGCACTTCGCGAAGAACTTCTTCCTCCCGCGCCGCAAGGCGGCGGAGCTCGGCAAGGGCGGCGCGCCCGCCGAGGCGAAGTGGCGCAACGACATCGAGACCGTGCAGTACCCCGAGGAGAAGGTGCAGTATCCGGAGCGCTTCCGCGGCCTCCATCGCTTGATGCTGCGCGAGGACGGCGCGGTCCGCTGCGTCGCGTGCATGTGCTGCCCGACGGTGTGCCCGGCGCACTGCATCACGATCGTTCCGGAGGAGAGCGACTCGAAGTCGATCGAGAAGCGGCCGGCGATCTTCGAGATCGACGAGCTCCGCTGCGTCGTGTGCGGGCTCTGCGTCGAGGCGTGCCCGTGCGATGCCATCCGGATGGATACGGGCGAGCACGCGAAGCCCGTGTACGAGCGCGCGACCGCGATCGAGACGAAGGAATCGATGCTGTCGCGCGGCATCAAGTCGATCGCGGTGCAGGGCGGTGAAGGTCCTGCGTGGCGTCAGAAGTGAACCGCGCGATCGCGTGACGCTCGCGCGCGCCGATCACTGACATCGATCATCGCAGATCGATCGCGAATGCGTTTTGCGATCTCGCGCGCTTCTAGATCGTGGCGAAGATCTGCTTGACGATCGTTGGATCGGTCACTAGGGTTGAAATCGAGCCTCGGCGGTTCGATGCGATAAACGGGGCAACATCTGTCTCCTACATCGTCTATCCAGGGATCTGCCTCTGATTCGGGTGTGCACGCCCGCACGTCGGGAAGCCCGAAGAATCATCGCGGAGCCCACCTACGAGCATCGTAGGGGGTAGATTAGCCCCACGGTCGAACGGTCAGGCTCCTTGTTTCAGCGGGTCGGCAGCGAAAGCTGCCGATTCGCACTTTCGGGCTCAGGACGAACCGATCATCTGTCCAGCGCGGTCGCCAGCGCGACCCAGGCCCAGCCGATCGCGAACAGCGCGAGCGCGACGGTCGCGAGCGTGAGACCGGCGTGGATCGCCGCAGCGGTTGCGCCGAGCGCGCAAATCGCTTCGAGGTAGTAGTCGCGCCAGCGCGCGCGGCGGCGGCGGACACGAGGCGCGCGCGTGCGGCCGATCGCGCCGTCTTTCGGCGTGCGGACGAAGCTGCTCTTCACGCCGAGCGCGCCCTCGATCACCGCGCGCGCTTGACCGAGCGAGATGCCGACGGTGAGCGCGGCCATCGCGGGCACGCGCGCGAGCGCGGGCAAGGCGCGGCGCCCGAGCGCGCGCTGCGATCCGATCGCGTACGCGCCGAGCACGAGCGCGGTGATCGCCGCGGTGATCAGATGGAGCGCCTGCGCGCCGTGCGGCGCGGGAGAAGACAGCGCGATCGTCCCTGCGATCGCCATCGTCGCCGTCGCGAGGTACGGCACGTTGTGCGCGAGGTGGAACGCGGCCTCGACGCGCGCCGGCCGCGCGAGCGCGCGCGAGCGACGCACCGCGGGCAAGAGCTTGCGCGCGCACTCGACCGAGCCCTTCGCCCAGCGGAACTGCTGCGTGCGGAACGCGCTCATCGTCGCGGGCAGCTCGGCGGGGGCCGCCGCGCGCGTCAGGTACACGAAGCGCCAGCCGCGCAGCGCCGCGCGATACGACAGATCGAGATCTTCGGTGAGCGTGTCGTGCTGCCAGCCGCCGGCGTCGTCGATCGCGCTCGCGCGCCACACGCCGGCGGTGCCGTTGAAGTTGCACACGCGCCCGCTCCACGCGCGCGCCGGCTGCTCGATCGCGAAGTGACCGTCGAGGAGCAGCGCCTGCGTCTCGGTCAGCAGCGACGCGGGCCGATTCAAGTGCTCCCAGCGCACCTGCACCATCGCGACCTGCGCGTCGGCGAAGTAGCCGACCGTCTCGCGCAGGAGCGACGGCGCCGGCACGAAGTCCGCATCGAGCACGAGCAAGAACGATCCGCGCGCGACCGCGCGACCCGCCTCGAGCGCGCCGGCCTTGAAGCCCGCGCGATCCGCGCGCCGCAGATGCATGATCTGGAACCCGTCCGCGCGCAGGCGCGCGCACGCGGCCGCGCAGATCGCGCTCGTCTCGTCGCGCGAATCGTCGAGGATCTGGATCTCGAGCCGATCGCGCGGCCAGTCGAGCGCGGCCGCCGCGTCGATCAAGCGCGCGCACACCGCGGGCTCGTCGAAGAGCGGCAGCTGCAC
>DATJIA010000350.1:0-7175 GCA_035493675.1 Kofleriaceae bacterium | reverse complement strand
GATCGGCGCCGGCCAGTGCGCGCGCAGATCCGCGTGGAGCGACGCGCGCGCCTCGTCGCCGAGCCGCGCGCCCGGCGACCACCGCCGCCACAGCAGATCGATCAGCGCGAGATCGCGCGCCGCCGCGATCGTCGGGAAGCCGGGCAGCTGGAACGCGAGCATGTACCAGCTGCGCGCGAGCTGCGCGGTCGTCACGAACGAGCGCAGGAACGCCATCGGGTGCGGCACCGCGATCGCGACCGCCGCGCGGATGCGATCCGGCGCGAGCGCGCACGCCGCGTAGGTCGCGACCGCGCCCCAGTCGTGCCCGACGAGGAACGCGCGGTCTTCGACGAGCGACAGCACGTCACGCGCGATCGTCTCCGGATCGTACGGCCCGCCGCCGATGCTCGGCCCGTAGCCGCGCAGCCACGGCGCGATCACGTCGTAGCCGGCGGCGGCGATCCGCTCGACGAGCGGCGCGAACGTCGGCGGATGATCGGGGAAGCCGTGCAGCACGACGACGCGCGGCGCGCCGCGGTCACCCGCGCGCAACACTTCGAGGTCGCCGTGACGCTCCTGCGCGATCACCCGCGCGTGAGTAGCACGATCCGGCGCTCGTACGCCGACAGCTTCGCCATCGCCTCGTGATACCCGGCGTACTTGTCGACCGGCAGATCGATCTTGTCGAGCACGAGCTGCGCGTGACACGTGATCGTCTGCCCGTTCGCCTCGCACGCCTCGTCGTACTTCAAGCCGTCGGTCGAGCCGGTCATCGCGGGCGGCACGTACGCCACCTTCCAGCCCGCCGGCACCGCGACCTTGATGTCCGCGGTCTGCGTGCGCGGCGTGCCGACGTACATCGAGTACTTCCTCTCCGAGAGCGAGCCGGACGGAACGTCGTCGGCGAACCGCAACGTCATGTCGGGCAGCTCGAACACGCGGAAGTTGCCCTGCGCGGCCGAGTACCCGGCGACGCTGACCTTGTGCCCGATCTTCACGCCGCCGGTCACCGCGGTCGCGTCCCCGACGGTGTGGCCCTGATCGCGCGCGCTCGCGCCGACCGAGCTCGCCGACTGCTCGAAGAAGCGATCGCGGCTCTCGCCCTTGAGCGGGCGCAAGGTCTCCGCCGCCATGTCCGCGTACCACCCGGTGAGGTCGTATTGGTAATCGGCCTGCAGATCGCCGTTGGCGCCGAGCGTGTACGACGCGGTGACGTGCGAGATCGACGTCGACGGATCGAGCGGCGGCCGCTTGCCGAGCTCGGCGCCGCCGCGCTCGATCGGCAGCACGTAGTTGTCCTGGCCCGCGAACGCGACCGCGTACTGGCCGTTCTCGTCGGCGGGATCGACCCACGTCTCCTTGCCGTCGACGACGAGCTCGGCGATCACGCGGTTGAACTGCGCGACCGTCGGCACCGAGTCGATCACCGGCACCTTGCCGGTGCGGACGAAGACCGGCTTGCCCTGGATCTGCTCGGCCGAGAGCAGCGCGAGCAGCAGGCCGACCTTGTCGCGCTCGTCGGCGTAGCGGTTCGCGAGCACGACGTCGGGCGCGTGCGGCTGGTAGCCGGCCCACCCGAGCGGCAGATCGATCGAGCGGACGTCGTGCGCGACGAACGCGAACAGCTTCTGCGCCTTCTCGAGATCGGTCTTCGCGCCGGCGACGATCTGATCCGCCTGCAGCTTGACCGAGTCGGGCAGCGGCGACGGGATCGCCGCGCCGAGGAAGCGATCGGCGACCGGCGTGACGACCGCCTTCCAGTCGGGCGCGAAGCCGTAGACGAGGCGCGGCAGCACCGCGGCGTCCTCGAGCGAGCCGCTCTCCTGATGACGATCGGGCAGGTTCGCCTGCGCGAAGGTGTACGTGTGCGATCCGCTCGCGCTCGATTCGCTCGGCGTGATCGTCGCGCCGGCGATCGACCACTTCGGCGTGACGCCTTCGGGCACGGTCAACGTCACCGTGCGCGACAGGATCGGATCCCACTCCGCGAGCATGACCTCGCCGCCCTGCGGCGCGTCGGGTCCGGCCGCGGTCGTGCGCGTCCAGTCGAGCTCGAGCACCGAGCCCTTGTCGACGGCGGGGAACGACACGACGCGCTCGCGCACGTCGCTGTAGATCGTCGCGTCGGCGAGCTGCGGCGGCACGATGTCGCCGATCTCGTCCGCCCCCGCCGCGTGTTCTTCGCCGTCGTCGGTGATCGTCTTCGCGGTGTTCACCACGAGCGTCTGCCGCTTCGAGTCGAACGGCACGTGGACGTCGGCGAACTTCTCCTTGCCGCGCTGCGCATCCAGCAGCCGCACGATCGAGTGATGATGCTCGACCACGCTCCCATCCGCCTTCAGCGTGATGTCGTCGCGCTCGTCGGCGACGACCGCGTCCGCGTCGGGATAGTCCTTCTCCCCGGGCCCGTTCTTCGCGAGCTCGACGAGATCCGCGCCCTGCTTCGGCGGATCGGTCTTCGTCTCCGGCGTCGGCGACGACGAAGTCGACGGCGCTTCCTTCTTGTGCCCGCACGCCGCGAGCACCACCAACAGCAAGCCGATCTTCTTCATCACTTCCCTCCCCCGAGCACGATCGGCTGATGCGCGATCCGCCCCAGCGCCGCGATCGCATCCCTCAGCTCCACGTACTTCGCCGGATCGACAAACCGGCTCTTCAGCGCGAACGATCGATG
Source organism: Kofleriaceae bacterium (assembly GCA_035493675.1). GTDB lineage: Bacteria > Myxococcota_A > Polyangia > Haliangiales > Haliangiaceae > JAIOQA01. The sequence goes on along the minus strand of DATJIA010000350.1, from coordinate 4,519 downwards.
GCACGACAGCGTCCCGTCCTTCTGCGCGCAGCTCGACACCATCGACGTCACCTTGTTCTCCGCCTTCGCGTCGTTCGGCAACGCGACGATCTTCATGTCCGCGGGCAACATGACCGTCTCGTCCTCGTCGTACTGGAACGTGAGCTGCGCATCGAGCGCGAACTTGCGCTTCTCGAGCCCGCCCAGCCACTGCGGCAGGATGTCCTCGACGAGCCCGAGCGCGCCCGACGTCACCAAGGTCCGCAAGACCCGGTAGTCGCCGGTCTTCACCGCGGCGTTCGGCACCGTGATCTCGAGCGTCACCTTCATCGGCGCGAGCAGCACGAGCGGGCTGGTCGTGTCGTACGAGACGAGCTTCGCGTCCGGCAGCGCCTGGTGGAGGAGCTGCTCGACGGCGTCGCGCTGCTGCTCCTTGCTCATCGTCGCGGCCATGCCGCGGATCATCATGTCGAACATGCCCTTGGTCTCGAGCGTGACCTTCGAGCTCATCGAGCCGTCCGCGTTGATCGTCGTCTGCGCGATCGCGTGGCCGAGGTTCGACGCCGGATCCGCCGGCGGGATCGCCGTCAGCGGCTCGCCCTTGGTCGTCGAGACCAGCGTGGTCTGCTCCGCCTCGTAGCCGGGCAGGAGCTCGTTGTTGTTCTTCGCCGTCGGATCCAGGTAGGTCCAGCCGCCGCCCTTGCGCGGCATCGCGACGATCGCGTGGTTGAAGCCGTCGTACGCGATCTTCGGCAGCACCGGCTCGCCGACGTTGGTGAGCACGGGGTACGCCTCGAAGCCGTCCTCGCGCAGCATCGTCGTCAACAGGATCGAGACGTCACGGCACACGCCCCAGCGCGAGGTCATCGTGTCGTTCGCCTTGCGCGGCGTGTAGCCGGTGCGCGGTCCGACGCCGAGGCCGCGATAGCGCACGTCCGACGAGACGAAGTCGTACAGCGCCTTGATCTTCTCGTCGTCGGTCTGCTTGTCCTTGGTCAGCTCGGCGACCTTCGCCTTGATCTCCGGCGTGACCTCCATCTGCTTCGCGGTGAGCTGCGCCCACCAGGTCGAGAAGTGCTCCCAGCTCGGATCGGTCGTGACGACCAGGACCGGCACCTCGTTCTGGAAGTCCATCGCCTGCTCGGGCACCAGCTGCGCGACGTTCGACGCCTTCCACGCGTAGTGGATGCGATCGCCCGCCTTCGACTTGGTCGCGACGACCTTCGAGCCGCGCTCCGGGTGATAGATCTGCGCGGTGAGCGGCTTCGACGCGGGGCCGTCGACTTCGTACGAAGCCGACAGGACCGGCTCGGTCGTCTGGAACCAGAACTGATCGTTGAAGTAGTCGTCGCGCGTCGGCGTGAGCCGCGTCAGCCGATAGGTCAGATCGACCGCGTCACCGACGGCGAGCCCGGAGAAGGTCACCTTCACGGCGCGGCCGTTCGGATCGTAGATGTTCATCTCGCCCGACTGCTCGGTGTCCTGGATGTCCTTGGTCGGCACCGCGACCACCGTGCCGTCGGCCTTGATCACCTGCGCGGAGAGGACCTCCATCTTCTCCGCGTCCTTGGTGTAGTAGAGCGACGCGTCGGCGGCGGCCGCCTTGCCCTCGGGCGTGAGGACCAGCGTCACCGAGTGCATCGTGTTGGCGAACTGACCGTTGGCCTGGAACACGACCGACTGCGAGTCGACGACGAGCAGCGTGTTCGCGCTCGGATAATCCGAGGCCTTCACCTTCTTGATCGCCGCGAGCACCGACGGATCGACGGCGGCGTGTGCCACCGATCCCAGACAACACACCAACACGACTCCGAGCACGCGCCTCATGGGGCCTCCGTTGTTCAACGAGGGACAGCGGTAACACGAGGGCGGTTGCCCGGCACCTACCGTTGCTGACGTTGCCGCTGTCTCCGGTCGCGGCTCGCGACTCTCGTGCGCGTCGCACCGGGTCGCACCGGGTAATGCGCAACACCTGCGGGGCGCCGGCCGGGCGGTCGATGGATCTGCGCGGACGCGTCGGTGGTCGTCGGAGATCCGCGGTCCTACGCGCTGGTCCGTCCCTTGCTGTAGCGAATCGCATGCGCGACGGACGACCGGTTCGCTGTTACGGGCTCGTGCGCCAGGGCTATCCCGCGGTGCGTGACGTGCTCGTCGCCGATGCGCTCGGCGTGTTCCAGCGCGCGACCAACACCGCCGCGGCGCGGACCGACGCGCTCGGCACCGAGCTCCACGTCCGGCTCGGATCGATCGAGATCGGCGCGGGCATCACGATCGCGGTCAACGCGGTCACCGAGCGGATCGACGCGCGGGAGATCGCCGCGACGCGGATCGATCTCGAGTGGCGCGCGACCAAGCGGCCGGGGTTGTTCCCGTCGATGAAGGCGTCGCTGTCGATCTATCCGCTGAGCGCGACCGAGACCCAGCTCGATCTGCAAGGGCAGTACACGCCGCCGCTCGGCGTGATCGGCAGCGCGGCCGATGCGTTGATGCTGCACCGGCTCGCGGAAGCGGCGGTCGGCCACTTCGTCACCGAGGTCGCCGATCGACTACGACACGATCTCGAAGGCAGCGGCACGCACGCCTACGTCCATTGATCACTTCGCCTTCGCGGGCGGCTCGGCGACGACGAGCTCGGCGCCCTGCGATCGCGCGAGGTAGATCTTGCCGGCGTCGTCGACGACGCCGTTGCGCGCGCCCTGCCCGGTCGCGATCACCGCGAACGGCGCGAGCGCGCCCTTCGCGTCGACGGTCGCGATCGTGAGCGTCGCGGCGCGGGCGCCGCCGGCGTAGAGCTGGTGACGCGCGGCCGAGTAGTCGAGATCGTCGACGCCGTCGCCGGTGTCGATCGATCCGAGGATCTTCCCTTCGTGCCCGGCGTGCCCGACGTCCATGACCTCGGCCTTCGCGCTGCACGCGACGAACAGCCAGCCCTTCGCCGCGTCGAGGCGGAGACCGTGCGGACCTTCCTCCCCGCAGGCGGGCGCCCAGGTCGCGATCGTCTTGTGCGTCTTCAGATCGATCGCGAGGGTCTGATCCTTGTCCTCGAGGTTCGTGTAGAAGCGGCCGCGCTTGTCGTCGACCGCGAAGCCCTCGGGCTCGCCCTCGAAGTCGAGCTTCGCCTTCTGCGCGAGCGTCTTGGCGTCGAGGATGCGCACCGACTTGTCGCGCGGGGTCGTCACCCAGATCTCCTTGGTCTTGGCGACGTACGCGATGCCGTCGGGCATCGAGTCGAGCGTGCCGCACGCGCCCTTCGTGAGCTTCTTCTCGTCGATCGCGCAGATCGTGAAGTCGCCGCGGCTGCCGATGTAGATCGTGCCCTTCGCGCCGAGCGTGACCGAGCTCGGACCGACGGTGCGCTTCTTGCCCCGACGCTCCATCTCCTGGGTCGGGAACCCGTCGATCGACCGCAGGCTTCCGGACGACGTATCGATGACGTCGACCTTGCCGCTGTTGCCGGCCGGGACCCAGACCGCCTTCGTGCGCGGATCGTAGGCGAGGTAGTCCATGAGGACGCCGTCGGCGTCGCCGCCGGGCAGCGCGATCGCGTGCGTCGTGTAACCGGCGTCGTCGGGGTCGGCGTGCGCGAGCGGCGCGGCGAAGAGGATCGTGACGAGGGCGAGGCGCTTCATGGCTGCGATCCTTTTCGCGTGTGCATCAGCGCCGCGGCAAGCGCGGGGACGGCGAACAGCGTGACGAGCGTTGACAGCAGCAGACCGCCGATCGTCGCGACCGCGAGCGGGCGCTGCAGCTCGGAGCCGGCGCCGAACCCGAGCGCGAGCGGCACCAGCCCCGCGACCGCGGCCGCGGTCGTCATCAAGATCGGACGCAGGCGGCGCGCGCCGGCGGCGGCGATCGCTTCGTCGAAGCCGTGCTCGTGCTCGTGCGCTTGCGCGTGCTCGAGCAAGAGGATGCCGTTCTTGACGACGAGACCGACGAGCAGGATGAGGCCCGTCAGCGACGAGACGTCGAGCGGGAGGCCCGTGAGCGCGAGCACGACGAGCCCGCCGACGGTCGACAGCGGCGCACCGACGAGCACGACGAGCGACAGCCGCAGCGAGTGAAGCTGCACGAGCAATACGATCAGGACGAGCACGACCGCGACGAGCGCGACGAGCCACTTGAGCGTCTTTCCGATCATGCGGGAGATTGCCGCTCCAATATTTGATCGTCAATTCGGATCAATCCGGTACCCGGTCGCGTCTGGCCGCGTCGGTGATTCCTTCGGTTGCCGGCATCCAACGCGTCCGCGCAACAACCCGACTCGAGCGGCGTCAGTCGCCGCTCGCCTGCAAAGGTCGCGCCCCCACTGACGGAAGACCCGGAAGTGTTCCGAATTCTGCGCCAAAAGGTCGGCGACGGCACAATTGACCTGGGTCAACGGCAGATCGTCCCACAACCATATGATCGTTATCTCGCGCTGGATTGCCCGCGGTGATGGAGACGACACATGGACGATGAGACGAGACAGAAGATTCTCACGCTGTTGGACGAACATCGGATCATGCGGATGTCCGCATATTCCGCGTGACGCCCATCGTGA
>DATJIA010000349.1:0-33805 GCA_035493675.1 Kofleriaceae bacterium | reverse complement strand
GCCGCGTCGTCGACGGCGACCGGGTTCTTCGCCTTCCACGCGAGGTTCGCCGAGGTCACGTGCCACTTCTGCGCGCCGAGCGCGCGCGCGACCGCGTCGAGATCCGCGGGCTCGGTCGTGAAGCGCGTCACGCCTTCGTCACCGGCCTCGAAGTCCTGCGCGCCGGCCTCGATCGCGCTGGTCTCCGCGTCGGCCGCGCCCTCGGCGGGCGTCGCCTCGATCACGCCGATGCGCGCGAAGTCCCACGACACGCTGCCGCTCGCGCCCAGCTGCCCCTTGCGGAACAAGACGCGCACGTTGGTCGCGGTGCGGTTCTTGTTGTCGGTCAAGCACTCGACGATCACGGGCACGCGATGCGGCGCGAAGCCCTCGTACGTGACGGTCTCGTACTGCACGTGCTCGTCGAGCAGGCCGGCGCCCTTCTTGATCGCGCGCTCGAGCGTGTCCTTCGGCATCGAGGCGCGCTTGGCCGCGTCGACCGCCATCCGCAGGCGCGCGTTCATCGCCGGATCCGCCCCGCCCTTCGCCGCGATGATGATCTCCTTCGCGAGCTTGGTGAAGATGCGGCCCTTGGCGTCGGCCGAGGCGAGCTTGCCCTTGTGCTTCCACTGTGCGCCCATGCCCCGCTTCTAGCCCGAGATGAGGTTAGATCCAACCCGGGCGCGGTGCGTTAGCGCCCGAGGGGAGGCCCACATGAGACTTCGACACCTCGCGATCGCGACCGCTTTGATCGCCGTGCCCAGCGCGGCGCACGCGTTCTGCGGCTTCTACGTCGGCGGCGCCGGCGCGAAGATGTTCAACAACGCGACCGAGGTCGTGCTCATGCGGCACGGCACGACGACGGTCCTGTCGATGGAGAACAACTACCAGGGCCCGCCGGAGCAGTTCGCGCTGGTGGTGCCGGTCCCGGTCGTGATCAAGGAGGACCAGGTCAAGACGCTCGATCGATCGCTGTTCGAGAAGATCGACACGCTGGGCGCGCCGCGGCTCGTCGAGTACTGGGAGCAGGACCCGTGCTACCAGCCGCCGCCCGAGCGCGACTATCCGATGGAGCTCATGGAGGAGTCGGCGCCGGCCGACGACGAGGGCGGCGAGGACAACGACGAGCGCGAGTACCACGTGAAGGTCGAGGCCAAGTTCTCGGTCGCCGAGTACGACATCGTCGTGTTGTCGGCGACGCAGTCGACCGGGTTGGATCGGTGGCTGCGCGACAACCACTACAAGATCCCCGACGGCGCCGAGCCGCTCTTGCGCCCGTACATCGAGGCGGGCACCAAGTGGTTCGTCGCGAAGGTCGATCCCAAGAAGGTGAAGTTCGAGAACGGCATGGCGACCTTGTCGCCGCTCCGCTTCCACTACGACTCGGCGGACTTCACGCTGCCGATCCGCCTCGGGCTCGCGAACTCGAACGGCACGCAGGATCTGATCGTCAACATCCTCGCGCCCAACACGCGCTACGAGGTCGCGAACCGCCCCAACGCGGTCATCCCGACCAACATCATCGTCAAGGACGAGGTGCGCACGCGCTTCGGCGAATTCTACGCGGCGCTGTTCGATCACGTGCTCGAGAAGGTGCCGGGCGCGGTGGTCACCGAGTACTCGTGGGACTCGGGCTCGTGCGATCCGTGCCCCGGGCCCACGCTCGATCAGAACGACGTCGCGACGCTCGGCGGCGACGTGATCCAGAAGACCTACCAGAACATCGATTTCTACGGCTACACGCTCACGCGCCTGCACGCGCGCTACGGCAAGGAGGTCGCCGACGATCTCGTCTTCCGCGCGGTGCAGCCGATCGTCGGCGGGCGCGGCATCCCCGACGAGAAGGGCAACGTCCCGCAGGGCGTCGAGAACGACTCGACCAACAACTTCCAGGGCCGATACATCATCCTGCATCCGTGGACCGGCGCGGTCGCGTGCGAGGCGCCGCGCCGCGGCGTGTGGGGCGGACCGCCGCCGTCGCAGCAGATCGCCGCGCCCGGCACGCAGACCGCGTCGAACACGGCGTTCGTGCCGCGCGGCAAGGTCGAGCTCGGGTCGTTGCTCGCGCAAGACGTGCCCGCGATCGGCGCGACCGCGTCGTCGACCGTGCCGCTGCCGAACCCGATCCGCAAGCCGCAGGGCTGCGGCTGCGCGACGACCGGCGGCGCGGGCGGCGCGCTCTCGCTCGCGCTCGGCCTGCTCGCGTTCCGCCGCCGCCGCCGCAACTGACGCGCTATGATCGCGGCATGGCCGCCCCGGTTCGAACGAAGCCCGCGACGTTCGCGGACCTCGTCGCGCTCGGTGACGACGCCCGAGCCGAAATCATCCACGGCGCGCTCATCGAGAAAGCAGCGCCGACGCCGGCGCACTCCGACGCGCAGGGGCTGCTCGCGCAGGTCCTCGTGCGGCGCTTTCGTCGCGGTCCCGGCGGGCGATGGCCCGGTGGCTGGTGGATCATGACCGAGGTCGACACGGAGTACGAAGCGCACGAGCTCTTCGTCCACGATCTCGCTGGATGGCGACGTGATCGGGTACCGGAGCGGCCCAGCGAGCGCCCGATTCGACTTCGACCGGACTGGGCGTGCGAGATCTTGTCGCCGTCGAACGCCAAGCGGGACCTCGTCGACAAGATGCACATCTTGCACGCCGCGAAGGTGCCCCACTATTGGATCATTCATCCCGAGGACAAGGTCTCGACCGTCTACCGATGGGGCGAGACCGGGTACGTCGTCGCGCTGACGGCGTCGTCGGGGGAAACGGTGCGCGCCGAGCCGTTCGGAGAAGTCGAGCTGCGCGTCGGCGTGCTGTTCGGCGACGAAGACGACGACGAGTGACGTAGTCACGCATAGCCAGCAGCTGTCAGCGCGACTTCCGCGGCGACGCGTACTCTGGCGGGCATGCGGTGGCTCGTCGCGGTGTGTCTGCTAGGTGCGTGCGGATCGTCTTCGTCTTCGAACGCGCCCGACGCGCCCGCGGGCACGCCCGACGCGCCCGGCGGCGTCGAGGATCTCGACATGAAGGCCTCCGACTTCGAGTGCGTCCTGCACTGGACGCAGGTCGCGAATTCGTACCGGATCACCAACAAGCTCGGCCACGATCCGCTCGCGACCGCAAACTCTCCAGTAGGTGGAGACTTCCCGGTCGGCACGATCATCCAGATCGTCCCCACCGAGGCGATGGTGAAGCGCCGCGCCGGCTTCAGCGCCGCGACCCACGACTGGGAGTTCTTCGCGCTCTCGGTCTCGTCGAGCGGCACGACCATCGACAAGCGCGGCACCGCCGACGTCGTCAACGCCTTCAACGGCAACTGCCTCGGCTGTCACGCGAAGGCGATGCCGCAGTGGGACTTCGTCTGCGGCACCACGCACGGTTGCGACGCGCTGCCGCTCTCGACGCAGCAGCTGGTCAGCCTGCAGGACAACGACCCGCGCTGTCCGTAGCTACGACGCCGCGAGGTCCTTCCACCAGCGATCGCGCACGCGATCGCGATAGGCGACCAGGTTCGCGTGCGTCTTGGCGGCGCGCTGGAGGGGCGAGTCGAGCGGGAAGCCGAACGTGGACTCCATGAACGCGTACAGGGTCGCGTCGACGGTGCGGGGCCGATCGCCGAACAGGAACGGGCGATCGCCGAGCAGCTCGGAGAACGCGGCGAGATCGCGCTCGCCCATCGCGGCGACCTCCTCGCGCGTGTGCCGGCCCGTGCCCTGCTTGTGCAGCTGCTTCTTGGTCCCGCGCCGGATCATCGGCATCGCGATCCGGAACGGCGCGGGCAAGACGCGCTTGAACTCGGGCGCGAGCACCGCGTAGCCGTCGTCGGTCTGCCAGCGGAAGTACATGCCGACGAAGTAGTACGCCTCCTCGAGCGTGCGGCGCAGGAGCCGTGCGGTCGCGTGATCGCGCGGCGGCAGCCCGGCGTCGAGCGCGCGATCGCCGAGCCGCTGCTCGAGCTCCTCGATGATCAGCTGCGAATCACCGAGGAGCTCGCCGTCGAGCGCGACGAACGGGATCTTGCCCTTCGGCGCCTTGCGGAAGTCGGCGGGCACCGCCTCGTACGGGACCTCGGCCATGCGCAAGTACGTCTCGAGCTTGGTGCAGAACGGCGACAAGTTCGGGGTGCCCCAGGGGCGCGTGTGCGGCTGATGCAGGATGAGCTTGTCCACGGCTGGAGCCTCGCACGATCTGCGGTAAGCCTTCGGCGTGAAGCACAAACCTCTCGGTCGCAGCGGGTTGTACGTCTCGGAGATCTGCCTCGGCACGATGACGTTCGGAGGCGCCGGCTTCTGGAAGGTCGTCGGCCAGCTCGGCGAGCGCGAGGTCGATCGCATCGTCGGCACCGCGCTCGACGCCGGCGTGAACTTCATCGACACGGCCAACGTCTACAGCGAGGGCGAGAGCGAGACCTTGCTCGGCAAGGCGCTCGCGCGGCTCGCGCGCCCGCGCGACACGCTCGTGATCGCGACCAAGGTGCGCGGCCGCATGGGCGCGACGCCCAACCAGGTCGGCCTGTCGCGCTACCACATCATGGCCTCGATCGACGCGAGCCTGAAGCGGCTCGGGCTCGATCACGTGGACCTCTATCAGATCCACGGCGTCGATCCGACCACGCCGCTCGACGAGACCTTGCGCGCGCTCGACGATCTCGTGCGCGCCGGCAAGGTCCGCTACCTCGGCTTGTCGAACCTGCCCGCGTGGATGCAGATGAAGGCGCTCGCGATGCAGGATCGCAACGGCTGGGCCCGCTTCGTCTCGGCGCAGATGTACTACTCGATCGCGGGCCGCGATCTCGAGCGCGAGGTCGTGCCGCTCGCGAACGATCAGGGGCTCGGCGTCCTGCCGTGGAGCCCGCTCGCCGGCGGCTTGCTCAGCGGCAAGTTCGATCTCGAGGCGAACACCAAGGTCGAGGGCGCGCGCCGCAGCGACTTCGACTTCCCGCCGGTCGATCGCACGCGCGCCGCCGCGTGCCTCGAGGCGATGCGCCCGATCGCGGACGCGCACGGCTCGAGCGTCGCGCGCGTCGCGCTCGCGTGGCTGCTCCATCAGCCGCACGTGACCAGCGTGATCATCGGCGCGAAGGACGAGACGCAGCTGAAGGACAACCTCGCGGCGACCGCGCTGCAACTGTCTCCGGAGGAGCTCGCGTCGCTCGACGCGGCGAGCGCGCTGCCGCTCGAGTACCCGGGCTGGATGGTCAAGTGGCAGAACCGCGATCCGCGCGCGTAGCGAGGTCGAGGTTGTAGAACTTCGCGAGCAGGTCGTAGAGATCGCGATGCTCGCGCGCGAGCTCGCGCGGCCGCTCGAAGAAGGCCTCGGTCGCGACGGCGAAGAACTCGGCCTCGTTGGTCGCGCCGTACGCGCGCAGGACGCCGGTCGGCGCGCCGCGCTCGACCTCCTCGCCGAGCGCGAGGTACGCGGCGGCGCAGACGCCGGCCCACGTGCGGTACTCGGCGCGCGAGCCGAGCGGCGGCGTGCCGTCGGCGTTGCCGTCGAGGAAGTCGATCACGTGCGCGAGCTCGTGCACGACGACGTTCTTGCCGTCGTGCGGATCGCGCCCGCCGTGCACGACCTGATCCCACGCGAGGATCACGGTGTCGCCGCGGAACGCCTGGCCCGCGATCGGCGTCCCGCCGTCGAGCGGGCCGCGCGCGATCGCGAAGGTCGACAGCCGCTGCGCCGGCGTCTTCACGACCGACGGGTACACGACGATCGAGACCAAGCGCGCGAACAGATCGTGATCGCGCCCGAGGATCAGGAGGCACGCCTGCGCGGCGATCGTCACGCGGTGCTCGTCGATGAGCTCGAGCCCGCCCGCGCCCTCGAGGTTCTTCTCGGCGAGGAAGACGCGCACGAGATCCTGCAACCGCGCGCGCTCGTGCTCGTCCAAGAGGCTCCACGCAGCGACGTTCCGCTCGACGATCGCCGTCCACGCCTCGGGCCACGGCGTCTCGAGGATGTGCCGTCGCCTGCGCTCGGTCAGCCAGCGGAACATCACGCCATCGTGTCATGCGCGAGCGGCAGGCGCACCGTGAACCGCGAGCCGCGGCCCGGCTCGCTCGCGACCTCGATCGCGCCGCCGTGATCGCGCACGATGCCGTAGCTGACCGACAGCCCGAGCCCGGTGCCCTCGCCGACGCCCTTGGTCGTGAAGAACGGATCGAAGATGCGCGGCAGATCGTCGGGCGCGATGCCGGTGCCGCGATCCTCGATCGCGATCTCCGCGAACGCGTGGTCCGCGTGCGCGCGCACCAGCACCGCCGCGCCGCCGCGCGACGCGTGGATCGCGTTGACCAGCAGGTTGGAGAGGACCTGCTCGATCTCCGACGGGTTCACGCGGGCGTAGAGCGGCGCGGGATCGAGCTCGAGATCGACGCGCACGCCGCGCTTGCGCGCCGCCGCCGCGGTCAGATCGACCGCCGCGCGCACGATCGCGTCGAGCTCGGCGTCGGCGCGCTTGGCGCCGCCGCGCCGTCCGAAGTCGAGCAGGTGGCGGATGATCGCGGTCATGCGCGCGCTCTGGCGCAGGATCCGCTGCGCGAGATCCTTCACGCGCGCCGGATCCTGGGCGTGGATCTCGAGCAGCTCGGCGCTGCCGCTGATCACGCCGAGCGGCGTGCCGAGCTCGTGCGCGACACCCGCCGCCATCGTGCCGATCACGTTCAGCCGCTCGGCGTGGCGCAGCTGCTCGACGGCGAGGATGCGCTCGCGCCGCTCGCGCTCGACGTACCGCCGCAGCGCATCGACGACGTACGCGACGAACACGAAGATCACGAGCGAGCCGATCGCGTTCCACACCAGCGGCAGCCAGTGCTGCTCGGCGCCGACGACGACCGTGCACGCGCCCGCGCACAGGGCGACGATCACCGCCGCCGCGCGTCCGTGCATCCACGCCGCGAACGCGATCGGGAACAGGTACATGAGCGTGAAGGTCAGCTCGACGCCGGACGCGTAGTCACCGGCGCCGACGAGGATCGTGAGCGCGATCGCGATGGGCGCGACCGCGCGACGGGAGATCGTGCGCATCGATCACCCCCGTTCGCCGATCGCCTGCGCGACCGCCGCGAGCAGATCGGCGCGCGTGAACGGCTTGGCGAGGAAGACCGCGCCGAGCATCGCCGCCTTCTCGCGCACGGCCTCCTCGGGGAAGCTGGTGATCACGACCAGCGGCACGTTGGGCTCGCCGTCCTGCCAGGCGGCGATCACCTCGAGCCCGTCGTAGACCGGCATCCACACGTCGGCGACCACGACCACGCAGGGCTTGCCGGCGCGCGTGCGTCCGCGCCGCGAGCGCATGAGGTGCCAGATCAGCTCGCGGCCGTCGGCGGCCTCGACGATCTCTTCGAATCGATCACCGAGGATCGCGCGGACGAGCCAGCGCATCTCCTCGTTGTCGTCGGCGATGATCAACCGCGCGCCGATCGAGTCGGGGCGCGCGCTACGTGATGTCTCGGGAGTCATGGGATCTCCTCGTGCGTGGGTTCGGGTCCACAACGAACACGGGAGATCCGGGCGGAGAGGTCTTCGGCGCGAAGCGCAGGAGGTGCACGCGCACCGTCGCTTGCGTGATCGGATGAGGCGGCGCCGCGATCATCCGCACGCGCACCGGCGGGGCGATCGCGATCGCGGTGGTCGCGTCGAACTCGGGCGCGTCGATCGTCCACGCGGCGACGCCGCCGCGCACGTGCGAGGTCGCGATCGACGCGGCGCCCGCCGGCGGCGAATCGTTCACCGTCATCGTCAGGCAGAGCCCGACGACGAGCAGCGCGACCAGGCCGACGGACGATCGCCTTGTCACGGATCCACGATGGTCCGCGCGCGCGCGATCGTCAAGATCAGCGAGGAGCGACCGTGATCGACCCGGCGGCCGGCGAGTACGCGTTGTCGAGCTCGCCGTTGACCGCGCGCATCGGGTCGTAGGCGGCCTGCCAGGGCAGATCGACGCGCATCGACGACAGGACTTGGCGCCAGGATTGGCCGCCGCTCAACATGCCCGCAACATAGTCGGCGGTCGCCGCGCCCATGCCCGACCAGTATGCGGGCAGACCGTTCACGACGACGTCGAGCTGCTTCGAGCCGCCCGGGTGCATCGCGAGGAAGTCCTCGTCGTAGTAGTTGAACGACAAGCACGAGTTGATCAGCATGACTTGATAGCGGTCGGGGAAGTTGGCGCCCGCGTACTCCCACGGCTCGAGCGGGCCGTGCCCGAAGTGCGAGTGGCCGGTGTACGCGAAGACGTCCGCGTGCCAGAACGCCTCGAGGTAGCGCCAGCGCGCGTGGAGGCGGACGTCGTCGGAGCCGTCCTCCCAGCCGTGCCAGGTGCGGATCTCGATCGTCATGTCGCGGCTGCTTCCGGACCGCGTCGCGCGCACGTTCGCGCTCCACACGATCCAGCGCTCGCTGAAATTCGCGACGACCTGCGCGAGGAGCTGCTGCTGCTTGCGCGCGTCGGCGCCCACCGACGCCGGCCAACCGGCGCCGTCGACGACCCAGCGCTCGACGTCGTCCCACGTCACGCCTTCGACCTTCGCGCCGTCGACATAGAAGTCGAGGAGCCACGCCTGCGGATCGGTCGCGGTCACGCGCAGCGCGGGGATCTTCTTCCGCAGCTCGCGCTCGAAGCGCAGGTACTCGACGAGGCCGTCGTCGTGCGGATCGGCCTCGTCGGCGTTCACGCCGAAGAACGAGTACACGACGATCTTCGTGCGCGCCGGATCGCCGGCGAAGCCCCACAGACGATCGTGCTCCGGGTACAGCTCGGGCGCGTCGGTCTGCGCGACCAGCGTCGCGCGCGCGGCGAGGAAGCGGCGATTGGCGTCGGCGTTGCTGATCTGATCGGCGGCGAGGCCGGCGCGCGCGTTGTCGATCGCGCGCTGCTCGGCGCGGATCGCGCTGCGGCACGCCGCGAGGTTCGGCTGGTAGTGATACCAGAGCGAGTCGGGCTCGGTCGTCTGATCGTCGCTGCAGATCGGGATCAGCTCCTTCGCGCGCGCGACGTAGTCGCCGAAGAGCAACGTGAGATCGATCGGCCCGCGCGGGATGCGGCTGCGCTCGACCAACGCCGTGTCGGTGTAGTGGTAGCGCACGCGATCGATCGCGGCGCCCCCGACGACGTCGTAGCTCGTGCGCGCGAGCGTCATGGTGGCGAGGTTGCGCTGCGCGTCGCGATCGGCGACGCCGATGCCCTGCTCGCGCAGCGCGCCGAGCGCGGACTTGAGCTCGCGATGGATCGCGTCCTTCGCGACCTGATCGGAGGCGCCGGCCGGGACGTCGACGAACGCGTCGAAGTCGATCGTGTACGGCGCGCCGTCGACGGACGTGAGATCGGTGGACTCGCTGTCGGGCGCGGTCACGCAGGCGGCGAGGAGGACCGAAGCCGAGATCGAAGCCAAGACCAAGCGCATGGCCGCGCCGTATCGCAAGCCCCGCGCCAACCGACGGTCGCGGGGTTACGCGCGTCCCGCGTTGCAAACGGCAGCGCCTGGCGACCCGCCTAGCCGCGGCCGAGCATCTTCATCACGCGCCCGCCGACGAGCTGATAGAACCGCTCCGGCGCGAGGCGCTTGAGCCGCCACATCGTCTTCCCGTCGGTCATCGGCACGACGTAGAGCTGGTTCTTCGCGACGCCGGCGAGCGCGGCCTTCGCGACCTCGGGCGCCTGGATGCGCGAGCGCGCCATCAGCTTCTCCATCAGCTGCGTCATGCGCGGATCGATCGCGCCGCGCCCGCTCTTGGCGATGTTGGTCTGGAAGAAGGTCGGGCACAGCACGCTGACGTGGATGCCCTCGTTCGCGAGCTCGGCGTGGAGCGTCTCCGACAGCGAGACCACCGCGGCCTTGGTGACGTTGTACGGCGCCATCTTCGGCGTCGCGAGCAGGCCCGCCGCCGACGCGACGTTGATGATCCATCCGCGCTTGCGCGCGCGCATCGACGGCACGAACGCCCGGCAGCCGTGCACGACGCCCCACAGGTTGATCCCGGCGATCCAGTGCCAGTCGGCGAGCGAGACGGTCTCGAAGCGTCCCGCGACCGCGACGCCCGCGTTGTTGATCACGAGATCGATGTCGCCCGCCCACGCGCGCGCGGCCTCGGCGAGCGCGTCGACCTGCGCCGCATCGGCGACGTCGCAGCGCACGACCTTGGCGTCGCCGCCGGCGCGCTTCACGCGGTCGGCGGTCTCGGCGGCGCCGACCTCGTCGATGTCGCTCACGATCACGCGCACCCCGCGCGCCCCCAGCTCCTCGCAGAAGGCGCGGCCGAGGCCGCTGCCGCCACCCGTCACCACAGCGCTCGTCAGATCCATGCGCGGAGCATACGCTGGGATATGACCTGGCTGGTCGATCTGATCGAAGCGCATCCGTTCGCGAGCGCCGCGATCGCGATCGGCACGTTCGCCGGCAGCATCCTGCTCACGATCGCGATGCTCGTGCGCCTGCCCGCCGACTACTTCGTCGGCGAGACCGCGCCGCCGTGGTTCGCGAAGCGCCACCCGATCACGCGCGCGCTGCTCAACACGGCGCGCAACCTCGCCGGGTTGGTCTTGATCCTGCTCGGCGTCGTGATGAGCTTCCCGGGCGTACCTGGTCAAGGCGTCTTGACCATCTTGCTCGGCCTGATGCTCACCGATCTCCCGGGCAAGCGACGCGTCGAGCGCTGGCTCGTCGCGCGGCCGATGATCCGCCGCGCGATCGATCGGATCCGTCTTCGCCGCGGGAAGTTGCCGCTCAATACGGAGTGATCGTGACCTGGCCGTTGCCCGCGCGCGAGCCCGCGGTCATCGACGCCGACGTGAGCGTGCCGACCCAGCTCGAGCCGCCGCCGCCGCCGCCGCCGCCGCAGAAGCCGGTCGCCGCGCCGCCGCCGCCGTAGTAGCCGCTGCCGCCGCCGGCCGTGCCGCCGTAGCTCGTGTAGCAGACCGCGCGCACCGCTTGCTGCGTCGACTCGCCGGCGCCGCCCTGCCCGAGCGATCCGGTGGTGCCGCATTTGGTCGGCGCGTCGTACGTCTCGCACGATCCGCCGCCGCCGCTCGAGTGACCGCCGCCGCCCGCGCCGCCCGCGTGCGGCGCGGTGATCCCGGCGCCGCCCTGCTCTCCACCCGCGCCGCCCGATCCGCCGTAGCCCGCCGCGCCGCCGCCGCCGCAGTAGTCCGCCGCGCACGCGCCACCACCGCCGGTGCCGCCGAGGTTGTTCGTCACGTCGCCCTGGTATCCGCCGCCGCCGCCGCCCGCGACGATCACACGGTTCGCGAGCATGTCGCTCGTGATCCGCACGTCGCTCGCGCCGCCGCCGTTCGCCGCCGCGTTGCCGACGCCGGCGCCGCCGCCGTTGTAGCCGTTCTGCCCGCCGACCTGCACGAACAGCGTCTGCCCGCCGGTGACGTCCATGTTGCCGCGCGCGTAGCCGCCGTTGCCGCCCTTGCCGCCGGGGCCGCCGCCCTGCGCGCCCCACACCTCGATCGTCACGTGCTTCACGCAGGTGCCGACGGTGTAGACCTGGGTCGCGCCGTTGTACTGGAACGTCGTCGGTCCGGGCAGCGGTTGCCCCGCGCACGGATCCTGGATCACCGCCGCCGACGAGCGCGCGATCGTCATCGCTTCTCCGTCCGACGCCGTCACGATGCACACCCACGAATCGCCGACGGCGCCGGTCGCTTGCTGCGGCACGGTGTCGCCGGCGAAGACCGTCTGCGTCGCGCCGGCGGCGGCCGCGCCGTTGCGCTCCCACGCGCCGGTGTACGTGATCGGATCGTTGTCGGCGTCGCTCGACGGCGTCGTGATCGTGCACTGGATCGCGGCGCCGCTGGCCGGCGACGCCGGGATCGCGACCGCGAACGGCGCGGGCGCGCTGTTCAAGATCGTGACGATGTCGCTCGACACGACCTCGCCGCCCGCGAGCAGCTCGACCTTCCACTGCTCGCCCTTGGTCGTCGACGCCGCCGCGACGTTCAAGCCGCTCACGTCGGTGCGCGCCGTGCCGTTCACCGACCAGCGGAACGTGTAGCTCTCGGTCGCCGGGTTGGTGACGACCGCGTGGAGATCGTCGTTGGTGTGCGGCGTCGCCGGCGAGATCGACACCTTCGCGCCGTCGCCGCTGTTGCCGCCGTCGGTGCCGGTGCCCGCTCTACCGCTGGCGCACGCGACCAACGCGAGGCCGAAAAGGCTCGTCTTCCTCATCCCGCGCGCAGCATACACAACCTACGTTCGTGCGGTGTGCGGCGAGTCACGCGGGGCTCACGCGCCGTTCTTTGCCGCCAGCGCCTCTTCCGCGAGCTCGTCGAACGACATCCGTTGCGAGCGCGCGAGCTCCTCGTCGGTGAAGAGCCGCTTGATCGTGCGCGCGTCGCCGCCGGCGATCCGCAAGAGGACCGGACCCGCGAGCCTGCCGATCACCGGATGATTGAAGGCGTCCTGCACCGCGAGCATCACGCGCGTGAACGGACGCCGCGCGACGCTCGGCTTGCGACCGACCAGCTGGATGCGCTTGATCGCTTCCTTCAGCCGCTTGCCGCTCGGGTCGGTCTTGTCCATCGGCGCGAGGAAGACCTGCTCGAGGAACGGCTTCGCGTGCCAGATCATCCGCACGAGCGCGGCGGCGGCGACGAGGCTGTCGCGCCAGCTGCGCGAGAAGCTCGCGCCCGCCTCCTCCGCGTACTTCTCCGTCATGTGGAAGTCGATCGCGATGTGGCGCGACTCGTCGCGGTTGATCAGCTCCATCGCGCGGTGGCTCATCTCGTCGTCGACGTAGTCGTCGAGCGATCGCAGGAGCGCGACGTCGAGCAAGAGCTCGCCCGCGGTGATGTAGCCGTTCGCGATCTCGGGCGACATCAGCTCGACGACGCGGAGGAAGTGCGGACGGAACGCGACCAGCGCGGGGCTCATCGCGTACCGCTCGAGCTTTTCTACATCGTAGAATTTCGCCAGCCGCTCGGCCGCGACCGCGTGACGCTCCTCGTCGACGACGAAGCTCTCGAAGATCGCGCGCAGCGTCGGGTCTTGCTCCTTGCGCGCCTGCAGCGCGAACAGCGCCTTGGCGAGCCGCTCGATCCCGGCCATGTCCGTGAAGTACTGGACGACGGCGCGTTGCTTGTCGTGAGGCAGCCTCGGCGGGGCGAGCCGCCAGTCGAGATCGTCGACCGACCACTGATCGCGCCGGCACTTTTCCAGCATGCGCGCGAGGTCCATGTCGCGATCATACCCCCCGAGGTACCATTGGAGACATGAGAAGTGCTCCGCCGCCGTCCTTCTTCGCACACAACGGTCGGCGCATCGCCTATCGCGAGTACGGCTCCGGACCGCGCGCGCTCGTGCTCACGCACGGCCTGCTGATGGACTCGCGCATGTACACCGGGCTCGCGCCGGTGCTCGCCGACGGCGGCAACCGCGTGATCACCGTCGACATGTACGGCCACGGCGATTCGGATCAGCCGCACGATCTCACCGCGTACTCGATGACGCAGTTCGGCCTCGACGTGATCGCGCTGCTCGATCATCTCGGCCTCCCGCAAGCGGTCGTCGGCGGCACGTCGCTCGGTGCAAACGTTGCGCTCGAAGCCGCGGTGCTCGGCCCCGAGCGCGTGCGCGCGCTCTTCCTCGAGATGCCCGTCCTCGAGAACGGCATCATCGCCGCCGCCGCCGCGTTCGTCCCGCTCGGCCTCGCGCTGCGCGCGACCAAGCCCGTCATGCGCGCGCTCTCCGCGGTCACGCGTCGCATCCCGCGCTCGCACTATCTCTTCGACGTCATGCTCGACTTCGTCCGCCGCGATCCGACCGCCTCGCTCGCGGTCCTGGATGGCTTGACGTTCGGCCGCATCGCGCCGCCCGTCGCCGAGCGCCGCCGCTTGAAACATCCCACGCTCGTGATCGGCCATCCGTCCGATCCGATCCATCCCTTCAGCGACGCCGACACGACCTCGCGCGATCTCGTCGGCGCGCGCCTGGTCAAAGCCAACTCGATCTACGAATGGCGCGTCCGCCCGCAGCGCCTCACCCGCGCGCTCACCGAATTCCTCGACGACGTCTGGGCCCAGCCCCGCGCGGTCGTGGCGGTCTGATCTAAGCGCCGCCGGGGCAGGCTTCGAGCTGCGAGGCGCCGCTCGTGGTCGTGTTGTCGCCGGGCGTGACGCTGTCGTCTTCGACGACGTGGCCGCGGTCGTCGGTGACGCGCAGCGAGTAGGGGCCGTCGCCGAGGCCGGAGGCTTGGACGAAGAAGTTGTAGTCGAGGCGTTGGATCGAGGTCCACGCGCCGGTCTTGTCCTTCGCCTCGACCTTCGTGATCGGATAGCGATGGTTGCGGATCTGGATCGCGGTCCAGTACGGATTCGAGCCGTCCTTGAAGTGGTACGCGATCGGGCCGCTGACGTCGCACGGGACCTCGTGCCACGTGATCGCGATGCGACCCGCCGCCAGCGGCGAGAGCTGCTCGAACGCCTGCGGCGAGAGATCGAGATCGCCGTGCTTGCACTCGGGGCACAGATCGACGACACGCACGACGACGTGGCCCTGCGGCCCCGTGACGTCGAGGCACGCGCCGCACCAGGCGGCGTTCGCGTAGTCGACGCTGTTCATCGCGGCGACGTTCAGATCGTTCGGGGTCGCGTCGAAGCTGCAGGCGCCGGTGCCGTCGGCGAACGTGTAGTAGGTGCCGTCGCCGGATTCGGGCGCCGGCGGGTTGCTGCACGACGTGGGCGTCGCATCGATCGTCGCGTCGTGCGAGCCGCCGCCGCACGCGGCGACGATCACGATCAGTCCCGCGATCCTCACGCGATCGAGGTTCGCCGCGCATGGACATCGGTTCAAGCGTGATCGTCCATCGCGCGTGTAGTTCGAAGTGGTACGGTCGGTGCGTGACGGCGCGTTGGATGTCCGCGGCGATGCTGGTGGCGATCGCCGGTTGCGACGCCAGCGTGCCCGCGCGCACCGATGCGTCACCGACGATCGACGGCGCGACGCAGGGGGACGCGCCCGCGGGAGGACCGATGTTCGTGTACACGGGCGGCACCGATGATCGGATCCACGTCTTCACGATCGACGAGCAGACGCTCGCGCTGACGCCCGCCGGATCGACGGCGACCGGCGCGGGGCCGTCGTTCCTCGCGTTCGATCCTTCGAGCGAAGCGCGTTGGCTGGTCGCGGTGAACGAGAACGGCGACGGCGTCGAGAGCTACGCGATCGATCACACGACCGGCGCGCTCGCGCGCGTCGACGGCGCGTCGTCGCAAGGCAGCGGCCCCGCGCACGTCTCGATCGATCGCACCGGCGCGTGGACGCTGGTCGCGAACTACGGTGACGGCACGGCGGCGGTCCTCCCGATCGCCGCGAACGGCAGCTTCGGCTCGCCGACGGCCACGCTGAGCCCCGGCGCCAACGCGCACGAGATCATCACGAACGCCGCCAACTCGATCGTGTACATCCCGTGCCTCGGCATCGATCGTGTGCAGACCTACGCGTTCGACGTCGCGCACGGCACGCTCGCGGCGAAGTCGCCTGGCGTCGCGCCGTCGGGCGCCGGCCCGCGCCACATCGCGCTCGCCACCGACGGCAAGACCGCGTGGGTGATCAACGAGAAGGCGTCGACGATCACGACCTACGCGATCGGCAACGACGGCACGCTGACCGCGGGCACGACGATCTCGTCGCGCAAGCAGGGCGCGAGCGTCTCCAACACCGGCGCGGAGATCGCGCTCCATCCGTCGGGGAAGTGGCTGTACGTCTCGAATCGCGGCGACGACGACCTCGGTGTGTTCGCGGTCGCGAGCGACGGCGCGCTGACCGCGATCGCGCACACGCCGACCGAAGGCGCGCGCCCGCGCCACTTCTCGATCCTGCCCGGCGGCAAGGCGCTGCTCGTCGCGAACCAGGACTCCGGCACGATCGTCGGCTTCACGATCGATCAGAGCACCGGTCTCTTGACGAGCCGCGGCACCGTCGCCAACGTGCCGGGCCCCGAGTTCGTCGCCGGCGTGCGGATGCCATGAAGCTCATCTGGATCGCCGCCGCGCTCGTGGCGTGCTCGTCCGCGAAGAAGACCAGCACGAAAGAGGTCGATCGCGACGCGCTCGTCCGCGCGATCCACGACCAGCCGCACGAGGTCGAGTCGGTGATCATCGAGCCGATCGGCGATCACCAAGCGCGCTACGTGATCACGTGGCTCGATCGCGGGGGCAAAGACGTCGCGTGCGCCGAGTTCCCCAGCCCGCTCCTCGACGAGCTGAACGCGGCGAAGATCACGTACGGCGTGAAGCCGCCCGACGATCGCGATCCGCACGAGTACGTCTATCCCGCGTCGCTCCTCCGCGCCGACCTCGCGGATCACGATCCGGACTACGCGAAGATCACGATCCATCCGCGCGCCGACGACACCGCGCGCTACGTGATCGACCTCCGCAACGGGCAGCGCCCGAAAGTCGTCTACGCCGAGTATCCGGGCGCGATCGTCGACGAGATCAAGCGCGCGGGCGTCGCGTTCGAGGTCACTCCGTAGCGCCGCCGCCGCCGAGCGCGGCGGTCACCGCGTCGTCGAGCTCGTCGAAGATCTCCTGCGCCTGATCGGGCGGGATCTCGAACGTGTCGGCGATCGTGCCGAGGAAGCGCAGCTCCTCGTCGCGCACGTCGAGGTCGCACAGCGCGGTCACGCACGCGAGCCGATACGCGACGCGCCGCGATTCTTGATCGAGCGCGCGCGCCGCCGACGTGAGCCGCGCGTGCGCGCCCTCCGCCGACAGGTGGCCCGCGAACTGATCGAAGAGATCTTCCAGGAATGAAGCCTCGAGCTGCTTGCCGATCCACGACTGCAGGTTCGCGACCAGGTGCTCGATCTCCGCGTCGGCGAGCTCGCCGTCGCACGCCGCCGCGAGGAACGCGACCTCGAGCATCGTCTGCAAGCGCGCCGACTCGCCGAGATCGTTCGGCAGCATCGCGCCGAGGACGCGGCTCTTCTCCTGTGCCAGTGCCCGATTGGCTCCCATGCGACGGTTATCTCACAGCCAGCTGTCTTCGAGGGTCTCGTACGAGTCTTCCGACGAGCGGCAAAGATGCGCGAGGTGCTGGATGCGCGGCAGGTCGTTCATGATCCAGTACTGCGCCGCGGCGAGCTTGCCGCGATAGAACGCGTCCTTGGCCGGCGTGTCGCGCGCGAGGCCCTCGCGCGCCGCGGCCGCGAGATCGAGCCACTGCCACGCGATCACCACCGTCGAGAACAGCTCGAGGTAGTCGCTCGCGTGCAGCATCATGCCGTCGACGTCTCCGGAGAGCCCACGCGAGGCGAGCTCCATCGTCAGCGACGCGACCAGCGCGATCGCGCCTTCGACCGCCGCGACCCACGCGCCGTTCACGCCGGCTTTCTTGGCGCGCGCGCACGTCTCCGCGACCTCCTGCGCGAACGCGCGCATCGTCGAGCCGCCCTTCGCGACCGCGCGACGCCCGAGCAGATCGAGCGCGTGGATCCCGGTCGTGCCCTCGTGGATCGAGTTGAGCTTCTGATCGCGCAACCACGCCTCGGGCAGGTACTCGCTCGAGTAGCCGTAGCCGCCGTGGATCTGCAGCGCGAGCGCGTTCGACTCGAAGCCGCGCTCGGCCGGGAACGACTTCACGATCGGCGTCAAGAGATCCAGGAGGAGCGCGGCGCGCTCGTCGCCGCCGTGCTGCGCGAGGTCCGCGTACATCGACGTGCGCGCGATCAGCGCGAGCCCACCCTCGACGATCGCCTTCTGCCGGAGCAGCATGCGGCGCACGTCGGCGTGCTGGATGATCGGCACCTGCGCCGTCGACGGATCCTTCGCCGCGATCGGCCGGCCCTGCGGGCGCGTGCGCGCGTACGCGAGCGACTCGTGATACGCGACCGACGCGGTCGCGACGCCGTTCAAGCCGACCATGATGCGCGCCTCGTTCATCATCTGGAACATGTACGAGATGCCCTGGTTCGGCGCGCCGACCAGCCAGCCGTGGCAATCGCCGCGCTCGCCGTAGTTGAGCGCGAGGCTCGGCAGGCCGCGCCAACCGATCTTGTGGATCATGCCGGCGACGGCGACGTCGTTGTCCTCCAATCTTCCGTCGGAACGAAGGCGCTGCTTCGGCACGCAGAACAGCGACACGCCCTTGATGCCCGCGGGCGCGCCGCGCAAGCGCGCGAGCGTCATGTGCACGACGTTGTCGGCGAGATCGTGATCACCGCCGGAGATGAAGATCTTCGAGCCACGGATGAGATAGTGATCCGCGCCGGGCACCGGCTCGGCGATCGTCGCGACATCGGCGAGCGAGCTGCCCGCGTGCGGCTCGGTGAGCGCCATCGTGCC
The DNA here is from genome assembly GCA_035493675.1 of Kofleriaceae bacterium. Taxonomy (GTDB): domain Bacteria; phylum Myxococcota_A; class Polyangia; order Haliangiales; family Haliangiaceae; genus JAIOQA01. The sequence goes on along the minus strand of DATJIA010000349.1, from coordinate 15,546 downwards.
GGTCCACTCGCCGCGATACATGCGCGCCATGTACTCGCGCTTGAGCGTGTCGTCGCCGAACGCCTCGATCAGGTGCGCCGCGCCCTGCGTGAGCCCGACGTATCCGTACGCCGAGAGGTTCGCGGCCATGAGATACGCGGTCGCGAGCGTCATCACCGTCAGCGGCAGCTGCTGCCCGCCGACGTCGTGCGGGCGCGGCGCCGACACCAGCCCGAGCGCGACCATCTGCGGATACAGCTCGCGCATCTTGGGATGCACCTTGATCTTCCCTGCCTCCAAGCGCGGCGGTTGCTCGTCGAACGCGCGATACGCGGGATAGAGCGCCTCGCGCGCGAGCCGCTTCGCGCCGTTGATCACCATCGCGAACGTGTCGCGATCGTGATCCGCGAAGTACGGCAGCTTCGTGAGCCGCGTGACGTCGAGCACCTCGTCGAGGAGGAAGTCGACGTCGCGATCGTCGACCAACGGGTTCGTGTCCATGGCCCGACTCTACTCGTCGCCGTGCGGACAGTGCAGCGTCGTCGCACGCACGGCGGCGAATTGCTCGAGCAGGACCGAATCCAACTCGGGCGTGCGCAGGCCGGCCGGATACGCGAACACGATCGGATCGAAGCCGTCCGCGCGCATCGCGGCGAGCCCGGGCGCGATCTCCACGCTCAGGTACGGCGCCATCCCGTTCTGATCGACGTACGAGACCGCGTCGAGGTGATAGGTGCCGTGGTACTCGACGTCGCTGCCGTCGTCGACGAACGCGTGCAGCGTCTCCTTCTGCGCCGCGGTGTACTCGGGATAGCGCGCGGCGAAGAACGTGACGTGCGCGCTGTACTTGTCGATCAGATCGCGCGCGGCGCCCCAATCGTCGACGGACCAGTCGTCGAAGCCGAGCGCGAGGCCCGGCCCTCGGGTCGCGCCGTCGGCGAGCTCGCGATAGGTGACGAAGCGCAGGCCGCGGTCCGCCGCGCCCCACAAGATCGCCTCGAGCTTCGCGCGCGAGATCGTGCCGCCCGGATCGTGGACGAACAGCTGCGCGATCTCACCGCGATCGCGCGCGCGATCGAGCGCCGCGCGGATGCCCCAGATCGGATAGCCGTGGTCGTCGCCGTTCGCCGCGCACAGGACCCCGCGATCGCCGTCCGACGCGAAGATCTCGTCGTGCAGCGCGAGGTTCTGGCTGCGATCGGGCGGCAGGTTGTCGCCGCACCCGACGACCAACAGCAGCACGAGCACGACGCGCACGCGCGGAGCTTATCGCAGTCAGGGATCGAAGCAGTCGTAGTTGCGCTGGCGCCGGATCTTGCCGTCCTCGAGCTCGAAGAACATCGCGAGGTGCGCGCGCAGCTCGTGCCCCGCGGGCAGCGCGCCGAGCGGGATCGCGAGCACGCCGGTCCAGTGGCCCTCGACGGCGACGGTGTCACCCATCGCGATCACGGTCTTGATCTCGTAGCGTTGCGCCTTCATCAACGATCGCCCCGCGCCGGCGTTCTTGCGCAGCGCCGCGAGATCGCGCACGGCCCCCGCGGGCGCGTACTTGTTCGGCAGCTCGCGCTGCTCGATCTCCGGGTGCAGGAATTCGGCGAAGGCTTCGAGCGGCGCTTCGTCGCGGGTGCCGCGATCGACCGCGTCGAGGAAGCGGCGCACGAGCGCCACGTTCTGTTCGGCAGACATGCGCTCTACGATGCCGCGATTCGGAGGTCGTTACTGCGACAGCGAGACGCATCCGCCGCTCACGCAGATGCCGAAGTTGCAGGTCGCGCCCGGATCGCAGCACGACTCGAACAGCGCGCCGCAGGCGGTGCACTTGCCGTTCGTGCACTCGCTGCCGTCGTCGCACTGCGGATCGTTGCCGTGCTTCGCGCAGCAGCTCTCGCCCTCGCCACCGCAGGCTTCGGGCGTGGCGTCGGGGGGCCTCGCGTCGATCACGACGGGCGTGGCATCGATCTCGATCGAGCCCGCATCGATCACGACCGGCGCCGCATCGATCTGCGCAGCGTCACCGCCGATGACCGGCGGCGTGCCGAGCCCGCTCGGATCGAACCCGCAGCCCGCGATCGCGATCGCCGCGATCAAGATCCACCGACATGTACGCATCGCTCACCGCGAATCTACCGGGCGTGCGCTCCCCGTCCGTACCCCTCACGGGCCCATCACGCGACGCGCCTCGTCTATGATCATCCGCGGTGGCGCGCATCGACGTGTACCTCTCGAACCTCGTGCGACTCGGCGCGAGCGGCGTGGTGCTCGAGAGCGACGCGCAGGTCCTCTTCAAGTTCGCCGCCGGCGATCGCAAGGCGAACCAGACGATCGCGCACCGCGACCTGCAGGCGCTCGTCGAGGAGATCGCGCCGCCCGACGCACAAGCCGCCCTCTTCGCGGGCCGCGACACGGCGTTCGATCACGCGTATTCGGGCGCGAAGTACCGCATCGCGATCACGCCCGGCGCGTCATGGACGGTGAGTATCTCCGCTCGCCCTGAGCGAGGGCCCGCAGGGCCCGAGTCGGGGGGCCCCGCGCCTCCACAAGAGCCCCAGCTCCTCGGCCGCCTCGCCGTCCACTACAAGCTGATCACGATGGATCAGCTCGAAGAGGCGATCCGCGAGCAAGGCCGCCGCGGCAAGCCGCTCGGCACGATCCTCGTCGAGCTCGGCCTCGTCTCGCAGCAGCAGCTCGACAAGCTCCTCGCCGCGCAGCAGCAGTACCTCGATCAACCGCGACGCCCGCGCGCCGCGACGCCGGCCGCGACGTACACGCCGGCCGCGACCCGCCTCGTCACGCACACGGCGACGCCGCCCTCTCCGCTCGACACGATCCTCGCGCGCGCGATCCACGCCGGCGCGTCCGACGTGCTCGTCCACCCCGACGCGCTCGTCAAGCTGCGCGTCCACGCCTCGCTGCTCGACGCAGCCGATCGCCTCACCGCCGCGCAGACCGAGCAGGCGCTGCGCGCGATCGCGCCGCCCGATCTCGTCGCGGTGCTCGACAAGGACGGCGAGATCGACTTCACGTACGCGATCCCCGACGTCGGACGCTTCCGCACGTCGATCTATCGCCAGCACCGCGGCGTCTCCGGCGTCTTCCATTTCGTCCCGCCGTCGCCGCCGACGCTCGAGTCGCTCGGGCTGCCGCAGGATCTCGCGAAGGTCACGACGTTCCCGCAGGGCATGGTGCTCGTCACCGGTCCCGCCGGCTGCGGCAAGACCTCGACGCTCGCCGCGCTCGTCAACCTGATCAACGAGGAGCGCCACGATCACATCCTCACGATCGAGGATCCCGTCGAGTACATCCATCCGTCGAAGCGCTGCCTCGTCAACCAGCGCCAAGTTCGTCGTCATACGGAGTCGTTCGCGCGCGCGCTGCGCGCCGCGCTGCGCGAGGACCCCGACGTGATCTGCATCGGCGAGCTGCGCGATCTCGAGACGATCTCGCTCGCGATGAGCGCCGCCGAGACCGGCCACCTCGTCCTCGCGACGCTCCACACCAACAACGCGATCCGGACGATCAATCGCATCGTCGGCGCGTTCCCGTCGCAGCAACAAGGACAGATCCGCACGATGCTCGCCGAGTCGCTGCGCGCGGTGATCTCGCAGCGCCTGCTCCCCTCTGCATCTTCCAACGGCATGGTCGCCGCGCTCGAGATCCTCCACGTCAATCCCGCGATCGGGAACCTGATCCGCGATCAGAAGACGTTCCAGATCGCGTCGGTGCTCACGACCGGCCGCACGCGCGGCCAGAAGGCGCTCGACCACTCACTGATGGAGCTCGTGCAAGCCGGCGCGATCACCGCCGAGGTCGCCGCGCAGAACAGCGACAACCCCGCTGCGTTCGTGAAGGGGGCGAAGTAATGGCGCGCCTCGACGAATTGCTTCGCTCGCTCAAGTCGCGCGGCGGCTCCGATCTGCACCTCGCCGCCGATCTCGCGCCGCGCATCCGCGTCTCCGGCCATCTCACGCCGCTCGACATCCCGCCGCCCTCCGACGCCGAGCTCCGCGCGTGGCTGCGCGAGATCGCGCCTCCCGAGGCCTGGACCGCCTTCGACCGCGATCACGACGCCGACTTCGCGTACGGGTTGGAGGGGGTCGCCCGCTTCCGCGCCAACTACTTCGTGCAAGAACGCGGCGCCGGCGCGGTCCTCCGCATCATCCCCGAGAAGATCCTCACTCTCGAAGATCTGCGCCTCCCGCCCGTCATCGAAACGCTCGCGCATCTCCGCAACGGCCTCGTGCTCGTCACCGGCCCCACCGGCTCCGGCAAATCGACGACGCTCGCCGCGATCATCGATCGCATCAACACGACCTACGCCAAGCACATCGTCACGATCGAAGACCCGATCGAATTCGTCCACCCACCCAAGAAGTCGACCTTCTCCCAGCGCGAGGTCGGCCGCCACACGTCGTCCTTCGCCGGCGCGCTGCGCGCCGCGATCCGCCAGAACCCCGACATCATCCTCGTCGGCGAAATGCGCGACCGCGAGACGATCGCCCTCGCGATCACCGCCGCCGAGATGGGCGTGCTCGTCTTCGGCACCTTGCACACCAACTCCGCGGCCAAGACGGTCGATCGCCTCATCGACGCCTTCCCCGCCGCCGACCAAGATCAGATCCGCATCTCCCTGTCGGAGTCGATGGCCGCGATCGTCTCCCAGCTCCTCCTCCGCACCGTCGACGGCAAGGGCCGCGTCGCGATCAACGAGATCCTGTTGCGGACCTCCGCCCTGCCGAACGTGATCCGCGAAGGCAACACACCCATGCTGTCCTCGATCATCGCCGGCGGCCGCGCCATCGGCATGCAGACCATGGACGACGCCCTCTTCGACGCCGCCTCCAAGGGCCTCTGCGCCCCCCGCGACGCCCAAATGAAGGCCCTCGACAAGCAGCGCTTCGACAAGCTGATCCCCAGAGACGAACAAACGTAGACCACTCCGCCGCAATGGGGTAACGCTCGGGTAAGACACCACCCCTGAGGGGTGATGGCGGGAGTCGTGGCGCAGCTGATATTGTCGCTATCGCGAATGGGGGATTCGTGAAGGCAGCTTCTCTATCTTGCGTATTGATCATCGGGCTCGCATCGCGGTTTGCTCGTGCCGACGCGATTCCAACTGTGAAGATGTCCAGTAGCGGCCCCGATCAGAGCATTCCTAGCAAGCAATCATTCTACGTCGCTGGCGACGTGGAAGCGACGACAACCGGCGTGCAGGCCGTCGTGGTTCGCAAGGGCTCTGCAATGATGTTCGGTGGAGATGGAGAGTCCTGCCCGAAGCTTGCAACCAGTCTTGATATCGACTCACCCAAGCCCGACCCACTTCCTGCGGGGCGATACGATGCGGGCCAAGAGTTCCCGGCAGCTGAGTCCTCTCGCGATTTGAAGACGCTGGTAACCGCACAATGGACGCCATCGTCTAGCACGGATACGACCTATCGGGTCCTCGTTCCATATGACGACGACTTCTTTCGCGACGGATATTCTTATTGCTTGTTCGTGCTGGTGACGAAAAAAACGCAGAAAGTCGACACAGACTCGATCCAAAACGCCATCGATCAATTCGTCACGAAATACCAAGACTGCAAAGAAGACCTTGCCACACCCCGAGACAAAGACGCCCCCCCTACCGAATGTCAGCAAGAGGCGCTCAAGCTCTACGACCAATGCGTCGAAGCGCTGCTGGCCAAGGCCGTGCTCGATGACGACGACAAGGCGAAGAAGGAGAAGCGCAAGGCCCTGCGCGACAAAGCAAGCACCGCGCTCGGTACCGCGCTCGCAATCCGTCAACAACGAGCCAAGATCGTCGCCGACCTCAACTTCGCGGTTCACGACTTCGTTGCAGCGCCGACCCACGAGTGGAGGACCGCCGACCATGGGCTCGGCCACGCGCTCGTCACCCTGCTAACCGATCACGGCAGTCTGTTCCGAGGAGTCAGCGGAGGCGCGCTCCACCACTACACCAACGACGGAAAGATCGACGTGCAGTCGGTCGCGATCCTCGACGACAACCGACACGTTCGAGTGGGCGAGAAGGAACCGACCGCCGCGAAGGCGCTCGTCCTTGATGACGTCAGCGCCAGCGACCTACCAGTGGCGACCGGCGTGACGCTGGCGGACATCTTCGATCTCTCGCGCGCGATCATCACCGTCGACAAGCACGCGGTGAAGCTCGCCGATCTGCGTTCGAAGGTGCGCGACACCGACCTTGCCCATGCGTGGACAGCAGAGCAAACAGCCGAACTCGTGGCCGACTCCGAGCAGCTCTACAAGGTCGCCGCCGCGATAGACGACATGACGGCGACCTTCGACGCGCAGACGAAGAAGGCGGCGGAAGCCTCGCAGAATGCGGCCCCTGCCCCCGTGGACCAGGCGAAGAAACATGCGAAGGGCAAGCCGCCCGCAGGACCCGCAATCCCGCCCGTTGCCGCCGAAACGCATGCGGCCACGATGTCCGCGATCGGCGAGTGGCTCGACGAGACCCACGACCAACACCTCTCGATCGAGGTCCTCGACAATCTATCCACCGAGCTACGGTCTTTCGTCGTGCAGAAGCCGAAGTGGGATGGCGAGCGCAAGGACCTCGCGTTCCTCTCTGAGGAGAAGGTGACCGTCACGGGGCCGCAACCCATCGCGTTCCAGGTCGGCTTCAACGAGCAGACGTGGGTGTTCAGCTATGTGACCCCGACGGTCGGCTACGCGCAGGTCGATAGCCATGACGGCTGGTTCTCGTTGTTCTATCTCGCTGCCGAGATCCACCTCTGGCCGAATCCGGTGAACGCGCCCATGTGGCGACATGGCGTGGACAACGCCGATGACTGGAAGCGCATGTTCGCGTTGGAGCTCGGTTTCGCCCCGAACGTGTCGTCCTTCGGGCCGGACGGTCGCTATTCCGGCATCCTCGGGTTGCCGCCCCCATTCGTTGGATTGGCAGTCCACCCCCTGCCGTACACGTCGCTCACCGCAGGGATGGTCTATCTCGACCGCAAAGAAACCGTACTCGCAGCGGAGCGACCCAGCCATGTGACGGACTTCTTCATCGGTCTCAACGTTCAGTTCAACATCCCCGATCTCATCCGACAGTCCACGCAACAGAACGCGCCGACGTCGGTGGAGAAGAACTGAGGGACGACCATGCCCAGCGGCATCATCGACGTCAGCTCCGACAAGCCTTCGATCAAGTCCGGCGGATCGGTGAGGCTCACTGTCTCGTACTTCTCCAAAGCGACTCACGAGCTCACGATCACCGCGTCAGGAAAGTTCTCGGCGTCCTACAAGCAGCCGCAGATCCTCGCTCCTGATGAGACTGGCATGGTGTTCGTCGACGTAACGATCACGCGCGGGGATCCGAACGATCCACACGAATGCATTCTCACGTGCACCTTTTACAACTCGTTGCCCGTGTCGATCGGAGTGACCTGATGCGCGCGCTTGGTCTTGCGGTGATCGCTTTGGCGTTGATGGCCTGCAACACCACGACCCTTTCGGGACCGAAGGTGTCCGTCTTCAAGCAGCAGGCCACCGGGTACGCACTTATGTCGACGCAGTGTCCAGACGCGGCGCTCGGACTCGACGACGATAAGTCGTTCGATCCGATGTGTTCGACGACCGCGGATCCGACGCTGTATGCGGGCGTCGACCTCGTCGTGCTCGTAATCGATTACGGCGACGTCGACTTTTCGCCTACGATGCCCCCGACCTCCCCCACCGTGTCGATCACGACCGACGGCGCGCCGTCGACGATCAGCGCGAACGTCACGATGCGCACGCCGATGGGGCATCGCAACTACTACGTCGCAAAGTTCGTCGCTCCGCAGGTCGCTTCGGGAGACGTCGAGATCACCGTGAGCGCAGGGACCGGCTTCTCCACCAACGTGGAGACGATCTTCAAGACGACCGCTCCGCCCGTGAAGCTCTCCTTGCTCAAGCGCATGCCGGCCGGCTGCTACGCGCCCATCACCGATGCGCCCGACGCGTCGCTCGGGCTTGCCTCGGAGCTGTGCGCATCGCCGACGACCGCAGACACCAAGCTCGCTGCCGGCATCGACCAGCTGCAGACCGTGATCGACTATGGACCGGTCGACTTCGGCAGCCTGCGGACCGTGCCCAGCCCGACCATGCAGATCACCGCCGATGGCCGCGATGCGCAGCCCGGGATCTCGATCCCTCCGCTGCAGAAGGCGGGTGGACACGTCTTCTTCGTCGTTCCCTGGCAAGCCCCGCAGGTCACGTCGAAAGAGGTTCGAGTAACCGTCGCGCTGGGAGGGTTATTGGCATTGACGATCGGCAACACGCTCTCCACAGAACGTCCGGACGCGACCGTCTCGGTCTTGCGCAGGACCGAGACCGGCTGCTTCGAGGTCATCAACGGCGTGACTCCATCTTCCGATCTATCGCTTCCCGCGACGTGCGGCTCTTCGACGGGACCGTTCTACGCGGCGGTCGACTATCTCGAGATCCTGATCGACTACGGAGCGATCGATGATCTCGGCGCCGTCACCGTCCCGTCGCCGACGGTCTCGCTCTCCGTCGACGGAGCCGACACGACCGCTGGAATCACGGTTTCTCCGCTGCAACGCGCCGGTCACCACATCTTCTTCGTCGCGACGATGCACGCGCCTTCGACACCCTCGAACAACGTGCTCGTGCGGACGTCCCTGGGCGTAGGAGCGCCGCTCACGTTCACGTTCGCGACGACCACGCCCCCGATCACGGTGGACGTCGTCGAGTGTTCGACTCCGGGAACCTGCGACGTCGTGGGAGCGGTCGACACCGTGAACATGCGCGTGTCCGTCCCTGGCGATGTCCCCCAGACGATCGCGCTCCATAGCACCGTGGGAGGTGTCCTTCAGTCCGATCCAGTATCTCCGATGACGACAAAGCTCGTTGGCGGACACACCGAGGTCACTTTCCCGATTCCGGTGCCGCCGGCGCCCGACGGCACGGCATGGAGCCTCGACGCACAGCTCGCCGACACGCACGAGAGTTCTCCGGCGATGACGATCCGCCAACCCACGATTACCGCGACGCTGACCGCGAGCGGGACGATCGCTACAGGATCGACGGTCGGGCTCACCGTGTCAGCACCGCAGAATATCCGTCCTCAACAGGCCTCCTATTCGACGTTCCTGGACGCGAGCCCGATCGCGCTGGGCTCGACGCTACCTCTCGTCGATCCCGGACCGAGCAACAAGACCATCTCGGGATCGACCTCCCTCACTGCGCCAGCTAAGGCCGGCACGTGGACGATCAACGTGTCTGTCGCGGGGTACAAGGCACAGTCGCTCTCCCTGAACGTACAGTGACGGTCAAGCGTCCGCAGCGGGCGACCAGCAGTGGTATCAGGCGGGGCGCCCGTCCTTCCACTCCAGGCCATCGAGACGCGTGCTGTCGAGCTCTCGATACAACGAGCTGAAACGCGCTCGAGCGTCGATCCTGATCGTCGCGCCCAGGCACGAATTCGAGCGAACACACCTAACGCTCGGCAATAGACCATTGCATCGATTGACCATTGCCGCGAAGAGATGAATATGCTTGGCTACAATCGCAGGTCGTTTGATATGCGTCAACAGTCACACCCCGAGCATGGGTAAACTCGCAATCAGGCTGCTCCGCGACCTTGCCCAATTCGAAGCTGCGGTTCTCGTCTTCGAACCATACCCAGCAGCCACCGTCAGTCATTGCGGTAAATCGAACGCTAGCAATCCGCGAACCCGTAACAGGGTCACGAGTCCCGACATGGAGCCACTCAGCTCCAACGATCGGCGCATCACTGGGCGCCGGGGCGGTAACGTCAACAGAGGACGTCACTGTCGCAGTTTCCATGTGCCACTTGTTCTTTGCAACCTCGACGCCCATTACAACATGAGCGTTGGGCAGCTGAACCGTACTTGACGAGTAATCATGAAAACCGACCAATGTTTTCACATTGGCGCTCACGCTCCATTTCGACTTAACATGACTTGCACTCCGCACTGACGTGCAATTAACAGACGCCGAGATCTGCGACTCTTTCCATCGTGTCCCAATTTGACAGGTCGTCGTCCAATCGCCACTCCGGTATATGTATTTCAGGATCTGCTGATCTCCTGACATTGCGGAAAGGACGCTCCATGCAACACGCCTGGCAATCTGAGGACGCGCGCTCGTCAGAGTGGAGAAGTAACTAGTCAACTGAGGGTAGACATCCTCGAGTATCCTCATCTCCGCCAGAGGAGCAACCGGTTCACCATTCCACGTGCGGCAACGCTTCAGCATGATGTTCGCCGCATCTGATTCACTCGTCGTGAGTGCAGCGCGTTGCTCCGACGACAAGAAACTGTAGAGTGTCAAATCACTGCACTTGCTCAGCGGTATTTTCTCATACGCAGCATTGAGAACGACACCCAGCCAAACTTCGTTACCGAGAGCCTTTAATTGCCGCACTTGGGTGAGTTGCTCCCAACGTGTTTCGCTCTGAGCCGACAACTCGTCGTACGGTCCTCCCGAACAAGCCAAGGGTCCAACGACCTTCCGATAGAGGAAGTCGATAGCCATCACGTGGGAGACGCCCTTCCCGCACACCGGGCCCATCATGTTAGCCAACTTGACTGAGAGGTGCGTGGTGTTATCCACGGGCAAATGCCCCTCGTCAAATGTTAGGTAGCCGGTCGAATCGGCCAGGTCTTGGAGGGCCCATTCCTCGGCATTGTAGGCCAGGACGGCCACATCAGCCGCCGCGCACACTCGCGCTCGACAGAGAATGATTACAGCCGCAAACAGTGAGGCTGCGATTCTAATCATTGACTTGTATGTCGATTTCTTTTTGTTTTACACCAATAATCGTGTACTTCTCTATTTGAGACTGAAACGAATCAATGATCGATTTCGCACTGGCATCCGGCTTTCTAAGCTCTTGTACGATGTCCGAATCCGTCTTCTTGCCGTAGCCAAATTGAATGTATCGCAGCGAAGCGGATGATAGGTCGACGCGCATATCGGTAAGTGTTGTTCCTTCCGACACCTTGCCTTTGACCGCTTTCGCGCGATATGACACAACGGCCAATCCACCAACGAGGAACATGTTCGGATACTTGTAGTGTCCCGGTACAAGACTTTGCTTCAGACAACGTTCATATTCAGCCGTTGCTGATATCGTGCTGACCGAGAACGCCACCGTCAGATCGGCATAGTCACCGCCGCCGCCGATCTCGCCTCTGAGTAGCGGCAGTCCGGTGCTGCTTTCGACATATTCGCGCTGTTTTGCCAGGACCAAGAGGCTCATGTAACTCGTTTCAACACTGAAGTACCTGTATGCCTTCTCGGCATCGTACGCGTAGTTCGCGTTCGACAGACGTGCCGCCTCCATTCGTACGTCAGAATCGCACGTGATTTGTCCGCCGGATGGTTCAACATCCAAGATGTGACTTGGCACAAATATCGATGTTGCGCCGGAGCTCTTCCCCTTTAGAGGCTGCACGACCAGCGTCCAGCCTTCGAATTCAGGTGGAGCATATGCTTCGAGCACCACCAGATGTGATGGGTCGCCGCGCATGACAAAGTACATGGCGGCGAAAGAGGCTACCAAGACGAGTGCGACTACTCCGATGACGATCTTCTTCTTTGTCATCGAGAACACCCTGTTGCCCGTGGACACATAGTCAGGGCGTCCTGCAAGTCATTCTTGGCTTGCACAAGGCAAGCATCTCTTCTTGGCGCTGACTGGCCGCACCAATCGTGATCACAAGCTTCCCAGCTATTACAATAGGAATGACACCAGTTATAGAAGGCGCCGGATGTGCTGCATGCGTCGCCGATGGCAGGATGCCCCGGCGGATTGTTGGCCGTCCTTGACGCGCACTCGGCGTCGCATCGCCTCGAGATGCAATCGGCGACTGAGCTATAGTGACAGCACTCGTTGCTACAGTCGGAGACCTTTGCACTGTATATCTGACTAGCCTTGGCTTTGCACGATGGTTCTGGAAGATTGCTAGCGTCGATCGTAATCGAGAAGACGCTGCGGTTACCCTGAATCAGTTGAAGCTTTCCATCGGTGCAACTACCAGTGGACGCATCGAATTCGACGCGACCATTGCCGAAGCTGACGGGTTCCCGGGATAGAGAACGATCAGTGACCTTCAATACGGCCGTTGGTTGACGGTCAATCAGGCTCGTGAATCCGTGTATAGTGACTTTCGCATCGACCGCCGCGCCGACGTGGGAAGGTACATCTGGACAATAGTAGTCTGGAAGTTGCACGCGAGTCGCCGTGTGCCCGAGTTGTGCAGCCGCGGCGACGACGACGTCTCGCACCCACTGCTCGCACTTTGGATCATCACGAATGATGGCCAGCGCGTCGAGGCGAATATCACTCGCGAGCTGTGCGCTAATCGGCGCATTCGCGTCCCGCAACAGTGCTTCAAGCTTGGCGAACTTCGGTTCCCAGTGCTCCGGATCGCGAATGATGTCCTGTGCAGCGTCGTGAAGCTGCTGCACCGTGGAATCCGGGATCCTGCGACTGCAGTGCGCGCCGAGGCTCAATAGAGCGAATAGGCAAGCTACGGCTAACCAGGCGCGACCCCTCATCACAAGGGGATTGTTCCACAGCGCATCAGGAAGTGCGACGGGCCGGCATCACCCTACCAGGGTGATACAGAGCCTAGACCTCGTGGGGCATCGGGCGGCGTGGCGCGCGGAAGTAGCGGAGCGGCGAGTACGACAAGAAGTTGGAGACGCGCGAGGTGTAGAGGTCGGCGTAGTCGTTCACTTGCTCGCCGAAGCGGGAGTTCTCGTTGTCTTCGCGGAGACAACTGCCCCAATACGGGTTGTAGGCGCGATCCAGAGACGCTTCGAGAGAGGAGACTTCCTCGGCCATGAGGCCCTGGCGGGCGCGGAGGGAGTCGAGCGAGTCCTTGGTGCGCTTCTTCTCTTCCTCGAGGCGCGGGCGAAGGCCGGCGGAGGTCGCGTCGTCCTCCAACAACCGCTGGATCTTCTTCAAGCGCAGGGTCTGGTAGTCGAGCTCCGACTCCAAGTTGCGGCGGCGGCGATCCAAGAGATCGAGATCGCGGATCTGGCCCTCGCGCTTCTCCCAGACGAGGATTTCGCGGTCGAGCTCCTGCAGCACCATCGCGGTGCGCCACATGTGCTGCTTCTTGAGCCGCAGGATGTCGCCGTAGATGTGATCGCCGATGTAGAGCACGTGCTCGCCGCGGATCTTCGTCATGTGCTCGAAGTCGATCACGTTGCCGCCCATGTAGATGCGGTCGCGGACGAAGCTCTTCACCTCGCCCGGAAGCGCGGCGCCGGTGACGGGATCGATCTGCACGAAGGGCCGCTGCTCGTTGAAGAACGCCGGCTTGGCGCCGCCGACGATCACCACGTCGAAGTAGTGGCGCCAGGAGGGATAGGCGCGGCGCTTCTCGTCGAGGAGGAACGTCATCACCGCGTCGGTGTAGTCCCAGAGGCTGTTCGTCAGTAAGAAGAGCTTCTTGCCCGACGACCGGAACTTGTGGAGCGTCTCGCCGAGCTCGGGGTCCTTGACGATGAAGCCGGCGAGGTCGGCCTTGATCACGCTCTTGAGCGTGTCGTCGCGGTGCGCTTCGTCGATCGACTTGCGGATGTCGCCGAACAGCTTCTCGTAGTCGACGGCGCCGGGCCGCGCGCGATCGAAGTAGTCCACGAGCGTCACGTACATGACGACCTCGGGGAGGCCGAACAGCGTGTCGATCCAGTCGTAACGATCCGACGAGAGGTTGATCTTCTCGTTGCGGTAGAGCTGCTTGCGCTCGTCCTGCGTGAGCTTGCGCGCGCCGTGGTAGCAGCGACCCACGTACGAGTGACGATCCATCTTGAAGACGTTGCCGAGCAGGCGATCGACCATCAGGCCGCGGATCGCCCAGTGCGGGTCGTAGAAGAGCGACTTGATCTCCTCGGGGTAGCCGTGGTTCTCGACCATCTTGGCCAAGGTGAGATCGATCGAGAGACGCTCGAGCTTGTCCTGGTGGTACAGCGCGAGCGTGTAATCCATGTCGAAGCCGATCAGCTCGATGCCGTCCATCCGCAGGTTGCGGTTGCAGTAGATGCGGTTGCGGCGAGAGACGTCGATCTCCGTCGACGTGTCTCCCAGCAGGGCACCGAGCTGGGACTCCAAGTCCACCGGGTTCGCGACCATCCGAGCCAATTGTACCGTGCGCGCGCCGCCGGTACAGTCGCCGCGATGGTGTGGAACCGTAATCCCGAGCCGTTCTCCGAGCTGATTTCCGCCGACGCGGTGGCAAAACGTGTCGCCGAGCTGGGTGCGCAGATCACCGCCGAGTACAGAGACGCCGTCGGCGACGTCGTCGTCCTCGGGGTCCTGAAGGGCTCCGTGATCTTCATGGCCGACCTGGTGCGTCAGATCGGCCTGCCCGTCTACCTCGACTTCATCGGCATCTCGTCCTACGGCGACGCGACCGTGTCGTCGGGCGTCGTGCAGATCACGCAGGACCTGTCGCGTCCGATCCAGGACAAGCACGTGATCGTCGTCGAGGACATCGTCGACACCGGGCACACGGTCCATTACTTGATGGAGAACCTGAAGACGCGCGGCCCCGCGAGCGTGAAGCTGTGCGCGCTGCTCCACAAGCCGGAGCGCGCCGAGCGCGACATCCACATCGACTACCTCGGCTTCACGATCCCGAACAAGTTCGTCGTCGGCTACGGCCTCGACGTCGCGCAGCAGTACCGGAACCTCGCGTTCATCGGCTTCGTCCCGTGACCCCCGACCAGCTCGCCCGCCTGCCGGCTGCGCTGTTCGAGATCGGGAAGCTCATCGGCTCCGATCTCGATCCAGGGCAGCTGCTGTCGCGGATCAGCGAGCTGGTCTGCACGCTGATCACGTGCGACGCGTGCTCGGTGATGCTGCTCGACGCGAGCCGCCAGCGCTTGATGGCGCGCGCCGCGTACGGGTTGCGCACCGAGCGCGTGCACAAGCTGAGCTTCGAGGTCGGCGAGGGCGTCGCGGGTTGGGTCGTGCTGCACGGCGAGCCGGCGGTGATCGACGACGTCACGAAGGATCCGCGCTTCGTCGTGATCGACGAGGCGAAGACGCCGATCGTCTCGATGCTGTGCGTGCCGCTGATGTCGCGCGGCGAGCGCGTCGGCGTGATCACGGTGACCGCGGGCAAGCCGGCGGCGTTCGAGGGGCACGACGTCGATCTGTTGCGGTTCGTCGCGGCGACGATCGCGCTCGACATCGAGAACGTGCGCTTGCACCGGGTCGCGGTCACCGATCCGCTGACCGGCGCGTACAACCGCGAGTTCCTCGCGACCCGCTTGCCGCAGGAGATCGCGGCGGCGCACGATCGCGAGCAGCCGATGTCGATCGCGATGATCGATTGCGACCACTTCAAGGACATCAACGATCGCCACGGCCACGACGCCGGCGACGAGGTGCTCGCCGAGGTCGCGCGCCGATTGCGCGGCGCGATCCGCGGCGGCGACGTCTTGGTGCGCTACGGCGGCGAGGAGTTCCTCGCGGTCCTGCCGCGCGCCGACGCGGGCAAGGCGTGGGAGGTCGGCGAGCGCATGCGCACGCGCGTCGGCGAGGAGCCGATC
>DATJIA010000348.1:0-2077 GCA_035493675.1 Kofleriaceae bacterium | reverse complement strand
ACGCGCTCACGTTGCGCGCCCAACTGCTCGACGCCGCGGGCCGCCGCGGTGAAGCGGCCGCCGTGCGGCGCGAGCTCGCGAAGCTGACGTCTCCTTAGATCAGCTCGTCAGCACGTCAGCAGCTGAAGCACTGCGACGGATTGCACGTGCCGATGCCGGCGCCGCTCGGACAGCCGGCGTCGTCGGACGCGCACAACGCGCCGCCGGTGCCGCCACCGCAGTGATCCTGGATCGAGTGACAGCCGCGCAGGCCGGAGATGCCGCCCGAGACTTGGTTCGCGGCGAGCGAGAGGTTGCGAATGGTGGAACGCGAGAGGGTGAGCTTGTGTTTCTTCATCGCGATGCGCTCATCGCAACGCGTGTGCCGCGCGCGCGTGCGATTGCGTTCGCAAACATGCGCGCGGTTCGCGTTGCCACAGCGGACCACGCGGTCCACTGATGCGGTCCGTCGATGGTGCAACGACGCTTCACCGACGAGAAACCGCCCACTCTCGAGAGGAGTCGCGTCGCGCGGATCGTCGCAACGCGGATCGAAGTTGCCGGCCGCCGCCGCGTACGGACCCGTGTGTGCCCGCACGATCGCGCGCGCCTGCGAAGACTTGCGCGGCGCGGGCGTGGCGCGCGACTTGCGATGCGGGCGTGCATGCGCCTCTTCCTCGTGTTCGTCGCCGCGTGCGGTTCGTCTGCGACTTCCGATCCCGACGCGCCTCCTGCGCCTTCTCCCGATGCGGCGGTCGCCGCGCCGGACGGAGCCGCCGACGCCGGCCCGCCGCCGATCGACGCGGCCTGCGCGCGCCATCACGTCGTCTACCTCGACTACGACGGCGGCGTGTATCGCCCCGGCTTGGAGAGCTCGATCAACGACACGTCGAGCATCCTGCAGCAGCAGACCGCGTTCGCGGCGTGGCCGCACGCGAACCAGGACGCGATCACCGCGTGCGTGCGCGGCGCGCTCGCGCCGTACGACGTCGAGGTCGTCACGATCGATCCGGGCAACGCGCGCCACGTCGAGATCGTGATGTCGACGAAGGCACCCGAGAGCTCGATCGCGATCGCGCCGTTCACGTGCGATCCGATCGTGAACGGGATCGGCTTCGTCGGCGGCGATCTGCTCGGCGACGATCCGACCTCCGGCTGCGACGGCGCGCTGTACGCGATCGGCTTGATCGAGGGGCTCGAGCCGGTCGAGGACTGCGCCGACGCGGTCACCCAGTGCGGCACGTTCGGCGCGCGCACGTACGTGGATGCAAGCTCGCCCTGCGATCAACCGAACAACGCCTGCCTGTGCGGCGGCACCACCGCGAACCATCACGCGCAGATGATCGAGGCGCTCGGCGCCGCGACCTGCCCGTAGCCGCTAGACCGGGCGAGCTCGACGGTACAGCGACGACTACGGGGTCGGATCGGGGCCTGGAACCTCGTCGGGACGGATCGGATCGCCGCGTTTGTAGCCGTCGGTGAGGAGCCAGGTCGTGGGGCGCACGACCGGCAGTGCGTCGTCGTGCGGCGGGATGCGCCACTCGGCCAGCGCGTGGGCGGACGAGAACGGATCGGTGCGGCGCGGGTCGTAGAGGTCGCGCCGGTGGTGGCGCCAGTTGTTGACGATGTAGCTGATCGCGTTGCGAGCCTGGGTCGGCGACGCGATCGTCGTCGCGTGATAGCGGAAGGCGAAGACGTGGCCGCGCGCGCGGCGGAGCTCGCGATTGAGGCGGCGCGCGGCGCTGATCGCGAAGCCCTGCATGCCGGAGCGGAGCGCGTCTTTGCTGTCGGCTTCGACGAGCAAGTGGAGATGATTCGACTGGATGCTCGCGTGCACGATGCGGTAGTCGCTGCGCGCGCGAGCGTTCGCGACTGCGCGACGGATCGCGCGGTAGGCGTGACGCGTGCGCAGGTTGGACACCTCGCGCGTGACGCGCAAGACGACGTGCACCGGGTGGCGGGGATCCAGCTCGGGCCGCGTGCGGTGGCGCGGATCCATCCTGCGGTGGGTGATGGGGCGGCCGAGCTTCTTCCGGACCGCGCCGCGCCGGGTGCGCGGGCGTAGATCGATCTCGAGCTGGCCCTTGCGCCGCTGGTT
>DATJIA010000347.1:0-9771 GCA_035493675.1 Kofleriaceae bacterium | reverse complement strand
ACGTCGCGATCGCGCGGCGGCGGGCGCAGCTTGCGCGCGCGGATCGCGTCGAGCAGCGCGGCGCGGGCGGCGTCGTCGTAGCCGCTCGGCGCGTCGAACGCGCGCTCGCCGTAGAGGCCCTCGTAGAGCGACGCGCAGAAGCCGAAGATGTCGGCGCGCTCGTCGACGGCGTCGCCGCGCAGCTGCTCGGGCGCCATGTACGCGGGCGTGCCGGCGATGCCGCTCGATCCGACGTCGGCGTCGATCGCGAGCCCGAAATCGGCGACCGCGAGCTCGCCGTGCTCGTCGAGCAGGACGTTGTCGGGCTTGAAGTCGCGGTGCACCAGGCCGGCCGCGTGCGCGACCGCGAGCCCGCGCCCCGCCGCGACGAACCGATCGAGCACCTCGCGCCACGATCGCGCCCGCGCGCGCAGCCAGCTCGACAGGGTGCCTCCGGATAGATACGGCATCACGACGAAGATGCCGTCGCCGACGGTGCCGACGTCGTAGACCGGCATGACGCCGCGGCGCTCGAGCTTCGCCATCGCCTGCGCCTCGGCGAGCAACCGCGCCTGCGCGCCTTCGCCGCCCGCGCGCACGACCTTGATCGCGAGCTCGCGCTCGAGCGCGGGATCGCGCGCGCGATAGACGACCCCCATGCCGCCCGCGCCGATCCGCTCGACGATCGTGTACCGCCCGACGATCGGCGCGACCTCGCCGCCGGCCGAAACGACATCGACCCCGTCGGTCGCGTCGGTCGCCGACACGGTCCGTCCGGGGTCGCGCTCGTCCACGCGCCGAATCTACAACGTCGCTAGACGCGCGGATTCGCCGCGCGGATCTCTTCGCTGGCCTGCGATTCGTACTTCTTGAAGTTCTCGCGGAACAGCTGCGCGACCTTCTTCAGCTTCTCGTCGTAGGCGTGCTTGTCGGCCCAGGTGTTGCGCGGCTGGAGGATCTCCGCCGGCACCTCGGGACAGGTGGTCGGGATCTCGAAGCCGAAGACCGGGTCGGTCACCGTCGGGGCCGAGTGCAGCGCGCCCGAGTGGATCGCGTCGATGATCGCGCGCGAGTAGCGCAGCTTCATGCGCGAGCCGACGCCGTACGGGCCGCCGCTCCAGCCGGTGTTGACCAGCCAGGTCTGCGCGCCGTGCTTGTGCAGCTTCGACGCGAGCAGCTCGGCGTACTTGGTCGGGTGCCACACCATGAAGGGCCCGCCGAAGCACGGCGAGAAGGTCTCCTTCGGCTCGGTCACGCCGACCTCGGTGCCGGCGACCTTCGCGGTGTAGCCGCTGATGAAGTGGTACATCGCCTGCGCCGACGACAGCTTCGCGACCGGCGGCAGCACGCCGAACGCGTCGCACGTCAAGAAGATGACGTTCTTCGGGTGACCGCCGAGCGCGGGCAGCTTCGCGTTCGGGATCGTGTCGAGGATGTAGCTGCCGCGCGTGTTCTCGGTGATCGAGATGTTCTTGTAGTCGACCAGCTTCGACTTCGGATCGTAGACGACGTTCTCGAGCACCGAGCCGAACTGCAGCGCGTTCCAGATGTCGGGCTCCTGCTCCTTCGACAGGTCGATCACCTTCGCGTAGCAGCCGCCCTCGATGTTGAAGACGCCGGTGTCGGTCCACGCGTGCTCGTCGTCGCCGATGAGCAGCCGCTTGGGATCGGCCGAGAGGGTCGTCTTGCCGGTGCCCGACAGGCCGAACAGGATCGACGTGTCGCTGCCGTCGCGCGCCTGGGTCGCCGAGCAGTGCATCGAGAGCACGCCCTGCTTCGGCATCAGGTAGTTCATGATCGTGAACACGCCCTTCTTCATCTCGCCGGCGTACTCGGTGCCGAGGATGATGAACTCGCGGCGCGCGAAGCTGAGGTCGATCGACGTCGACGACGTCATGCCGGCGGTGTGCTTGTTCGCGGGAAACCCGCCGCCGTTGAAGATCACGTAGTCCGGGTCGCCGAAGGTCTCGAGCTCCTCGGTGGTCGGGCGGATCAGCATGTTGTGCATGAACAGCGCGTGATACGCGCGCGCACAGATCACGCGGATCTTGAGGCGGTACTTCGGATCCCAACCCGCGTACGCGTCGATCACGTAGAGGCGTTCGCGCGTGTTGAGGTAGTCGATCGCGCGCTCGCGATTGATGATGAAGCTCTGCGGGTCGAGCTTGATGTTGACGTTGCCCCACCAGACGTCGTCACGCACCTCGGGCTCGTCGACGATGCGCTTGTCGGTCGGGCTGCGGCCGGTCTTCTTGCCCGAGTACGCGATGAGCGAACCGGTCGAGGAGATCGCCGACCCCTTCTCGAACCTGAGCGCGAGCTCGTAGAGGGTGGCGGGCGGAGCGTTGCGATAGACCTCGGCGACGTTGATGCCGTGTTTGTCGAGGGAGAAGCCAGTCATGGGGGTCCCGAAGATATACACCACGGGCGACGCGCCTGACACGCGAGCTTCGCGAGCGTCAAAGGCCGCAATTCCGCAAGGGAACTACGGAAATCCGGTTCGGCTCAGTCCCGCGACAAATCGCCGTCGAGGTTCTGCTCGACGAACCCGAGCACCTCGTCGAGCATCTGGCCGAACGAGTCGTAGAACTTCTGGTCGAGCGCGTTGTCGCGCGCGTCGAACAAGACGATCGGGTACTCGCCCTCGTCCGTCGCGTCGTTGAGGTCGAGGCAGAACCACTCCTGGAACTCGGCGCCCATGCCGACCACCACGAGGTGCCCCGCGAGTCGGTTCTCCACGCGCGCGCCGAGCGTCCGCTCGACCACGCCCTTGTAGCCTTCGCTCTTCGGATCGAGCCCGACGAACGAGTGCACGAGCCCGAGGTGGGTGGGGATCGTGATCGCTCCGAAGCGTCGGAGGAACTGACGATACGAAGGAGGGAACGCGCAGCCGAGCTGCTCTTCCGCGGCGGCGATCGCGGCCTCGTTCTGGGGTCCTGCGATCAAGCACGCATCTTCAGACGCGTCCGACAGGCGGCGCGTCACGCGTTCGACTAACGCGATGGTCTCTGGCGACATCCGGCACAGTATGCACGACGTTCGCCGGGTTGGATCAAGCCGGATCGAGCGCGGTGCGACGCACGCCGCGCTCGGCGCGGTGCGCGCTGTAGAGCGCTTGACAGAAGCGATGGACTCCGTGCACGGCCGGCACGCTGCGCAGGCTCGGGAAGACCTCGAAGGCGTGCTGCGCACCGGGCAGGCACGCCCACACGAGCGGTGACTTCCCGTTGCGCGAGCGCACGACGTCGCAGAAGCGCAGCGCGCCGCCGAGGGGCGCGAGCGAGTCGCGATCGCCGTGCAGCACCATGAACGGCGGGATCGCGGCGAGCGACTGCGCGTGGAAGATCGGCGACGCGCGATCGTAATCGTCCTCGGCGTCGGCGAAGCGGCGCTTCATCACGATGCGCTCGAGCAGGAGCTTGCGGAACGCCGCGTGGCGGAAGTGGCGCGCGCGATCGGCGAAGTCGTAGATGCCGTAGAAGGCGACGCAGCCCTGCACCGACGTATCGACCTCGGGGAAGTCGCGCTGGTAGTCGATCACGTTGGGCGTGAGCGCGGCGAGCGACGCGAGGTGCGCGCCCGCCGAGCCGCCGCCGATCACGACGAAGCTCGGATCGCCGCCGTGCTCGGCGATGTGCTGCTTGACCCACGCGATCGCGTGCTTCACGTCGTGCAGGTGATCGGGGAAGGTCGCGCGCGGCGACAGGCGGTACTCGATCGACACGCCGATCCATCCCGCGCTCGCGAGCTCGTGGAGGATCAAGCGGCCCTGCTGGCCCTTGTTGCCGATCATCCAGCCGCCGCCGTGGACGTAGAGGAAGACGGGCGCGTTGGTCGGCGGATCCTGCCGGCGCTTGTAGATGTCGAGGCGCAGGGGTCGCGTGCCGCGGTGCACGTAGACGACGTTGCGCTGGCGATCGATCGTCCGCGGGCGCGACGGCCAGATCATCGCGAGGCGTCCCCAGCTCGTCGACGGGTCGTAGGTCTTGCGCAGCTCCGGATCGATCTTGTCGTGGTAGTCGCGGCCGAGCCCGGCCTTGAGCGCGCGCTCGATCACGAGCGTCGTCTGGGTCGCGAGGCGCACGTGGTGGATCATGCCGAGCAGCGACAGGCCGATCAGCGCGAGCCCGAAGGCGTCGGCGTTGCCGTGCACGCCGGTCGTGATCGCGAACAGGCCGCCGAGCCCGAGCTCGAGCAAGGCGACGTGCAGCGGCAGCTCGCTGACCAGCCAGCCGAGGAAGAAGCAGGTCAGCGCGAGGAAGCCGGGCCGATGCGGCGGCCACAGCGAGATCCAGGTCAGCGCCGCGCCGACGATGCCGAGGACGAGGAGCGCGCTCACGCTCCGACTATGTCACGTCGGACGCGGGATCGTCGACGGGAACCCGAGCGCGTCCTGGGCGGCGAGCTCCATGTCGTCGTCGACGATCTGGAACGCGTGCTGGCAGAGGCCGATGAACGGGATGACGCGCCAGGCGGAGACCACGTTCGGCGGCTCGGCGAGCATCGCGTAGACGACCAGCCAGTAGCGATCGACCGGATCCGGGAGGTTCGCGACCAGGGTCTGGAGCTCGGTGTAGACGTTGAAGCCCGCCGCGCGCGGCTTGCGGAACGCCTTGAACAGCTCGCCCTCGATGTCGTCGATGCGCCCGCTGAGATCGGGCACCGCGAGGAAGAAGTCACGCAAGGCGAAGCGGTGATCGTCGGTCACCGTGCCGCGCGCCCACGCGCGCAGCGTGAACATCTCGACGACGACCGGGACCAGCGAGCGCAGGCGCAAGACCCGATCGTCGAGATACTGCGCGATGCGCTTGGCCCGCGCGGCGGCGAAGATCTGCTGCGCCTCGTGCGGCGCGATGCGGAGCGCGAGGCGGAGCGCGTCGAGGTAGCGCTGCTCGGCGGGATCGATGTTCTCGTCGGCGGCGCAGACCTCGCACGCCATCGCGTAGCCGCACAGGCGATGGATGCGCGCGGGCAGGCCCTTCGACATGGCCGGGATGCGGCCGTTCGAGCTGCCCGCGAACTTCACGGCGTCGGTCGCGAGGCCGATCAGGGTCTGCGCGTTCTGCGGGTTGAGCCCCGCGAAGAGATCGTGGTCGGTCAGGTTCTTGTTCAACGTGTCGAGCTCGCGCTGATCGACCGAGCCGTCCGCGTACATCGCGCCGATCATCACCTCGATCAGGAACCGGCGCGGATCGCTGGGACGGAGCCCGCCGCCGATCATGTCACGTGCCCGCTTCTCCATCGGCCCGGACACTACCACGTACTGCGAACCCACTCCGCGCATGTCAGATGGAGCCGGCTCGCGTGATTTGTGGCGTGGAAAAATCAGGCGAGCGCGTCGATCAGCCCGACGAGAAATATCCCGATCGCGGCGACCAGCGCGGGGAGACGGAGGTCACGCCAGGGCAGGCCGGCCGGCGCCTCGGCCGGCCGCGTCCGCATCATCGAGGCGATCGCGCTGGCGGCGATCAAGGCGATCAAGAGCGGCGCGAACGGGAACGGCTTGTGCTTCTGCTCCGACGAGCGGCGGATCTGCTCGATCTGCTCGGCGCTCGCCTGCGGGTTCTGCGCGCGGGCGGTCGCGACGTCGTGCTCGACCTGGCGCTGGCCCTCGGTCTTCATGATCGCGGTGTAGACCGGATCGGCGCGCAGCTTCTGCTCGGCGACGAGCAAGCCGACGTGCAGCGCGCCGCCGAGCACCATCGCGGCGCCGATCAGCGCCAGCTGCGATCGCGCGGGCGCGTACGCGCGCAGGATCGGGATCACCGCTTGCGCGCCGAGCCACGCCGCGCCGACGCAGATCGCGGCGGCCGGGGCCCACACCAGCGGGCGCCAATCGCCGAGCAGGTGGTGGAGGATCGTGCCGTCGCCCGATCCGTAGTACGTGCCGACCGCGAGGTACATCCCTCCGTGGATCGCGAACCCGACGGCGGCTCCGAGCAGCACCAGCTTCGCGAGCCCCGCGCGTCGCCGCGCGATCGCGACCAGGATCGCCGCGGCGATCCACTCGGTCGCGATGCCGCCGAGGGTCACCGCCAGGATCTCTGCCGTCGACCACGACGCCGCGTGATACGAGACCCAGCCGCCCCCGAACCAGAACAGCTTGACCTGATCGATGTGCCCGCCGAGCACGACCGCGGTCCCGCCGTGACCGGCCAGCTCGTGAACGACCAATCCGTACCGGGACGTAGCGAGCGCGACCGCGAACGTCAGTGCGGCCAGCGGAAGCAAGGCGCGCAAAGGCACGACGCCCGCGAGCATCGCACGGCTCTTGGGTATGATGCGCGCGTGATGCCCCGCCACATCGCGACCGTCGTCGCCGTCGCCATCGTCGCTTCGGCGTCGGTGGCCCAGGCCAAGCCGAAGCGCAAGGTCCGCATCGAGACCGATCCTCCCGGCGCGACCGTGTACGTCGGCGACAAGAAGGCCGGCGCGAAGGGCAAGACGCCGCTCTCGCTCGATCTCGCGCCGGGCGAGACCACGCTCATCCTCGAGCTCGACGGCTACCTGCCGCACATCGAGAGCGTCTCGATCACGCCCGGCAAGGGCAAGGCGGGCAAGCAGGCGCAGAAGTTCAGCTTCGCGCTCGACAAGGCGGTCGGCACGATCCGCATGGCGGGCCTGCCCGACGGCGCGAAGGTGACGCTCGACGGCAACGAGGTCTCGACGCTCGACGACAAGGTCGAGGTCGAGCCCGGCGCGCACGAGCTGGTCGTGAAGGTCGACGGACAAGATCCGTTCGATCAATGGGTCGAGGTCTCGGCGGGTGAGGACAAGCGCGTCGAGGTGAAGTTCGGCGCGTCGACCGACACCGCGATCGTCGAGCACCACGAGGCGCCCGAGGAGCCGGGCAAGCGCGCGTCGCATCCGTGGTACGGCACCGCGGGCGTCAGCTACGAGGCGGGCTGGCGCCGTTTCCGGTACGACAACCCGCAGACCACCAACCTGCGCCCGTTCGACGCCAACGGCGTCGGCATGATCACGTTCTGGGGCGAGCTCGCGCCGTGGCGCGCGTCGTCGGGTGCGCACGCGATCTGGCCGCTGTCGATCATCGCGGGCTTCGGCGTCGGCTTCCCGGTGACGGCGAGCGACTCGAGCGGCAACACCGCCGATACCTTCTGGCGCACGACCGAGGTCGGCTTGCGCTGGCGCTGGAACGTCACGCACGAGGCCGCGCTCGACTTCGAGGGCGGCTACGCGCGCCTGCTCTACACGTTCCGCGACGCGCAGAACGGGCTCATCGACACGATCCCGGACGTCGACTACCAGACGGTGCGCCTCGGCCTGCGCGCGGTCGCGAAGATCGGCAAGGGCCACGCGTGGCTCGCCGGCGAGAACCGCATCGTGATGTCGGGCGGCGAGGAGGAGAACCGCTTCTCCGGCGCGTCCGCGCAGGGGCTCGGCGGTCGCCTCGGCACCGACATCCCGTTCGCGAGCGGCCGCGTGGTCTTGCGCGTCGAGGGCAACCTCTTCCGGTACGGCTGGACGTTCACGTCGAACACGGGCGACATGTACATGGCCGACGGAGCGTCTGACGTGCTCTGGGGCTTCAACGTCGGCCTAGGTGGGAGCTACTAACGTAGACGTAGGCGTGGTCGTGGTCGTGGTCGTGGTCGTCGGACTTTGACGGCGACGGCGACGGCGACGTGGACCTAGACGCCTAGGCGGACAACGACTACGTCGCCGTCGCCGTCGCCGTCGCCGTCAACGCCCAACGATTACGACCACGACCACGTCTACGACCACGTTGACGTAAGACGGTCGGTCAAGTTCGCCGCCGAGTCCGGAACGTGAAACCGGAACCCGGTGCGCGTTGTCGTAGATCGCGATGACGCGCGCGGCGTGGGTCGTGATCGTGCTCGCGTGGGCGACCGTCGTGCGGGCGGATTCGCTCGAGGCGATCGGCGGTGACGAGCCGAGCGTCGTCGAGCTGACGCACACGATCGACGCGCAGATCGCGGACCGCACCGCGACGTTCCACGTCGAGCGCGAGCTGTCGAACCCGAGCGATCACGTGATCCGCGCGGAGCTGACGATCGGCCTGCCCGATCGCGCGGTGGTGCGCGGGTTCCGCGTGCTGTCGGGCGACCGCTGGATCGACGGCGAGCTGGTCGGCGCCGAGAAGGCGAGCGACGAGTTCGAGCGCTTGACGACGACCGGCGCGCAGCTCGCGCACGGGCCGGCGGTGATGGAGTGGGTGGGCGACGGCGCGGTGCGCGTGCGCGCGTATCCGATGGTGCCGGGCGGGCGGCTGCGCATGGCGTACACGATCGAGGCGCCGGTCTGCTTCGCCGCGGGGCGATGGATCGCGGAGTTTCCGGCGGGCGCCGACGACATGGCGGCGCTCACGCTGCGCACGCACGGCGCGCGTGTCTTCACGGCGTCGCAGCTCGGCGGCGAGCTGGGCCGGAGCGTCGACGAAGCGTGCGCCGAGGATCTGCCGCTGACCAGCGACGACGGCATGCGCTACCTGGTCACCGACGCGCCCGCGCGGGCACCGGCCGACACGCGATGGGCGCACGCGGGCGGCGTCGTGCGGATGTCGATCGACGTCGCGAAGGAGATCGCGCCGGCGCCGCACGGCGCGCGCGTCGTGTTCGTCGTCGACGCTTCCAAGACGATGGGCGAGGCCGGCATCGCCGCGCAGCTCGCCTGGGCGCGCGGCTACCTGACGCACGTGCCCGATGCGACGTTCGAGATCGTCCTGTATCGCCGCTACCCCGAGCGCGTGTTCGGACGCTTCGTCGGCGCGGCGCGCGCGTCGGCGCTGATCGACGCGATCGATCCGGCGCGCCTGCGCCCGGGCAACGGATCGTTCTTCGATCGCGGGCTCGACACCGCGGCGGCGTTGTTGACGGGGCCCGGCGGCCCGCGGCGCGTGATCGCCTTCACCGACGAGGAATGGCGCCCGTCGTGGGACGCGCCGCAGGCCTCCGCCGCGCTGCGCACGCTCGCGCCCGACGCGATCGTCCACTTCGTCCACGTGTACGCGTCCGACGGCGCGCCGCAGATCGATCGCGAGGACGGCGACGAGCTCGCGGCGGTCGCGGCGACCTGGGGCGGCATCGCGGCGTCGGCGTCGGGCGGTGCCGGCGCGCCGCGCGCGGAGATCGCGGCGGCCGCGCTCGTGCTCGTGCGGCCGCTCCGCATCGACGACGTGATCCTGCACGAGGGCGGCGACGACGAAGAGCTGCAGGCGCTCGAGGAAGGCGCGGGCATCTACCGGACGTGGAAGGCGAAGGAGCAGGGCCCGATCTTCATCGAGGGCAAGATCTGGGGCCGCCCGTGGCGCCGCGATCTGTCGTCGGATCCCGCGCGCGATCGCGACTGGGCCGGCCTCGCGATCGGCGATCCGGTGCGCAGCGATCTCGACGACGACGCGGTGCTCGCGCTCGCGACGATGGGACGGGTCGTCTCGCCGCTGACCTCGTTCCTCGCGTTCGATCGCCGCTACGGCGCCGCGCGCCTGCCCGACGACTGGGGCGAAGGATCGATCTGCGGCTGCGACACGATCGGCACGATCGGCCGCTCGATCAGCACGCACACGACGTGCGGCGTCGGCACCGGCTTCTCGATCCCCAACCCGGAGCCGTCGGTGATCGCGGCGATGCTGTCGTCACGCGTGCGCGCGTGCGCCGCGCAGGCGCACCAGCCGCGCTGGGACCTGACCGTCGGCGTCGACACGACGCGCACCGAAGTCGTCGACGTGCAGGTCACCGGCAGCGACTCCGCCGCCTTCACCGCCTGCGTCGAAGACGCGGCGTGGGACCTCGAGCTCGACGACCGCTTCGC
>DATJIA010000346.1:0-7145 GCA_035493675.1 Kofleriaceae bacterium | reverse complement strand
GATGTCGAAGGCGCGCGCGAGCGCCGAGCGGCGCGAGGGCCACGCGAAGCCGGGCACGCGGCCGCGCACGCGGGGCGCGCCGCGCGTCACCAGCGATCGCGGCGCACGTCGCGCAGCCAAGCGTCGATCGCGCTGACCGCTCGGTCCGGCGAATCCTTCGGACGCCCTTCGAGCCTCCGCGATCCCACGCCGGATGCAGATGAATCCGTTTCCGTTAATTACAAACGATCCCGAGTAGTTGAATTGGACTCGGCTAGTTCTGCGGCGGGCGCGATGAGCAGATTTCGCTTGCCACCCCGCCGCGGAATGAATATTCATTCCGCTCGTAGCCCGATGTCTGTTCCGCCGCCCCCGCCGCCCCCGCCGCCCCCGCCGCCGCCCCCGCCGCCGCCGCCCCCGGTGCCGCCGGCCTCCGGCGGTTCGTCCGCGCCGACGTCGCGAGCGGGCGTGGACAAGCGCGAGGCGATCCTCGAGGCGGCGCTCGACCTGTTCGTCAGCCGAGGCTTCCACGGGACCACCGTTCCGGAAGTCGCGGAGCGCGCCGGCGTCGGGGCCGGGACGATCTATCGCTACTTCGCCTCGAAGGACGTGCTGGTCAACGAGCTCTATCGCCATTGGAAGGGCGAGATGTCGAAGCTCGTGCTCGATCGATTTCCCGTCGAGGCTCCCGCGCGCGAGCAGTTCCACGCGTTCTGGAGCCGCCTCGTCCGCTTCTATCTCGCGCATCCGAAGGCGTTCTGGTTCCTCGAGGTCCATCACCACGCCGACTACCTCGACCCGACCAGCGGCGCCCTCGAGAAACGCATGACCGAGTTCGGCGTCGCGTTCATCCAGGTCGCGCAGAAGCGCGGCCAGCTGAAGCAGGTCTCGCCACTGCTCCTGATCGGCATCGTGCTCGGCGCCTTCACCGGCGTCGTCCGCAAGGTCACCGAGACCGGCGGGCCGATGGACGATCAGGACTGGCGAGACGCCGAGCAGTGTGCCTGGGAGGCCATCCGCATCTAGGCCTCCCGCTCTCCGGCGCGCGCCCGGTCTCTGCGCGCACTTAGCACCCGTCCGCCCCTCCGCGGAATGAATATTCATTCCGCGGCGAGTGGCAAGACGTTGAATTCACTCGAATCCGACGCGACGACCGCTGCCTACGACGAACCCCGACGACCAACCCCGACGACCAACCCAGGAGATGACCCCATGACCACCTCGAAGACCATCCTCATCACCGGCGCGACCGCCGGCATCGGCCGCACGACCGCGCTCCACCTCGCGAGCCGCGGACACCGCGTGATCGCGAGCGGGCGCAAGTCCGATCAGCTCGCGAGCCTGCGCGAGGAAGCGCAGAAGGCGGGCGCCTCGATCGACACCGTGCTGCTCGATGTCACGCGCGCGGAGTCGATCGAGCTGGCGGTGAGCGAGGTCGATCGCATCACGGGTGGTCGCGGCGTCGACGTGCTGGTCAACAACGCGGGCTACGGCCTCGTCGGGCCGCTGTCGGAGGTGACCGACGCCGATCTCCGCAAGCAGTACGACACCAACGTCTTCGGGCTCATGGCGGTCACGCGCGCGTTCCTCCCCGCGATGCGCGAGCGTCGCTCGGGTCGCATCGTCAACGTGTCGAGCATGGGCGGGCGCATGACGTTCCCGTTCATGGGCGCGTACAACTCGACGAAGTACGCGGTCGAGTCGCTGTCGGACGCGCTGCGCGCGGAGCTCCAGCCGTTCGGGATCCAGGTCAGCCTGATCGAGCCGGGCGTGATCCGCACGAACTTCGCGGACACCTCGATGACGTTCGTCGATCAGTACAAGGACAGCCCGTACAAGGGCGCGATCGCGAAGGCGCAGCGCATGCGCGACTTGATGGAGAAGACCGCGAGCGGGCCGCAGGTGATCGCGAAGGCGATCCGCAAGGCGGTCGAGCGCCGGCGCCCTGCCGCGCGCTACGTCGCGCCGTTCTCGACGTGGTTCGC
The DNA here is from genome assembly GCA_035493675.1 of Kofleriaceae bacterium. Lineage (GTDB taxonomy): Bacteria > Myxococcota_A > Polyangia > Haliangiales > Haliangiaceae > JAIOQA01. The sequence goes on along the minus strand of DATJIA010000346.1, from coordinate 5,181 downwards.
GCTCCTGATCAAGGTGCTCCTCCCGACGCGCGCGTGGGACTGGACGATGCGCCGGTTCAGCTTCCTCACCCACAAGCACCTCGGCATGACCGGAGCGCCCGCGGCGAAGACGTCGCGCCCGTCGGGCACGCACCCGAGCGTGCGCGCGGCCTGAGACGCGACGAGACGCGACGCGTCGCTCAGCGCAAGCGCGCGGCTTCGATCGCGTCGAGCAGCGGGGACAGCGCGAGCGGCTTGCCGATCACGGCGGCGCCGGTCGCGCTGATCGCGGCGCGCATGTCGTCGCCGAACAAGCCGCCGGTCATGAAGATCATGCAACGCGCCAGCGGCGAGCCACGGCGCGCGAGCGCCGCGTGCACCGCCGGACCGTCGAGGCCTGGCATGTTGACGTCGCAGAGGATCGCGTCGAACGGCGGGCCGGCGTGGGCGTCGCCGATCAGCGCGAGCGCGGTGGCGCCGTCGGGCGCGACCGTGACGTCGTGATAGCGGCGGAGCTGGCGCGTGAGCGCGGTCGCGAGCGGCTCTTCGTCGTCGATCACGAGCACGCGCACGCGCGTGCGGCGCTTGGTCGCGGCGGCGACCGCGAGCGCGCCGCCGGCGCTGCCGCGCGCGAACAGCGGCGTCGATTCGTCGACGGGCAAGACGACGTCGAAGCGGGAGCCGTGCCCGAGCTCGCTGTCGATCTCGATGCGCCCGCCGTAACGCTCGACGATGTCGCGCGCGATCGCGAGCCCGAGCCCGGTGCCGCGGCCGCGCGGCTTGGTCGTGAAGAACGGCTGGAACGCGCGCGCGCGCACCGGCGCGCTCATGCCCGCGCCGGTGTCGGAGACGCGGATCACGACATCGGCGCCGCGCCGCTCGATCGTGATCGCGACGCGATGGCCCGACGGCGGCGCATGATCCGCGGCGGCCTCGCATGCGTCCGCCGCGTTGGTCAGCAGGTTGACGATCACCTGCGCGAGGCGGCGCGGATCCGCGTGCACGCGCACGACCGACGCCAGCTCGAGCGCGAGGTCCAACTTCGCGTGACGCCGCACGCGCGCCGCGACCAGCGCGGCCGCGTCGCGACAGACGTCGACCAGCTCGATCGACGACGGCTGATCGCCGTCGGTGCGCACGTACCCGCGCAGCGCCTCGACGATCGCGACGATCCGCTCGACGCCGCGGACGTTGTCCTCGAGCATCTCGGCCATCTCGTCGAGCAGCGCCAGCCCCGCGATCGGCGCGCCGTCTCCCGCCGAAACCGGAGACGCCGCCGCGACGCCGATCGTCTCGCGCAGCTCGTCGACGTACTCGCGGCACGTGCGCAGGTTCATGAGCAGGAACGCGGCCGGGTTGTTGACCTCGTGCGCGACGCCCGCCGCGAGCTGTCCGATCGTCGTCAGACGATCCGCGTGCTCGAGCCGCCGCCGCAGATCGCGCGCGCGCACGCGCGCGATCGCGCTCTCGATCGCGCGCCGCAACATCGGCGGCGTCACGCTCTCGTCGTCGAGGTGCTCGTCGGCGCCCGCGTCGATCCACGCGGTCTCGCCGTCGGGGTTGTCGTCGTCGCCATCGGCCGCGGCAGGAGCGGCGATCGGCCCGACCACGACGATCGGCACCGACGGCGCAGCCTCGAGCCATCGGCGCAACACGTGCGCGCGCACCGAGCGCGGCACCGCGGCGCCGTCGAGCACGATCGCGTGCGGGTGCGCCTCCGCGAGCGCGGCCTCCGCCGACGCGCCGGTCGCCGTCGTGATCGTGAAGCCCTCCGCGCGCACCGCGAGCGCCAGCCGCGCGCCACCTTGCGCCGCATCGCCGACGACGAGCACGCGCACCGCGCCGCGCTCACCACGGCGCGCACGATCGATCGCGGTCAACCCGCTCGTGGTCCCGCCGCTGAACGGCGCATCCACTGCCGCGGGTTCGAGCGAGCGATCGCCACGCGGCGGCGCTGAGCCGTCTCGAACCATCGCGGGCGACTCTAGCAGGATCTCGCGCGCGCCGATCCACGCCTCACTCTCACGCTGCACGAGGCTGCGCCCGTCGACGACGCGAGGCGTTCGTACGCTGTTGCGGTTGTTCGCACGCTCACGCATCGCCCCACCGGCGCACGCGACTTGCGCTACGTTCCCGACATGTCTCCCGACCCGGCCGCGCTCGCGCTCGCCTACGCGCAGCACGTCGACCAGATCGTGCGCGCCTACGCCGCGGCGACCGAGGCGCACGGCTTCGGCGCGCTCGCGATCCACGCCGGCGCGCCCGCGCTGGTCAATCGCTTCGACGATCGCCACCACGGCCTGTCGCCGACGCCGAGCTTCACGCACGTCGCGCCGATCGGCGAGCCCGACGCGTGGATCGTGATCCGCCCCGGCGCGCGGCCGCGCTTGATCCGCCCGGTCGTCGAGGATTTCTGGGAGGCACCGCCGCCCGCGCCGCCCGACTTCGTGCTCGCCGCGTTCGACGTCGTCCACGCCAACGTCGAGCAGATCGCGTCGCTCATCCCACAGAACAAGACCGCGATCGTCAGCCGCGATCCGATCGATCGCGAGCACCTGAACCCGCCCGCGCTGATCGAAGCGCTCGACGCCGCGCGCACGCGCAAGACTTCGTACGAGCGGTTGTGCCTCGCCGAGGCCACGCGCCGCGCGGTCATCGGCCATCGCGCCGCCGCCGCGCGCTTCGCCGCGGACGCGAACGCGTCCGAGCTGCAGCTACATCTCCACTACCTCGACGCGAGCGGCCAAGCCGACGGCGACACGCCCTACCAGGGCATCGTCGCGCTCGGCCGCCACGCCGCGACGCTCCACCACGTCTCGTACGATCGGGAGCCCGGCCGGCGCGACGAGTCGCTCCTCGTCGACGCGGGCGCGAGCTTCCTCGGCTACGGCGCCGACATCACGCGCACGTACGCGCGCGGCGACACCGGCCTCTTCCACGATCTGCTCGCGCGCATGGACGATCTGCAACAAGAGATCTGCCGCCGCATCAAGCCCGGCCTCGCGTACGAGACCTTGCACGACGAAGCGCATCACCTGCTCGCGGCGGTGCTGGTCGATCTCGACATCGCCGGCGGCCCGCGCGGCTCGACCGCGTCGCTCGTCGATCGCGGCGTCACGCGCGCGCTGTTCCCGCACGGCCTCGGTCACTCGCTCGGCGTCTGCGTGCACGACGTCGGCATGAAGCGAGTCCCGCCGAGACCTGACAACCCGTTCCTGCGCAACACGAGCACGATCGAGGTCGGCCAGGTCTTCACGATCGAGCCCGGCTGCTACGTGATCGACGCGCTGCTCGCGCCGCTCCGCGCCGATGATCGCGCGGATCTGATCGACTGGGACGCGATCGAGGCAATTCGCCCCTTCGGCGGCATCCGCGTCGAGGACGACGTCGCGGTCGTCGACGGCGGCCTGACGAACTTCACACGCGACGCGTTCGCGGCGTAGATTCGCGCCATGCGTATCATCGCCCTCGCCGGTGCGCTCGTCGCGATCGCCGCCGTCGCCGGCTGCTCGAAGAAGGACGACGCGCCGAACCCCGCCGTGGCGTCGGTCGATCTCCCGCCGAATACCGCGGGCACCACCGCGCCGAAGCGCAAGATCGATCAGATCGCGCCGCCCGCCGGCATCGACATCACCAAGCCGCCCGCCGACGCGACGACGACCAAAGACGGCCTCGTCTTCAAGTCGCTCCAGGAAGGCACCGGCGCCGCGCCGTCGAAGAACGACACGGTCGTGATCGAGTACACCGGCTGGCGCTCGAACGGCGAGACGTTCTACTCGACGAAGACCCGCGGCAAGCCGCTGCCGATCCCGCTGTCGAACCTCGCGGTCGGCTTCGTCGAGGCGATGACGATGATGAAGAAGGGCGGCCACGCCGTGTTCTGGCTGCCGCCCGAGATCGGCTACAAGGGCAAGGCGCAGCCCGGCGCGGAGGGCGGCCCCGAGACGCTCGCGTTCGAGGTCACGCTCGTCGACATCAAGCCCGCGCCCGCGATCCCGCCCGATGTCGCCGCCGCGCCCGCCGACGCGACGAAGACCGCGAAGGGCGTCTCGTTCAAGGTGCTCAAGCCGGGCACCGGCAAGGACAAGGCGCGCTACTTCGACACCGTCTCGTACCACTTCACCGCGTGGGATACGACGGGCCGCATGTTCGACACGACCGAGGTGCGCGGTCAGCCGAAGATGTCCTTGCCGTTCAAGGAGTCGGTCGGCCTCGAGGACGCGCTCACCCAGATGGTCGTCGGCGAGCGCGCGCGCTTCTGGATCCCGCCCGAGCTCGCGAAGGGCAGCGTGAACGCGCCCGGCGGCACGCTCGTGTACGAGATCGAGCTCGTCGACGTGAAGCCCGCGGTCAAGGCGCCGCCGCCGGTCCCCGCCGACGTCGCCGCGCCGCCGAAGGACGCGAAGAAGACCGCGGGCGGCGTCTTCTACAAGACGATCAAGCCCGGCACCGGCAAGGATCATCCGACGCCGACCGACTTCGTGAAGGTCAACTACGCGGGCTGGACCACCGACGGCCGCATGTTCGACAGCAACATCATGAAGGGGCAGCCCGCGGGCTTCTCGCTGCAGCAGGTCGTCAAGGGATGGACCGAGGGCATCCCGACGATGGTGGTCGGCGAGACGACGCGGTTCTGGATCCCCGTCGAGCTCGCGTACAACCATCAGCCGGGCCGCCCCGACGGCATGCTCGTCTTCGACGTCGAGCTGGTCTCGATCGAGAAGGGCGGACCGCAAGGCCCGCCGGGCCCGCACGGCGCGCCGCCGCCGCACATGCCGCCGGTGCCCGGGCACCCGTGACGCCGCCGCCGGAGGTGCTCGCCGCGTGGGGCTACGCGCCCGACGAGGTCGCGCCGCTCGCCGGCGGCTTGATCAACGCGACGTACGTCGTCACGCGTGACGGCGCAAAGCTCGCGGTGCTGCAGCGCCTGCATCCGATCTTCGAGCCCGAGGTCAACCTCGATCTCGAAGCGATCACCGCGCACGTCGCGGCGCGCGGGCTCGAAACGCCGCGGCTCGTGCGCACGCGCCACGGCGCCGCGTGGATCGCGCACGAGGATCGATCGTGGCGCGCGTTGACGTGGGTCGACGGCGCGAGCACGCACGCGGTGCCGTCGCTCGCGCACGCCGAAGCCGGCGGCGCGCTGGTGGGCCGCTTCCACCGCGCCGTCGACGATCTCGTGCACGAGTACCGGTTCGTGCG
>DATJIA010000345.1:0-55145 GCA_035493675.1 Kofleriaceae bacterium | reverse complement strand
GCCGCGGCGTCACGTGGTTCGAACGAACGCCGCGCCGTCGACGCGTCAGAACGTGGCGTCCGGAGGCCCTTGGCCTCCTCAGATGGGGGAGCGTCTTTCGCTCCCCCAAACCCCCACACCGTCGAGCAGCCGACGATCGTCGAGCTCGAGCGCTAGATCGTGTCGACGAACTCGATGCGGCGCGGGACCTTGTACGGTGCGAGATTGCGCGCGCAGTGGTCGATGATCTCTTCGGCCTGGCACTTCGACTTCGGGACGACGCGCGCGACGACGACCGAGCCGGCGAGCGGATCGGTGATCACGAGGGCTTGCGCCGCCTTCACCTTCGGGAAGCCCTCGAGGCAGCCTTCGACCTCGCCGAGCGCGACGCGCTTGCCCTCGACCTTGACGACGTCGTCTTCGCGGCCGGTGATGAACAGGCGGCCGCTCTTGTCGAGCTTGCCGAGATCGCCGGTGCGGAACCAGCCCTGCTTGTCGGTGCCGCCGATGCCGACCATGCCCGACGCGCGCGCGGGCGCCGCGGGCTCGTGATCGTAGGGCCCGATCGACTTCGGTGAGAGCGCCTTGCCCTTCACCCAGATCAGGCCTTCCTTCTCCTTGGCCGGCTTGCCGTCGGGCGACGTGATGCGCACCTCGCAGCCGGCGATCGGCTTGCCGACCGAGGTCGGGTTCTTGCCGGTGTCGTCGAGCGCGATCGTCGCCGCTTCCGTCGAGTGGTAACAGCTCCACAGGCGGATGCCGTACTTGTCGAAGAACTCGTCGGCGACCGTGTCCTCGAGCTTCGAGCCCGCCGCGAGGTAGCGCGGCTTCGACAGCTCGAGCTTCTTCGCGGTCGGCAGCTTCGACAGCTCGGCGTAGAGCTGCGGCGTGCCGGGCAGGACGTCGACCTCGTGCTCGCGCACGAGCTTGCCGATGCGGCGCGCGCTGACCTCCTCCTCGAGGAACATCGTGCAACCGAGCTTGAGCGTGGGCAGGAGCCCGAGGTCCCAGCCGTACGCATGGAACAGCGGCACCGCGACGAGGATCTTGCTCGCCGTCGACAGATCCAGCGCCGCGATCGCGTTGTCCGCGGTCGCGACCGTGTTCTTGTCGGTGCGCAGCACGCCCTTCGGATCGCCGAGCGAGTCGGCGGTGAAGAGCACGGCGATCGGATCGAGGTCGACGTCGGGCTTGTCGCGCTTGAAGACCGAGCAGGTGAGCAGCGTACCTTGCAGGCGGCGGCGCACCTCGGCGGCGTCGCCGGGCGCGACCACCGGCACCGGCGGTTGCACCGGCGGGATCGTCGACCGGCCGTTGCGACCGCGCGCCGCGGCGGGCACCGGCTGCGGCGGCGGCACGCTCGCGCCCGAGGCGGTGATCGATCCTTCCGAGCCGCGCGGGCGCGTCACGAGCGCGCGAAGCGGCGCCGCGGCGAGGATGAGCTCCAGCTCGCGGCTACCGGTCGTCGGATCGATGGGGACGACGCACGCGTCGAGGCGCGACAGCGCGAGGGCGAGGATCACGAAGTCGGGGACGTTGCCGAGCATCAGCCCGACCCACGCGCCCTCCTTGATCCCCATCGACTTGAACTCCTGCGCACGCCGGTCCACGCGGTGCAACAAGCCCCTCCACGACAGGTAGTTGTCGCGATAGACGAGGGCCTTGTTGTTCCCCTGGACCTTCGCGGCTTTCTTGAGCCAGTCGTAGAGGAGGGTCATCGGCGGGTGCGCCCGGAGGGCAGCCTCGGGGCGCCCGCACTGTAGCAGCCGGCGGAGGGCGGCTCAAGGGCACCCAGGCACCGAGAAACACGGACCTTGCGCGACCTCCGGACTCCGCGATAATCGCCGCCGAATGAGCGCCGCGGCCGATCCACAGCCGGGATTCGACGACCCGATGGGGCAGGTCGCGTCCGACGTCGACGCGCTGCGCCGCCGCATGGACGATCAACAGGCGACGCTGCGGCGCAATCATCAAGCGCTGACCGCGCTCGCCGAGTCGGTCGGCAAGGTCGTCGAGCAGAGCCGCAAGCGCGATCGCCGCGCGAGCATGAACTCGTTCGTCGCGTACATCTTGTTCACGCTCCTGGTCGGCGGCGGCGCGGTGCTCCTCTATCGCAGCCGCGCCGCGGAGCTCGAGCGCGGGCGCAACGACGCGGTCGCGGATCTCGAGGCGGCGCGCAAGGCGCTCGGCGACGCGCAGAAGCAGCTGCACGATCGCGACGTCGCGTCCGCGCGCGCGTTCGAGCTCTATCGCGCGCAGCAGAGCGGCAAGCACGACGGCGTCTCGTTCGACGAGATCGCGAAGCTGTCGATCTCGCCGACCGAGCGCGACGTGCTCGCGAACGGCGAGCAGCAGGTCAAGGCGAAGCAGCTCGAGGCGATGACCGACGTCGGCGTCGAGCTGGTGAAGAAGGGCGACTTCGCGCGCGCGGTCGTCGAGCTCCGGCGCGCGGGCGCGGCCGGCGCGTCGAGCGCGGCGCAACATTATTGGCTCGGCGTCGCGATGATCCGCGGCGAGGACAAGGACGTCGCGACCGCCGACGGCGAGCTGCGCGCGGCGATCGCCGCGAAGATCGATCAGCCCGACGTCCGCTTCTGGCTCGGGCAAGCGCTCGAGCGCGAGGGCAAGTACGCCGACGCGCGCAAGCAGTACGAGACGTTCGCGGCCGCGTATCCGATGGCGCCGCTCGCCGCCCAGGCGCGCGCGCGCTGGATCGCGCTGGGGCAGCCCGCCGCTCAATGAAGTCCTTATCGATGTTGTTCGTGGCCGCGTGCGGCGCGGCGGCGTCGGCGCCCGACGCGGGCCCCGGATCGAGCGACGCGTCCGCGCCGGACGGCAGCTGGGCCGCGCCGAAGCAGATCGCGTCGATGCCGTTCACCGACCTTGGCGACACCACCGGCGCGACGAACGTGATCTCGAGCTACGCGTGCAAGCCGGCCGCGGACGAGCGCGGCGGCGAGGTCGTCTACCAGCTCGTCCTCGACGCGCCCGCGTACGTGCGCGCGCACGTCGACGCGACCGCGCCCGTCGACGTCGATGCGTACCTGCTCGACGCCGACAAGCACTGCATCGCGCGCGACGACGCGACCGCGCTGCACCAGCTGCTCGCGGGCACGTACTTCATCGTGGTCGACACGTATCTGGATCACGCGGGCGCGTACACGCTCACCGTCGACGTCGACACCGACGCCGGCGCGTGCCTCACGAACCCGATCCCGAGCTGCGCGATCTTCCCGACGCCGGACATCGATCGCGTGCCGATCGCGCCGCCGGGGCTGCTCGGATGCCCCGACGGTATGACCAAGGTGACGACCTTCTGCGTCGATCGCTGGGAGGCGGCGCTCGTGCTCGACACGCCGAACGGGCCGGTCGGCTACTCGCCGTACGCGCACCCGACGACCGAGACCGTGCGCGCGATCTCCGCGCCCGGCGTCGTGCCGCAGGCGTACATCGACGAGAAGGTCGCGCAGGCCGCGTGCACGCGCGCGGGCAAGCGCCTGTGCACGAACACCGAGTGGCTGCGCGCGTGCCAGGGCGCAACGGGGACGACCTATCCGTACGGCAACACGCGCATGCCCGGCGTGTGCAACGACGCGCGCGCGTGTCATCCCGCGATCCAGTACTTCGAGTCGTCGGGCAACGAGGTCTGGTCGAAGCTGGGCGACAGCTCCATCGATCAATTGCCGGCGGGATTACTTCCTACCGGGAGCCTCGACGGGTGCGTGACGGAAGACGGCGCCTTCGACATGATGGGCAACCTCCACGAGTGGACCGACGATCCCGCGGGCACGTTCCGCGGCGGCTTCTACGTCGACACCAAGCTGAACGGCAACGGCTGCCTCTACGCGACGACCGCGCACGACGTGAACCAATGGGACTACAGCACCGGCTTCCGGTGCTGCGCGGATCTCCCCGGAGGCTGAATGTCGGCGTTGGTCGAGCCGCCGCAGTCGCGATTCACCGGCGCGTGGCGCGCGATCCCCGACGACGTGCGCGCGCGCATGCACGGCGTCGCGTGGAAAGACGACCCGCGCTGCCCGAGCTACGACGCGCTCGCGTACGTCGAGGTCGATCATCTGCGCTTCGACGGCGAGGTCGCGAAGGGCGAGCTCGTGGTCGCGCGCGCGATCGCCGACGACACGATCGCGCTCTGCGCGCGCCTCTACGCGATCGGCTTCCCGATCCGCGCGATGCAGCTGGTCGACGATTTCGGCGCCGACGACGATCGCTCGATGTCCGCCGACAACTGCTCCGCGTTCAACTTCCGCGTCGTCGCCGGCACCGACGTCCTCTCGCAGCACGCGCTCGGGCTCGCGATCGACATCAACCCGGTCGAGAACCCGTGGGTGCGGCCCGGCAAGTTCGTACCGCCCGAGGGCGAGCCGTTCCTCCGCCGCGACCTGATCCGAACCGGGATGATCGTCCGGCCCGGGCCCGTCACCGCGATCTTCGACGAGCTGGGCTGGGAGTGGGGCGGCGACTGGCGGCACGCCAGCGACTACCACCATATCGTCAAACGCCACTAGAATCGGCGGGCGATGCCTCAGGTGATCGACTTCCCGACGCTCGGCGGTGACCGCGCGCAGTTGCCGGATTACGTGCGCGTGGCCAAGGAGCTGCCGGCGGCGGGCGAGCCGTTCAAGGAGTTCCGCGCGCGCCTGCGCGCCGCGAAGATCTGGGATCGCGAGCGGCCGATCGTGCCGCTGCGCTTCCTCGGCGCCGGCGGCGCGACGGTCGTGCCGTCGAAGTTCATGCAGGCGCTCGCGGCCGCGCGCAACGACGACGAGGTGAACCAGGCGGTGCTCGGCCGCTTGTGGGAGCTCAACCCGATCCTCTTCAAGACGATCTTCGAGCTGTTCTCGCAGCGGCCCTACGGCAAGGACGAGATCTACAAGTTCCTCGGCTCGCACGCGTTCCGCGGCACGGTGCCGTCGAGGCCCGCGCTCGAGGCGTGGATCCAGCTCGCGGTCACGACCGGGCTGGTCAAGGCGGTCGGCATCGCGATCACGCCGGGGCCGTCGACGGAGCGGTGGGCGAAGAAGGTCGGCGAGCTGTCGATGGACGAGCTCCTCGCCGAGGACGCGCCGCTCGCGGATCCCGCGATCCCCGACGACGCCGTGCCCGCCGAGCCCGCCGCGAGCGCGCCGCAGGCGATCACGTCGGAGCCGACCGCGCAGGTGATCGCGCAGGTCACGACCTCGGCGGGCGGCGCGCCGCTGCCGCCGGCCCTGCGTCACCTGATCGAGGCCGCGTCGCTCGCGTCGCCGCGTGGGCGCGCGCGCCCGGTGCCGCCGTCGCGCTTCGCGGGCGGCTTCTCCGACGAGATCAAGGCCGAGACCGGCGAGCGCCTCGCGGCGTGGTGGCGCGAGGTGAAGCCCTCCACGCACGGCTTCACGCCGCAGGACTTCGCGCTCGATCCCGAAGCGTGGGTCGAGGGCGCCGACGAGGTGCTCTATCGGGTCGCGGTCGCGGCCGCGCTCGCGTTCCGCCTCGACACCGATCGCAACGGCGTGCTCGCCGCGTTCAAGGCGCTCGAGCAAGCCGGCGTGCTCGGCGACCTCTATCACGGCACCGTGCCCGAGACGCTGCCCGCGCAGGTCGATCCGAAAGCGCTCATGCTCGCGTCGCTCGCCGCGCGTCGCTGCGCGGAGAGCCCCGATCTCGCGTCGGCGCTCGAGCAGAAGAAGTCGGGCGAGGAGGTCTTCGCCGCGCTCGACGCCGTGCTCGGCCGCGGCCTGTTCCGCATCGAGCTGTTCTGGATCCTCGACATGCTCGCGCAGCTCGGCGTGGTGCGGCACGACGATCTCGGATCGCTCACGCCGGTGCCGCACCGGCTCGTGCGCGACACGCTGTTCCGCTTCGGCTTCCTCGACTCGCCGTACGCCGCCGACGCCGCCGCGCTCCAGAACGCCGCCCGGGCCGCGCACGCCGCCGCCGGCGCCGCCGGTCGCGCCGACGAGGTCCTCGCCAGCTTCGCGATGGCCGCCGGCTGCGCCTACGACTGCGCCCACCGCCGGACCTGCGAATACGCCTGTCGCGAGCGCCTCGAATAGCCGCGTGCTACGATCGTCCTCGTGGTTGCGGCTCTGATCATCGGTGCGGTCACCGCCTGGTACCTCGGCGTGCGCGCCGGCGTGTTCGCGGCGGTGATCAGCGCGGCGCTGCTCGTGCTCGCGCTGTTCGTCCCGCCGACGGCCCTCGGCATCTACATCGTCCTCGGCGCGTACGTCGTCGGGCTCTACCTGTTCGGATCGAAGATCCCGGGCATGGCGAACGCCAAGAAGGGCGCGGCGATCGGCGGCTGGAAGGGCGAAGCGGCGAAGTGGTACGGGCGCGCTCGTAGCCTCTGGAAGTAGCGCCCGTCCGAGGCGCCGCCGGGAACTTTCGGCACCACCTGGGGGGCCACTCCCCGGCTACGCGCAACGGCGCGCAGGACATTCGCGCGCTTACGCGCGGCACGGCTTTGGCTATGTAGGCGACCGTGCGCCTCTCCACCTTGTCGTTGTCCTTGTTGCTCGCGCTCGGCGCGTGCGACGTCGGTACCCTCGGACCTGGCGGCGGGAACCCTGGACCGGGTGGAGGGTCGAACCCCGAATCACCGGATGCGCAACCCGCGCCGGGCTCGCCCGACGCGGCGCCTCCCGACTTCCTCGTCTCGGTGACGTCGCCGACCAACGCGACGACGCTCGGCACCGAGGTCCACTACCAGATCATGGTCGCCGGCGTGCACGACATGAACGGTGACGTCGCGCTGACCGCGACCGGCGTGCCCGCGAGCTGGCAGGCGACGCTGACGCCGACGACCGTCACGCTCAGCGCCGACGGCAGCGCGACCGCCGATCTCAAGCTCGTGATCCCGACCGACGCGGCGGATCTCACCGCGAACATCGGCGTGAGCGCGAGCGGCGCGTCGGTCACGCACACCGCGACCGCGGCCAGCGCGCTGACGGTCGCGAAGGAAGTGATCGTGACGATCACCGACGGCACCGGCGCGGGCGTGCACCCGTTCCCGTCGCGCATCGACGTCCTGGTCGGCACCAAGCTGCGCGTGATGGACGCGGACACCAAGACGGTGCATCGCATCCACAGCGACGCGACCGCGCAGGACGGCTTCGCGCACCAGGACAACGACATGAGCGCGGGCCAGGAGTACGACGCCGTCCCGAACCAGGGCGGCGGCACGCAGTACCGCTGGTACTGCCACGATCACGGCCAGGGCACGGGCGTCGTGAACCTGGTCGTTCATTAGAGATCGTCTTCCGTCTTCCGTCTCCCGTCTTCCGTATCTCTTGCATGCCGGGGCCCGAGCGTGGAGGCTACCGGCATGTCGCGTTTCGGGCTCGTGCTCCTCTTCGTCGCCGCGTGCGGACACGCGAGCGAGAAGCAGGAGCTGTCGAACCGCGCGCAGGGGCCGGCGAACGCGGCGCTGCCCGCGGGCGATTACGCGTGCCGGCTCGACGAGGGCGGCTATCTGTATCCGCCGTTCCGCTGCGTCGTCGAGGCCCGCGGCGGGCGCACCTGGTTCGAGAAGGTCGAGGGCTCGGTGCGCTTCCGCGGCTGGCTCTCGCGCGAGGGCGATGCCTTCGCGTTCGACGGCGAGGTCTACTGCCCGTGGGGCGACTGCACCGAGAAGGCGCACGCCGTCTTCGCGATGGATCGCAGCGGCGCGTATCGCGGCACGATCAAGAGCATGAAGAGCGGACCGATCACGGTCCTCTTGTCGTACGTGCCCGGCGGCGGCGGCGCGGGCGGGCAGGGCTACGGCGGCGAGAGCTACGGCTACGGCGGCAGCACGTACAGCGGCACGATCATCGATTGGTGAAGGAGTACGTCATGGACAACGAGCCGACCACGTTCGAGGAGTTCTGGCCCTACTACGTCTCGCAGCATCGCGACGCGACGTGCAGGAAGCTGCACTTCGTCGGGACGTCGATCGCGATGGGCTGCGTCGCCGCGTCGCCGCTGTTCCCGCCCGCGATCGCGGCCGCGCCGGTGTTCGGCTACGGCCTCGCGTGGGTCGGGCACTTCGTGTTCGAGAAGAACCGCCCGGCGTCGTGGCACTCGGCGAAGCACTTCTGGTGGTCGTTCAAGGGCGACCTGCGGATGTGGCGCTACATGCTGCGCGGTGACATGGCGGCCGAGGTCGAGCGCGTCGAGGACGAGCTCGGCCTCCAGGCCGCCTAAGCGTACGTCATCTTCCGCGACGCGAGATCGAACCGCCACAGCGGGCCCTTGCCCATCAGGTGGACGCCGCCGCGCCACGCGTCGATGCCCGCGCTCGCGACGCGATCCACTTTTCCCGACAAGATGTCCTTCGCGAGCGGCGTGGTCGCGAGCGCGCCGTCTTCCTTGGCCTCGATCGCGCCGGCCTCGGCGAGCACGCGCAGGTGGTGCGCGAGCGCGAGGTCGGTCACGAAGTAGCGCTCGCCCGCGGGCATCGCCTTCATCACCGCCGCCGGCGTCGACGCGCCGTGCTCGATCGCGCGGACGATCTGCGCCTCGGTGCGCGACAGGCCGGTCGCCGAATCGGGGAAGTCCTCGAGGTGGCGCTCGAGCGCGGGGCCGAGGAACGGCATCACGCGGATGCGCTTCGCGAGGTACGAGACGCCGCGCGGATCGGGCGCGGTGACCGCGAGCCAGGCGGCGGCGGCCTCGTCGATCGCCTCGCGCGCGACCGACGTGCGGCGCGGCCACAGCGCGGCGAGCTGGTGCGCCTCGAGCTGACCGAGCCCGCGGAAGTCCGCGATCTCGTCGTGACGATCGATCGAGACGATCGTCACCTGCGCTTTCGGCGGGTGCTTGCCGAGCCGCGCGAGCAGGCGCACGAGCGCGAGCTGATCGAAGAGATCGTGCTCGTACCAGAGGACGAGCTCCTCGGCGTGCTGGGCGGCGTCGTCGAAGGCGCGATCCGCCTTCGCCAGCTTGTCGCCGGCGTCGCCGAGGCCGCGTGTCTTCCAGAACTGCGCGCGCGCCGAGCGGTACTCGTCGTCGGGCAGCGGCAAGACCGGGCCCTCGTCGAGCGCGTCGGCCCAGACCAGGATCTCGCCCGGCAGCTCCGCCTCGCCGAGGGACATCTCCGTCGATTCGCCGTTGACGACGTGGACGATGCTCACGGAGAGCTTATAGCTCAGTCACCGGTGGAGCGGAACGTGAACGGGTAGTTCACCTGCACGCCGCCGCCGCCGCGCGGCTTCGGGAACTGCATCTTCCGGATCGTGTCGGCGACGCACGTCGCGACGTCGGGATCGACGCCGGTCGCGTTCGCGGTCGCGACCGAGCCGTCGGGCGCGATGAAGAATTGAGTCGCGACCGTGCCGGCGAGGTCGGGCTTCACGAGCAGCTGCTTCTCGTAGCAGTACGTGAGCTTCTGGATGTTCCGCTTGATCACGCGGCGGATCTCGTCCTTGTCGAGATCGCCGACGGCGTTCGGCTGCCCGATGCGCACGTCCGGTCCGGTCGCGGCGTGCGCGAGCTGGTCGTCGGCCGCCGGCGCCGGCGGCGTGCCGAAGTGGATCGAGCTCGGGCCCTTCGCGCTCACCGCGGCGAGCGTCGCGACGAGCGCGTTCGCCGAGACGTCGCCCGGATCGATCCACACGGGCTTGCCCGCGACGCTCGCGAGCTCGTCGGCGCTCGGCGTGTGTCCGCCCGCGAGCGAGATCGCGACGCGATCGCCGTCGGGCGGCGGCGCGCTGCTCAGGATGAACGCGACCGCGAACGCGCGCACGCGATCGCCCTCGCCGGTCGAGACCGCGATCGAGCCGCCGTCGAGGCGCAGCGCGTCGACGACCGCGCTCGCCGGCACGTCGCGATCGGCGATCACGAGCGGGAGCGAGGCAGGGCCGCCGTCGTCGTTGGTCGGATCCATCACGCCGAGCAGGTCGGCGTCGGGATCGAGGTTCCTCATCTGATAGCTGCCCTCGGCGCGGTCCGTCTCCTTCTTGCCCATCTTCCCTTCCTCGAGCGCCATCATCGTGCCGGTGCCACCGGACTCGTCGCTGCCGTCGTCGGGAGGCGGCGGCGGTGGATCGTCCTGCGACGTCGGTTGCGTCCGCGCCGCGGCGAGCGAGTCGATCGGGGCCGGAGTGTCCATCTCGGGCAGCGCGCCGAGCGACAGCGCGCCGTCGCGCACCAGCCCGGGCCGCAACAGATCGCGCTGGCGCTCGCCGCCGGCCAAGACGCGAACGATCCGATCCGCGCGGATCGATCGCGTCTGCGGGCGCGCGACCTCGGGCGGGTGGATCGTGACGGCCTTCGTCCGCGTCGCGAGATCGACGGTCTTGTCCTTGTCACCGTCGCTCGCGCCGCCGCCGCGTTTCGCGAAGTACACGCCGACTCCGGTCCCGACCACCGCGAGCCCGATCACGACGAAGATCCATGCGGGCGTCTTGTGCGAGCTCTTCTGATTCATCCCTACGATCGTCTACTGCCCGAGCGCGCGACGCAACCGCGTGCGCGCGGTCGCGAGCTGCCACTCCGCGGTGACGCGCTGGCCCTCGGCGTTGACGACCGCGTTCTGCGCGTCGGCGAGCTCGACCGGGCTGCCGACGCCGGCGGTGTAGCGACCCTCGGCGAGCGTGAGCTGCTGGCGCGCGGCGGTCACCGCGGCCTTCGACGACTCGAGCGCAGCCTGATCCGATCGCAGATCGATCCACGCGCTCTCGACGTCGGAGCGGACCGACAGCGCCTCTTGCGCGCGGCGCGCCATCGCCTCGGTCTTGTTCGCCTCGGCCTCGCGCGTCTGCGCGGCGATCAAGCCGCCGTCGAAGATCGGCACGCTGAGCGTGAGCCCCGCGGTCCAGAACGGATCGCCGATGTCCTTGTCGTGGCGCGACCAGTCGACCGACGCGCCGACCGACACCGTCGGGCGATGGCCGTAGCTCGCGGCGATGCGGCTCTCCTCCGCGGCCTGGATCGCGAGCTGCGCCTGCATCAGCTCCGGCCGATGCGCCATCGCGTTCGCGACCAGCGCGTCGCGCGCCTGATCCTCGCCGTCGAGCGCGCCGGGCCAGGTCTCGTCGAGCGAGACGTCGTCGGGGATCGACGGATCGCCGACCGCGAGCCGCAGCTCCGCGATCGCGGCCTGATAGCTGCCCTCGGCGCGGATGCGCGCGGCCTTCTGCGCGGCCGCGGTCGCCGCCGCGGTCGCTTCTTCGATCGGATCCTTCGCGCCGGCGAGCACGAAGCGGTGCGCCTCGTCGAGGTGGCGGTTGGCCGCGGTCTCCGCGTCGACCGCGACGTCGACCAGCTCGCGCTGCGCGATCGCGAGCAGGTACGCGGTCTCGACGTCGGTGCGCACGTCGAGGCCGGTGACCGCGACCTGATCGCGCGCGGCTAGGGCGCTCGCCTCGGCGGCCTTGCGGCGCGCGGTCGTGCGACCGAAATCCGTGATCAGCCACGAGCCCTTCACGTTGACGTCGAGCGACGTGTGCGGATCGTCGGCGGCGGTCGGCGTCGACAGGTTGCCGCCGATGCTCGCGTTGCCGTTCACCTGCGGGCGCGTGCTCGCGCGCACCTGATCGATCCGCGCGAGCGCCGCCTCGGCGCTCGCCTGATCCGCGGCCAACGACGGATGGATCTGCTCGGCGTGCGCGATCGCGGCCTCGAGCGAGAGGTGCGGGCCGGTCGGGCGCGGCGCGGGAGGAGGAGCGGCCGGCGCCTGCGCCCGTGCGAGCAACGGGAAGAGCAGACCGGGGAGGATCAACCCAAGCGACTTCATGCTTCGTACCTCAGCGCGGTGATGGGATCGAGCTGCGACGCTTTGATCGCCGGATACAGCCCGAACACGATACCCACCCCGGCAGAAACGGCGACCGCGAGCGCCGCGATCGATCCCGGGAACAGCACCGGCCAGTCGAGGTGCTTCGACAAGTACTCGGCCATGCCGTAGCCGCCGAGCAGGCCGAGCCCGCCGCCGATCGCGGCGAGCGCGAGCGACTCGACGAGGAACTGCAGGAGCACGTCGATCGGCCGCGCGCCGACCGCCATGCGGATGCCGATCTCGCGCGTGCGCTCGACGACCGACACCAACATGATGTTCATGACGCCGATGCCGCCGACCACCAGCGACACCGCCGCGACGATCGCGAGCAAGGTCGTGTTGGTGTCGGTGGCCTGCTTCTTCGACTGCGCCTGCTCGGCGAGGTTGCGCACGTTGAAGTCGTCGTCCTCGCCCTCGTCGATGTGGTGGTGCTCGCGCAACAGGCCCGCGATCTGATCGGCGGCCTTGGTCGTCGAGTCCTCGTCGACCGCGGAGATGTAGACCTGACCGCGGAAGCGGCCGCCGAGGCCGCCTTGGACCTTGCGCTCGAACGCGTGCGCCGGGATGAACGCGGCGTCGTCGTAGTCTTGGCCCTGCGGCGACTGGCCCTTCGCGACCAAGACGCCGACGATCTCGAACGGCTTGCCGTTGACGCGCATCGTCTGACCGACCGGGTTCGCGCCCTCGCCGAAGAGGTTGTCGACGACGGTCTTGCCCAGCACGATCTCGGGCGCGCCGGAGCTCGAGGCCTCCTCGTCGAAGATCGCGCCCTCGGCGACCTTCCAGTTGCGGATCGCGAAGAAGTCGGGCTCGGTGCCGGTGAGCTGCGTGTTCCAGTTCTGATCCTCGGCGCCGAGCTGCACGCGCGCGCTCATCGAGATCGCCGCCAGCGCGACCGCCGGGCACTCCTCGCGGATCGCCTGGACGTCGTCCCACGTCAAGGACATCGACGAGCCCGCGCCCGACTTCGCGCCCGACGCGTTCTGCGACGACGACGTGACGACCAGCATGTTCGAGCCCATCGCCTCGAAGACCTGCGCCATCTGCTGGCGCGCGCCCTGACCGATCGCGACCATCGTGATCACGGCGGCGATGCCGATCACGATGCCGAGCACGGTGAGCAGCGAGCGCAGCTTGTTGCGGAACAGCGCGCGGAACGCGGTCTTGAAGGTGGTGAACGGGTTCACGACGGCACCTCGGCCTTGAGCGGCTCTTGCCGGCGATCGTCGATGATGTGGCCGTCCTTGAGCACGATCACGCGCGAGGCGTGCGCGGCGATGTCGGGCTCGTGGGTGACGAGGATGACGGTGATGCCCTGCGCGACCAGCGACTGCAGGATCGCCATCACCTCGACGGAGGTCTGCGAGTCGAGGTTGCCGGTCGGCTCGTCGGCCATGATGATCTCGGGCTCGCCGACCAGCGCGCGCGCGATCGCGACGCGCTGCTGCTGGCCGCCGGACAGCTGGCTCGGCACGTGATCGAGGCGCTTGCCGAGCCCGACCTTCTCGAGCGCCTCGCGCGCGCGGCGATGGCGCTCCTTGCCGCCGACGCCGGCGTAGAGGAGCGGCAGCTCGACGTTCTCGAGCGCGCTCGTGCGCGCGAGCAGGTTGAACGACTGGAAGACGAAGCCGATGCGGCGCCCGCGCACGGTCGCGAGCTCCGCCTTCGACAGGCGCGAGACGTCTTGGCCGAGCAGGAGATAGTGTCCGGACGTCGGACGGTCGAGGCAGCCGAGCGTGTTCATGAGGGTCGTCTTGCCCGAGCCCGACGGACCCATGATCGCGAGCGACTCGCCCTTCTCGACGCGCAGCGAGACGCCGCGCAGGGCGCGCACCTCGTTGTCGCCCATCGTGTACGTGCGGACGACGTTCTCGAGCTCGATGACGGGCGTGGCATCCATCGCTAGAACCTCATCGACCCGCCGCCGGTGGGCGCCGTCGACGGCGCGCCGGAGACCGCGGTGATCAGCTGATCGCCGGGCTGGAGCTCGCCGTCGAGGAGCTGGGTCTTGCTGTTGTCGGTGAGCCCGACCTTGATGCGCACCGGCCGCGGCTTGCCGTTCTCGAGCTTCCAGACGGTCTTCCTCGTCGGATCTTGCGCGCCGGTGCCTTCGCCGTCGGATCCACCGCCACCGCCGCGCCACCCACCGCCGCCGCCGCCGCGCTCGCCCGATGCCGATGCCGATCCCGATGCGGATCCCGATCCCGATGCGGATCCCGATCCCGATCCCGATCCACCGCCGCCGCCGCCGTTGCGCCGCCGCCCGCCACGCCCGCCGCCTTCACCGCCGAACATCGCGGCGAGCTGCTGCTGGGTCGGCTTGAACCGCAACGCCGCGTTCGGCACGCGGATCACATTCGCGACCTCGTCCAGCACGAACGTGACGTTCGCGGTCATGCCCGGGCGCAAGACGAACTCCTTGTCGGCGTTCTCGACGTCGATCACCGCGTCGTACGTGACGACGCCCGAGACCGCGGTCGCCGAGTTGCGGATCTGCCGCACGACGCCGTCGAAGCTGTGGCCCGGGAACGCGTCGACGGTGAAGCGCGCCTTCATGCCCTCGGTCAACCGGCCGACGTCGCCTTCTGCGACGCTGGTGTCGATCTGCATGCGCGAGAGATCCTCCGCGATCGTGTAGAGCGTCGGCGCCGACAAGGACGCCGCGACCGTCTGGCCGACGTCGACCTGGCGCGCGATCACGACGCCGTCGATCGGCGAGGTGATCGTCGTGTACGTCAGCTGCGTCTCGGTCTGCGAGAGCGTCGCCTGGGTCTGCGCGAGCTGCGCCTGCGCGGCCGCGACCGCGGCGCGCGCGGTGTCCTCGGTCGCCTGCGCGGTGTCGGCGGTCTGCTGCGCGACGAGCTTCTGATCGGTGAGCGTCTTGGTGCGCGCGTTCTGGCGCTGCGCGTCGGCGAGCGCGACCTTCGCCTTGGTCAGCGCGGCCGCCGCCGACGCCTGGCTCGCGCGGTTCTGCGCGATCTGCGCGTTGATCAACGACGGATCGAGCTTCGCGATCACCTGGCCCGCCTTGACGTGATCGTTGAAGTCGACGTCGAGCTCGACGATGCGGCCCGAGACCTGCGCGCCGACCTGGACGAGCTTGCGCGGCGACAGCGTGCCGGTCGCGTTGACCTTGGCGGCGATGTTGCCCTTGTCGACCGCGACGGTGTCGAACTTCAGATCCGAGCCGCCGCCCGACGACCACGGGTGCTTCCACACCACGACCGCGGCCGCGGCGGCGAGGAAGGTGAAGACTCCGATGCGGATGTAGTTACGCCGTTGCATGGGACACCGGGATGCGAAGGGTTGCGGTCGTGCCTTCGCCGCGCCGCGAGGCCAGTTGGATGTCGCCGTCGTGGGCGCGCGCGATGCGACGCGCGAGGGTGAGCCCGAGCCCGACGCCGCCGGTGCCGCGCGTGCGCGAGGCGTCGGCGCGCCAGAACGGCGTGAACGCGTGCGCGAGCTCGTCGTCGCTCATGCCGACGCCTTGATCCGCGACCACGACCTCGATCTGATCGTTCGCGCCGGGCGCGGCCTGCACGCGCAGATCGATCTGCGTCTCCGGCTCGCTGTACTTCGCCGCGTTGTCGAGCAGGTTGTCGACGGCGCGGCGCAGGAGCACCGGATCGCCGGCGACGGTCGCGTCGGGCGCGTCGAGCGCGACCTTCAGGCGGCGGCCCGCGTGGAGCTGCGCGAAGCGGTTCGCCGACGTGTTCGCGAGCTCGCCGAGCTTGATCGGACGGCGTTGCACCGCGAGCGCGCCGGGCGCGCCGGCGTCGAGGCGACCCGCGGTGAGCACGTTGTCGACCAGTTGCTCGAGCTCGTCGAGATCCGACTGGATCTCGCGCAAGGTCTCGGCCGCCTCACTCGGATCATCCGCCGCGATCTCGAGCGCGACCCGCAGGCGCGCGAGCGGCGTGCGCAGCTCGTGCGAGACATCCGCGACCAGGTCGCGCTGCGCGCGCAAGAGGTGCTCGATGCGATCGGCCATGTCGTCGAAGGCCTGGCCGACGTCGCCGAGCTCGTCGCGCCGGCCGAGCCGCGCGCGCGCCTGGGTGTCGCCCTTGCCGAAGCGCGCGGCCGCGCTGCCGAGCACGCCGAGCGGACGCGCGAGCGATCGCGCGAACAGGAGCGAGCCGGCGAGGATCAGCGCGAGCGCGACCGCCCACAGCGTGATCGTCTTGGTCGTGAAGATCTGCGGCGGCGGCGCCTGGTGCACGACGAAGAAGCCGTTGGGCGTGCGCGCGACCAGCCGATTGTCGTCGACGAGATCGCCGTGCGCCGCGATCTCGGTGAGCTCGTCGGCGCTCGGCGCCGGCGGCACCGGCTCGCCGCTCGACGCGATCTTCGCGCCGTGCTCGTCGTAGATCGCGACCGGCCCGGTCATGCGCGGCTCGAGGCGCGCGAGCGTCGCCTGCATCTCGGTCGCCGGCTGGCGGCCGAGATCGTCGGCGAGCAGCGCGATCGTGCGGTGCTGGTGGACCTCGATGCGCGAGCCGAACAAGAGGCGCGGCAAGTAGATGATCGACACGCCGACGACCAAGACGATCGCGAGCGCGAAGCCGTACACGCGCGAGGCGAGGGTGCGCTTCACGGCGCGCCTCCTTCGCCTTGCTGGTCGCCGTGCTCGTCCGACGCGAGCAGGTAGCCGGCGCCGCGCACGGTCTTCAGGATCCGCGGCCGGCGCGCGTCGTCGCCGAGCTTCGCGCGCAGGCGCGACACGTGGACGTCGATCGAGCGATCGAAGCTGAGCTCCGCCGAGCCCTTCGCGAGATCGAGCAGCTGCTCGCGCGACAGGACGCGGCCCGGGCGCTCCGCGAGCGCGCGCAGGATCGCGAACTCGTACGCGGTGACCTCGATCGCGTGGCCGTCGAGCGTGACCGCGAGCCGCGACGGATCGAGCGCGAGCCGGCCGACCTGCAGCGGCGCGCCCTGGGGACCGGCCTTGCCCTGCGCGCGGCGCACGACCGCGCGCACGCGCGCGAGCAGCTCGCGCGCCGAGAACGGCTTGGTGACGTAGTCGTCGGCGCCGACCTCGAGGCCCATCACGCGATCGGTCTCCTCGGTGCGCGCGGTCAGCATGATGATCGGGGTGTCGATGTGCTGGCGCAGCGCGCGGCAGACCTCGATGCCGTCTTTCCCCGGCAACATGAGGTCGAGGACCACACAGTCGTACGCGCGCCGCAGCGCCTCCGCTTGGCCTTCGTTGCCGTCACCGGCGATCGTCACGACCGCGCCGTGACCTTGGAGGTATCGCGCCGTCAGCTGAGCGAGCCGCGCGTCGTCCTCGACGAGCAGGACCTTGACCGGAGCGTTTTCGCTCATACGGTCCATGTTAAGTCGCCCAAAGCCGCGACGGGACTCGGTTAACAGAACTTCACCGGGCTCGCGTCGAGGCGAGCCCGTACTTGCGTAACTTGTCGATCAAGGTGACGCGCGACGTGCCGAGGCGTCGGGCGGCCTCCGACTGGTTCCCACCGCTCGCGTCGAGCGCGCGCGCGATCACGCCGCGCTCGAACGCCTCGACCTGCTCCTTGAGCGAAGGACCGGTCGCGAAGTCGCCGCGCTCTTCCTGCCCCGCGTCATCGGCGCCGGTCGCGATCACCGCGGGCGTCTCGAGCGTGGGGTCGGCGTGCTCGCCGCGATAGTCGGCGAGGCCGATCGCGCCGCCGGTCGACAGCGCGGCGAGGCGCGCGACCGTGTTCTCGAGCTGGCGCACGTTGCCGGGCCACGGCTCGCGCGCGAGCGCGTCGATCAAGGTCGGCTCGAGCTTGAGCGGCCCCATGCCGAACTTCTCGCCGTAGAAGCGCGCGAACTCGGTCGCGAGCGCGGGGATGTCGTCGCGGCGATCGCGCAAGGGCGGCACGATCAGCTCGACGACGGCCAACCGGTAATAGAGGTCCTCGCGGAAGTTGCCGGTCTTCGCCTCGGCGGCGAGATCGCGGTTGGTCGCGGCGACCAGGCGCACGTCGACCTTCTCGACGCGTCCGGATCCGACCGGCTGGATCTCGCCCTCCTGCAGCGCGCGCAAGAGCTTCGCCTGCACCGCGAGCGGCAGCTCACCGACCTCATCGAGGACGAGCGTGCCGCCGTCGGCCTCGGCGAAGAAGCCGCGCCGCGCGGCGGTCGCGCCGGTGAACGCGCCCTTCACGTGGCCGAACAGCTCGGCTTCGGCGAGCTCGGCCGGGATCGCCGCGCAGTTGAAGCGAACCAGCGGCTTCTGCGCGCGCGAGCTGCCGGCGTGCAAGAGGTGCGCGACGAACTCCTTGCCGGTGCCGGTCTCGCCGCGCACGAGCACCGTGACGTCGCGCGGCGCGACGCGCTCGGCGGCGTCGAGCAAGCGGCGCATCGCGCGCGACTCGGCGATGATGCGGCGGCCGAGCACGCGCTCCGTCGACAGGCGACGGTTGGTCACGCGCAGCCGCCGCGCCTCGAGCGCGCGCTCGATCACGAGCGCGACCTCGTCGATGTCGAACGGCTTCGGCAGGTAGTCGTACGCGCCGGCCTTCATCGCCGAGACGGCGACGCGCTCCGAGCCGAACGCGGTGATCAAGATGACCGGCATCGCCGGATCGCGCTGCACGATCGTCGCGATCAGCTCGAGCCCGGTCATGCCCGGCATCGATTGATCGGTGACGACCGCGTCGGCGTCCTCGATCTGCGGCAGCGCCTCGGCGCCGGAGCGCGCGGTGAGCACGCGATGACCGCGATCGGACAGCAGCTCCTTCAGCGTGAACAGGACGCCGGGCTCGTCGTCCACGAGAAGCACGGTGGACATCAGGCGGCCCGCGATTCGTTCGGCAGTCGCCGGGACGTCGTGATCGTCGCCGACGGCGCCGCCGCGCCCTGCGCGGGCAGCGTGATCGACACGTGCGTACCGCGCCCCGGCTCGCTCGCGACGTGCAGCGCGCCGCCGTGCTGCGCGACGACGCCGAGCGCGAGCACGAAGCCGAGCCCGGTGCCGCTCGCGCGGGTGGTGAAGAACGACGTGCCCAACCGATCCAGCACGTCCGCCGCCATGCCGCGACCGCTGTCGCGGATCTCGACGACGCCCGCGCGATCGTCGCCGGCGCGCGTCGCGATCTTGATCTTGCCGCCCGGCGGCGTCGCGTCGATCGCGTTCGCGAGCAGGTTGATCAGCGCCTCCTTCAAGCGGCGCGGATCGCCCTCGATCGGCGCGGGCCGCGCGTCGACGTCGAGCTCGATGCGCCCTTGCTCGACGCGCCCGGCGAGCACGCTCGCGACCTCGACCGCGATCTCGTTGAGATCGATCGGCTCCTTCTTCAGATCCTCGAGCGGCCGCGCGAACGACAGGTACTCGCGCAGGATCGACTCCATCCGATCGATCTCGGCTTCGACCACCGCGAGCCGCTCGTCGGTCTTCAGCGAGTCGGGCGCGCGCTTGACCAGCTGGACCAGGCCCTTGATCGCGGCGAGCGGGTTCTTGAGCTCGTGCGCGACCTTCGCGCCGACCGACTGCAGCCGGCGCGCCTGCGCCTCGGCGTCGGCGATGCGGTCCTCGCGCAGATCGCTGATCGCGCACGACGCCGCGTGGGTCGCCTCGCTGATCTTGGTGACGAACATGCGGATCGCGAACAAGGTCCACACCAGCGCGAGCACGACGATCGCGATGTAGTGATCGCGCGGGATGCCGGGCCCGGTGATCGAGTCGGGCAGGGCGGCCATGATCGCGATCAGGACCGCGAGCAAGAGGACGAGGCCGCTCGCGCGCCGGTGCGGCCCGAAGAAGACGACCGAGAAGATCGCGCTGAGCGCGATCGTGGGGAGCAGCGGCGACATCAAGCCGCCGGTCAGCGTGATCTGCGTGGTCGCGAACAGCTGCGCGAGCACGTTCATGCGGATGAACATCGTCTCGACGTCTTCGGGCGCCTTGGTGCGCGCGATCAAGAGCTGGTGCGAGAGCATCAAGACGACGAACGCGGCGCACATCGCGGCGACGCGCCAGATCGGGAAGCCGCCGTCGAGCAAGACGCCGCCGACGATCAGGCACAGGCAGCCGCCGACGAACATCCCGCGGAGCGAGGTCTGCCTCGCGTTCGCGAGCATGTAGGCGTTGCGGCCGAGTCCCACGTCATCGTGCATTGCGACGCTCGTGCCATCGACTTTACGCCGATAACCAGCGGCAAAGCGTCGCGATCGGTGTCGCAGCGATGTCGCTGTCGCAGCCGTCGGCAGCTACGGCTGTATGGCAAACCGACAACCACCCGTGGCACGGGGAGTGCTCTACGTTCGGGGCATGTCAGCCTCGTCCCGCTTCGTTCCCGCGTTCACCGCGCTCGCGATCGCCCTCGGCGCCGCGCCCGCGTTCGCTCAGAAGGCGGCTCCAGCGCCGGCCCCCGATTACGAGAAGGAGCTCGGCGCGCTCGTCGGAATCTCGGGCGGGCTCACCGCGGATCAGGCCGCGGAGCGCGCCGCCAAGGTGTCGCCCGACGTGCGGCGCAAGATCGCGGAGCTCGGCTCGGCGCGCGCGCTCGTCGATCAGGCGAAGGTCCTTCGGATCCCCCGCCTCGATGGAACGCTTCGTTACACCCGGCTCTCGCCCGTTACCTTGATGCCGCCGCTCGACACGATCATCAAGATCATCCCGAACCAGTGGAACGCCGACGCGCAGCTCTCGGTGCCCATCTCCGACTACTTCGTCCGCATCCCGTACGTCGTAGATGTGGCCGACGCTTCGGTGGTGATGGTCCACCTCGGCGAGCAGACGGCCGCGCTGAACGCGGCCCTGGAGGCGCGGGTCGCGTACTACGAGTGGGCGCGCGCGCGGCTGCAGGTGGTCGTCGCGGAGCGATTGGTCGCGCAGGTCGGCGCCACGGTCGAACAGCTGTCCGCGCTCGTCAGCGTGCAGCGCGCGTCGCGCGCGGACTTGCTCCGGCTCCAAGCGCAAAAAGCGCAAGCCGATCTCGCGCTCGTCCAGACCAAGGACGCGCTCGCGATCCGCGAGGAGCAGCTGCGCATCTTGATCGGTGCGGAGCCCGAAGAGCAGCTCGCGATCGGTGAAGACGTCCGAGGTGATGTTCCTATCCCCGCGCTGGGCAAGCCCGACGATCTCGCACGCGAAGCGCTCGGCCGCCGGCTCGAGACCAAGATCATCGCCGCCAACGAGGACCTCCTGACGCGCACCGCGCAGTCGCAGAAGGCCGATCGCTACCCGCGGCTCTCGGCGTTCGCGCAGGCCAACTACGACAAGCCCAACCAGCGCGCGTTCGGCTCGAGCGACCTCGAGCTCACCTGGGCGGTCGGCGCGCAGATCACGTGGTCGCCCAACGACATGTTGCTCGCGGACACGAAGATCGACGACACCGAGGCGAAGATCCGCGCCCTCGGCGCGGATCGCCAGCGCCTCGCCGACGGCATCCGCGCCGAGGTCACGAGCTACGTGCAGCAGGTCGACATCGCGCGCCAGGCCTTGATCAACACCCAGCAAGCGCTCGCCGCCGCCGAGGAGAGCTACCGCGTGCGCCGCGAGCTGCTCGACGCCGAGCGCGTCACCGCGGTCGAGCTGGTCGACGCGGAGACCGAGCTCACGCGCGCCCGCATCGCCGCGATCGACGCGCGCATCGATCTCCGCATCGCGCTGGCCCGCCTCGCACATGCGCTCGGCCAGGACGTGCAGTAGACCGTTGTCTCCCTGTCGGTTTGCCATACAAGCCATCGGCGCAAGCCCGCGAATCCGCGCCGGAGCCGATGGCCTCTCCCCTGCATCGAAGGACCCCGCCATGCGGACGTACTCGCTTCTCACGCTGTCCTTCCTCGCCGCCGCCGCCTGCGGCAAGTCCGCCGCGAACACGTCGGACGCCGCGGCCGAGCCCTTGGTCAAGGTCCCGCTCGCGACGGTCGAGAGCCTCTCGGCTCCTCAGCTGCTCGAGGTCACGGGATCGATCAAGCCCGATCAACAGTCGAAGGTCGCCTCCGACATCGCGGGTCGCGCGATCGCGGTGATGGTCGACAGCGGCTCGCGCGTGAAGCAAGGCGATCCGCTGATCCGGCTCGACACCTCGAACGCGCAGATCAACTCGCAAGAGGTGAACGCGCAGCTCGAGGCCGCGCGCGCCCAATGGAACATGGCGCAGACCGACTGCCAGCGCGCCAAGGAGCTGCTCGACAAGGGCGCGATCACCAAGCAGCAGTACGATCGCGAGACGACCAACTGCACGGCGGCGCAGCAGAACGTCGCGGCGATCGCGGCGCGCGCGCGCCAGGCCGGCAAGTCGATCACCGACGGCGTCGTCCGCGCGCCGTTCACCGGCGTCGTGCAGGCGAAGATGGTCGAGGTCGGCGAGTGGGTCGCGCCCGGCATGCCGGTCGTGCAGCTGATCGACGACGATCCGCTCAAGGTCGACATCAGCGTCCCCGAGTCGGCGGCGCCGTACGTCAAGGAAGGCCTCGACGTCGAGCTCGACGCGGTCGCGTACCCGAAGGACAAGTTCCACGCGAAGGTGACGAAGGTCGGCGTCGCGCTCAACCAGATGCCGCGCGCGCTCGTGTGCGAAGCGACCGTCGATCCGGGCTCGCCGCTCAAGAGCGGCATGTTCGTCACCGTCAAGGTCACGCTCGGCATGCAGCCGATGCCGGTCGTGCCGAAGAGCGCGCTCGCGCAGCGCGGCACGACCTGGCGCCTGTGGGTCGTGGTCAAGGGTCACCTCGAGGAGCGCGTCGTCCAGCTCGGCCCCGAGCTCGCCGGCGGCAAGGTCGCGATCGCCGACGGCGTGAAGGCCGGCGACAAAGTGGCAGCCCAGGTGACCGAGCAGGTCGCCGACGGCGCGCGGGTGGAGTGAGACCATGCAGTGGCTGTCCAAGATCTCGGTCCGTCGCCCGATCTTCGCGTCGGTGCTCGTCTTGACGCTCGTCGTGATCGGCCTCGTCGGCCGCTCCGGCCTGGGCGTCGACAAGTTCCCCAAGGTCGAGTTCCCCTTCATCACGATCACGACCGTGCTCCCCGGCGCGTCGCCGACCGACATCGAGTCCGACATCACCGAGAAGGTCGAGGAGGCCGTGAACACGGTCTCCGGCATCGACACGCTGTCGTCGATCTCGACCGAGGGCGCGTCGCTCGTGATCGTGCAGTTCGAGCTCGAGAAGAACGGCGAGGTCGCGGCGCAGGAAGTCCGCGATCGCATCTCGACGATCTCGCAGTGGCCGACCGGCACGCAGCTGCCGATCGTGCAGAAGCTCGATCCCGACGCCGCGCCGATCCTGCAGCTCGCGGTCAAGGCCAAGGGGCAGCCGGTCGTCAAGATCACCGAGGTCGCCGACAAGGTGATCAAGCGGCGCCTCGAGACCGTCGACGGCGTCGGCGACATCAAGATCATCGGCGGCCAGAAGCGCCAGATCAACGTCGTCGTCGATCCGTTCAAGCTGCTCGCGACCGGCGTGTCGGCGCTCGAGATCCAGGCGGCGCTCGCCGCCAACAACGCGTCGATGCCGGGCGGCCAGATGGATCAAGGCCCGCAGCGATCGAGCCTGCGCGTCGACAACCGCGTCTCCAACCCGCAGGAGCTCGGCCGCATCGTCGTGCGCCAGCAGGGCGATCATCCGATCCGCGTCGAGGATCTGGTCACGATGATCGAGGACGGCCAGGCCGATCCCGACAGCGCGGCGATGCGCGACGGCACGCCGGCGGTCGTCCTCTCGATCCGCAAGCAGTCGGGCACCAACACGGTCGAGACCGTCGACAAGGTCAAGCAGCGCGTCGCCGAGCTGCAGAAGAACCTGCCGCCGGGCTACACGCTCGAGGTCGTGCGCGACAACTCGGAGTCGATCCGCACCGCGATCGGCCAGGTCAACGAGCACCTGATCCTCGGCGCGATCCTCGCGGCGATCATCGTGCTCGTCTTCCTCGGCTCGCTGCGCTCGACGATCATCGCGGCGATCGCGATCCCGGTCTCGATCATCGGCACGTTCGCGCTGATGGCGAAGGCCGGCTTCACGATGAACATGATGACCCTGCTCGCGCTGTCGCTGGCGGTCGGCATCGTGATCGACGACGCGATCGTCGTCTTGGAGAACATCTACCGATGGGTCGAGGAGAACGGCGTGAAGCCGTTCCCCGCCGCGATCCGCGCGACCAAGGAGATCGGGTTGGCCGTCTTGGCGACCACGCTCTCGCTGTTGGCGGTCTTCCTGCCGGTCGCGTTCATGAGCGGCATCGTCGGGCGCTTCATGTCGAGCTTCGGCCTGACCATGGCGTTCGCGATCGCGCTGTCGCTGATCGTCGCGTTCACGACCACGCCGATGCTCGCGGCGCGGCTCCTGCCGATCCCGAAGCGCCGTCCCGACGGCACGATCGAGAAGACGATCCTCGAGCGCATCGTCGATCGCGGCTATCACCCGATCGAGCGCGCGTACACCGGCCTCCTGCGCTTCTGCCTGCGCCATCGCTGGGTGGTGATCGCCGCGGTCTTCGTGTCGTGCGCGACCGTGCCCTTCACGGCGAAGAAGGCGGGCTTCGCGTTCCTGCCGATCAGCGACGACGCGCAGCTCGACGTCTTCTTCCACACCAAGGAGGGCACGTCGCTCGATCAGACGACGATCATCGGCGAGCGCATCGCCCGCGAGACGCGCAAGATCCCCGGCGTCATCCACACGCTGACGACGGTCGCGGACTCGGACACCAAGCAGGCGAACATCGGCCACGTCTACGTGCGCCTGTCGGATCCCGGCGATCGCGCGATGAGCCAGAACGAGATCATGGACGTCGTGCGCAAGCAGGTCATCTCGCAGGTGCCGGAGGACGTGCGCGCGTCGGTGCAGGTCGTGAACGACTTCTCGATCGGCTCCGGACAGAACTCGCTGATCCAGTACGTGATGTACGGCCCGGACCCCGAGCGCCTCGCGGTGTTCGCGAAGCGCGCGACGGACGCGATGAAGAAGGTGCCCGGCGCGGTCGACGTCGACTCGTCGGTGACGCCGCCGGATCCGGAGACCGAGGTGCGCACCGACCGCGATCGCGCGGCGGCGCTCGGCGTCGATCCGATGCAGGCCACCCTGACCTTGAACCTCCTGGTCGGCGGCCAGAAGGTCTCGAGCTATTCGGAGAAGAACGAGCAGTACGACGTGGTCGTGCGCGCCGACAAGCGCTACCGCTCGAGCGGCGCCGCGCTGCAGCTCTTGACGGTGCCGTCGTCGACGCTCGGCGCGGTCGCGCTGACCGACGTGACGCGGCTCAAGAGCGGGCTCGGCCCGTCGCAGCTGAACCGCCTGAACCGCACCTACGACGTCGTCTTCCTGGCCAACATCGCGCCCGGCTACTCGCAGGGCGACGTCGACAGTGCGGTCAAGAAGATCCTGACGAGCCTCGATCTGCCCGCCGGCTACTACATCGACTCGTTCGGCCAGTCGAAGGAGATGGGGCGCGCCGGCAAGGCGTTCGCGTTCGCCTTCCTCTTGTCGTTCGTCTTCATGTACCTCGTGCTCGCGGCGCAGTTCGAGTCGTGGATCCATCCGCTGACGATCATGTTGGCGCTGCCGATGACGCTGCCGTTCGCGTTGATCGCGATCGTCTTGTTCGGCAACCACCTCGACATCTTCTCGATGCTCGGCTTGCTCGTCTTGTTCGCGGTCGTCAAGAAGAACGGCATCCTCCAGGTCGACTTCGCGAACCACCTGCGCGCGCAGGGACGCCCGCGCGACGAGGCGGTGCTCGAGGCGTCGCGCGCGCGCTTGCGTCCGATCTTGATGACGACCTTCGCGTTCGTCGCCGGCATGCTGCCGCTGGTCTTCACCAACGGCATCTCGAGCGGCTTCTCGAAGTCGATCGCGGGAATCGTCGTCGGTGGACAGACGTTGTCGCTCTTGCTCACGCTGGTCGCGATCCCCGTCATCTACACGCTGTTCGACGATCTGTCGGTGAAGACGCGGCGCGGCTTGCGGCGTCTCTTCCGTCGCGACGAGGTCGCGGTCGATCGCGGTCAGGCGGATCTCGATCAAGCCGCGACCGAGGCGTAGTCGCTACGGATCGCGCGCGCGATCGCAAGTGGTTCGCGCTCCGGAAGCTGGATGACCTCTGTCCGGAGACCGGACGTCGGTTTCCGACGTTTCGGTCTCCCGATCCGGCGGGACTTTTGTTAAGACCCGAGTCCGACTTCGGCTTCGTTCCGCCATGGCCAAAGCTACCCGCCGCGATCTCCGCACTCTCCTGCACCTGCCGCAGCACGATCTGTCGGCGCAGATCGACGCGCGGCTCGGCCGGCTCGGCTTCCCGTCGCTCCGGCCCGCGCACACGCAGCTGCTCGGCCTGCTCGAAGCCGGCGGCGTGCGCCTGAGCGATCTGGTCGATCAGCTCGGCCTGCCCAAGCAGACGGTCGGCGACATGGTCTCCGATCTCGAGCAGCTCTCGCTCGTCGAGCGCTACCCGGATCCCGATCACGGCGTGATCAAGCGCGTGCGCCTCGGCGCGAAGGGCAAGCTCTGGTCCGCCGAGGTCAAGAAGGTCGCCGACTCCGCCGAGGGCGCCTGGGCCGGCCGCCTCGGCCGCACCAAGATGAAGACCCTCCGCGAGCTCCTCGAGCAGCTCGCCGAGGTCGTCGAGCCGCCCGCCGACTCCGACGCCGCCGCGCCGACCAACGGCGCCCGCCGCCGCTGACCGCGCGCGCCCCGGCCCCGGCCCCGGCCCCGGCCGCGTGAGAGGCCAGGGACGCCCTCTCCGTCGCGCGTTCTCGCGCGCGATCACCACCGGATCGCGCCGCTGCGCCCTCCGGAAACCGAAAAATCCGAAAAAGCCGACGGCGCGGAGCCTCGTGATCGCACGAAGGCCGGCGGCCGCGCCGATGTCGGCGCTCGGGAAATGAAACCTGACAGCGCGACGCACTCGCTCGTGCGTCGATCGTGAGCCGCGCCGCCCGGCGGGTCGCAGATCGCGAGTTCTCCGACACGATTGCCACGCATTGCCGTGTGTCAGCCTAGCCGTCGCACCTCTTTCATATAAAAGTGCCCTAAGTATGAAGGCACGGAAGCGGCGGTCGGCGTGGAGCAAGCGGCGGAAGGGACAGCTCGAAATCGACCTGCGTCCGCGGACCAAGCGCGGCGCGCTTCGCAAGAAGCTTGGCCGTCCCGTCACTGGGAAGCGCATGGATCCGCGGCATCGCACGCGACCCGATCACGATCGACGCCACCCCGTGCACATCGTCTTGCGCGTGACGCACGAGGTGTCGAACCTGCGCACGCCGAAGGCGTATCGGGCGATCCGCCGCGCGGTTGATCGATGCCGGGCGCGCGCCGATTTTCGCGTCACGCACGCGAGCATCCAGTCGAATCACATCCACCTGCTCGTCGAAGCGGATGACAAGGACGCGCTCCGCAGCGGCATGCAGGGCTTCGCGATCAGCGCGGCGCGCCGCCTCAACCGCGAGCTGCGCCGCGCGCGCGGCGAGGTGTTCGCGTACCGCTATCACGCGACCGCGATCACGTCGCCCGCGCAGGCGCGCAACGCGGTCAGCTACATCGTCAACAACTGGCGGCATCATCGCTGCGATCGCTACGACGTGCGGAGATTCGATCCGTACGCGAGCGCGCATGCGATCCGCGAATGGAGGATCGCGCGCGATCCCGATCAGCTGCCGGTCGTGAGCCCGACGACGTGGCTGCTCACCGACGGGTATCGACGCGGCGGCGAACCGATTCGGCCCGACGAGGTTCCCGGTCCGGATCCGACGCCGTAGTGGTCCTTCGACTCCGGGCTCGCTGCGCGAGCCCTCCGCTCAGGACGAACGGGGGAGCTCAGGACGAACCGGCGGAGCTCAGCACGAACGGGGGAGCGGCGGGTCCTTCGACTCCGGGCTCGCTGCGAGAGCCCTCCGCTTCCTTCGACTCCGGGCTCGCGTTCGCTCGCCCTACGCTCAGGACCAGCGGCGGCGCGGCGGGTCAGAACGTGTGGATGAGCGACGCCTTCGAGATCGTGTCGAGCTTGTCGGCGACGAGCTCGAAGCCGGGCGCGAACTTGAGCGTCCCGATCTCCGCGATCGGCGCGGGGAAGTTGTCGTACTTCGCGGTGAACGAGACCGAGAACGAGAGCGACTTCGACAAGGTCGTCGTGAGCCCGAGGATCACGTTCACGCGCGTCGCCTTGAACGCGCTCGCCTCGCGCGCCGCGATCGTGACGGTGTTCAAGTTGAACAGACCCTCGACCGAGGCCTCGAGCTCGGAGTCGTGCGCGGCCTTGCCCTTGTAGCCGACGAACGCGCGGGCCGAGTGGATCGTCGTCGAGCCGTCGTCGGCGATCGCGAGGTACGAGAGATCGTAGCCGACCTCGGCGGTCGCCTCGGCGCGCTCGGTCTTGTACAAGCTGCGGCTGTAGCCGATCTGGCCCCCGCCCTGGAACGCCTTGCCGGCGGGCCTGTCGACCGCGCCGAGCGCGGCGACGTAGAGCGAGTTGAGATCGGTCAGGTAGCGGTCGTAGCGCAGCTTGGCGGCGGCGTTCTTCGCCGAGGTCGCCGACAGCTCGCCGACCTCGCCCGGATCGATCAGCATGTTGCCGTTGGCGTCGTCGACGACGCGCGTGGTGGCGCGCGCGTAGGTCGCGGTGAGCGTGCCGTCGAACTTGTTGTCCTTGTCCTTGCGCGTCGCCGACGCCGAGCCGGTCGCCGTCGTCGTGCGCGAGTTGCCCGTCGTCATCACGACGCCGGCCTCGACCTTGCCGCTCCACGTCACCGCGTCGACGTCCTTGACGTCGTCCTTCTTGCCGTAGGTGTACGTGGGATCGTCGGCGAGGGCGGGCGACGCGGCGAAGATCAAGGCGAGGATCGGAAGGGCGCGCATGCCCCCATTGTCTACGACAAGACGGGGATGGCGCGCAGCCGGTAGCCGAAACGATGTCGCGACTCGATCAGATCGCCGATGTCCGCCTTCATGAGGGCGCGGCGCACGCGGCGGACGAGCTGCTTGACGTGGTTGTCGCCGGGCTCGCGCGTGTCCCACGACAGGTTACCGACCAGCTCCGACGAGCGCACGAAGCCGCGCACGAGCTCGGGCTGGTGCGCCTCCTCGACCATGCGCTGGCAGAGCAGGCGGAAGAACTCGAACTGCGTGGTCGTGAGCTGCACCTGCTTGGTCTCGACCTCGACGACGCCGCCGCCACCGCCGGTCGGCTCGTGCATGCGGATCGAGACGGTCGGCAGGCCGACGTCGGTGCGCTCTTCCTTCTCCTCGAAGTCCGACGGCTGATCGTCGTCTTCGATCATCGGGCCGAGCGGGCTCGTGGTCGTGCCGATCGGCGGGGGCGGCACGCGCAGGCGCGCCTGCGGGCGCAGCGTCGCGCCGGCGGTCGGGCTGATCTCGACCTTGGGCAGCGCGTCGGCGCGCTCGAGGAAGTAGAAGCCGACCGCGCCGATGCCGATGCGATCGCCTTGCCGCACGACGATCGCATCTTTGACCGGCTGC
This sequence comes from Kofleriaceae bacterium, assembly GCA_035493675.1. GTDB lineage: Bacteria > Myxococcota_A > Polyangia > Haliangiales > Haliangiaceae > JAIOQA01. The sequence continues at coordinate 26,011 of DATJIA010000345.1, read as the reverse complement.
TCGTTCACGAACGTGCCGTTGGCGGAGCCGAGATCGCGGAGCGTCCATTGGTTGCGCTGCGGATCGATCGCGACGTGCGCGTGGTGGCGCGAGATCGAGCTCTCGAGCAGCGACACGCCGACGCCGTCGAGGTGTCGGCCGATCAGCGTGCGCGGATCGAGCGGGTGCGGGCGACCCCAGAGATCGACGAGCACCGCGCCCGTCGGCTTGGCGGCCGTCGAGACGATCTGCTCGGGAGAGATGTAGAGCGGCCCCGAGAGCTCGTCACGGCAGTCCTCGCAGAGCAGCCCCACTTCCGCGGGACGCTGTCCGCACACCACGCAGTTCATGTGCGCAGCATAAACCATCGGCCGCGAACGGCGAATTCACGGGCAATGGTACTGCGTGAGGATCGGCGCATACCCGTTGGCCGCGTCCCGGCAGGCTTGATCCATCAGGTCGCGTGTGTCCTGGTCCTGTGGCGCATTGCCCCAGGCGTCCATCATGGTCCCACGTGCCTGGCGGATCGTGTCCCGGAAGTCGGCGGGCAGGTCGGCGCACGAGGCCATGCGATCGAGGATCGCGAACAGGTGGCGGCACGAGGGGACGGCGTTCGCGGTGGAACGCGGCGGTGGGGGCGGCGGGGGCGGCGGGGGCGCGTTGGCCAGGCCGCCGACGACGCCGCCCGAGATCGAGCCGACCCCGTACATGTCGGAGTCGCGCGGGACCTTCGCGAGCGCCATGAGGCCGTGGGTGCAGCGGACCGTCAGCTCGTCGCGATCTACGTCGCGGGGCGCGCGGGTCGCGGCGCGGAGCAGCGCGGCCTGGTCGCGCAGGAGCTCGATCACTTCGCTGTCGGTGTCGAGCTGGTCGGCGTGGGCGAGCGCGGCGGCGAGCTGGTCGCACGCGGCGATCGGGCGCGGCGCGGGCGGCGCCGGCGGCGGCTCGTCGATCTTCTTCGCGGTCGGCGCGTCGTGCTTGCCGCAGGCGACCAGCACCACGAACAACCAGGCGCGCATCACCCGATACTAGCGCGTGCGGGCGGCGGCGTGACGACGCGATCGAACAGCGGGCGCAAGGCCTGCGCGGCCTCGCCGGTCGCGAGGAACGCGAGCACCTCGTCGCGGGTCGCCTGGCGATCGTCGACGAGCACCTCGGCGGCCGACGCGGCGTCGAGCATCGCGCCGGCGGCGCACAGCGTGATCGCCGCCGCCTCGTCGAGGTAGACGACGCCGCCGCCGCGCGCGGCGAGCTCGCTGGCGACCTCGAGCGATCGCTTCGCGCCTTCGCCGAGCGGCGCGTCGGCCTCGCGCACCAGCACCGCGAGATCGGCGGCGCCCGCGTCGACCGCGTCGCGCAGGCGCTCGAGCACCTTGTACGCGCCGCGCGCCTCGTCGGAGTGCACCTCGAGCGCGATGCGCACCGCGCCGGCCGGCGCGTCGAGCGCGATGATCGCGGCCGGGCGCGGACCGCTCTTCGGTTTCGGCGGCACGCTGATCGCGCCGACGCCGACGCCTTGCTGGCGCACGCCGAGCTCCGCCATCCCGCGCAAGAGCTCGAGGATCGCCTCGCGCAGCGCGTCCTGGCGGAAGCCGGGCGCGCCGAGATCCTTGCGATCGCGGACCGCGTGCTCGTAGCTGGCGAGCGCGTGCGCGAAGGCCGCGTTCGCGTCGGGCGCCGGCGTGTCCTCGACGAGCGACGGCGCGGGCGCGCCGAGCTCGCTGATCATCCCGTGGCGGCGCATCTCGGCGAGCCGCGCATCGCACTCGAGCAGGAGCTGGCGGATCGTCGGGCGCGACGCCGACACCAAGCCGTGCGCGAACGCCGGCGCGAACGGATAGCTCGCGTACGGCGGCTCCACGCCGTACTCGGCGTAGACCGGCGCGAGCCGGCTCGCGATGATCGCGATCGCCTCGTCGGGATCCGGCTTGGCGAGCGGCGGCAGGACGCGCACGCGCTCGACCGCGGCCTGCGGCATGTCGCGGCGCAGCTCGGCCCACTGCTGCGTCTGGCACATGAGCACGATGCACACCGGCGTCTGCTGATAGATCTCCATCAGCGCCGTGAACAGGCGCACCAGGCCTTCCGCGCCGAGCAGCCCGCTGGTCGACTCGAGCTGATCGAGGCAGAGGACGATCGGCTTGGTCGCGCAGATCGCGAGGCCGCGCACGACCTCGAACGCGCGGTCCTCGCCGTCGCGCGCCTTGACGTCGAGGAGCGCGAGATCGTCGTCGGCGAGCTCGGCGCCGCGCAGCCAGTCGACCAGCGCGCGCTCGGCGTCGCGATCGGTGACGCGGCACAGGACCTTGCCGAAATCCGCGGCGAGCGAAGACAAGGGGAGCAAGCGACGGCCGCGCTGGTAGAGGAGCGCGCCGAGCGACGCGTCCTGCTGCGCGAGCATGCGGAACGCGCCCGCGAAGCCGGCGCGGGTGCCCGCGAGCGCGTCGTCGAGCCGCGCGACGATCGCGTCGTCGCCGCTGTCGTCGGCTTCGTCGCGGACCGCCTGCGCGATCCGGCGCGTCGTCTCCCACAAGATGCGCTCGAGCATCCCGTTGGCGGCGAGGCCCTGCACGAGGTAGCGCGCGAGGTGCGCGAACGGCGCGTTCGGATCCTTGAGCGGCGGGATGTCGACGCACGCGTAGCCGCCCTCGGCGCGCCGGCGCAGCCACGCGAGCTGGTGCGTCTTGCCCATGCCGGGATCGCCGGTGACCAGCACCATCTGCGCGCGCCGCTCGCGCATGACGCCGTCGATCGCCTGCGCGATCGCGGCGCGCACGGCCGCGTGGATCGCGGCGACGTCGGGCGGCGGCTCGAGCGACGGATCGAGCCGGACGACCGGATCCGCGAAGGGCGAGGGGGCAGCCCGGAGTACAGCGTTCGCGGTGTCGGCGTCGGCGTGGGGCATCGCTATCTCCGCGTCACGTAGTAGAGGAGGCCGCGGCCGGGGCGCTCGATGCCCGAGCCGCGATCGGCGACGGTGGTCGGGGACTGCGCGATCGAGAGATCGATCTTGAAGTCGCGCTCGAGGGCGAGCAGCGCGTCGCTGACGTCGGCGTCGGACGCCTCGACGTTCCTCGCGCGCAGCTCGCGGCGCAGATCGGGAAGCGGGACGAGGCCGCCGAAGCGCTGGCGCGCGTCGAGATCGCCGATCGCGCCGAGCAGCGTCGTACCGAGGGCGGCGACCGCCGCCGCGTCGAGGCGCTTGGGCGCGGCCTTGGCGCGCAGCGCCGCGACCTCGGCCTCGAGCGCGTCGACACGCGCGGCGAGCGACGCGAGCGTCACGCGTGAAGGCGCGGCTGCGCGCTTCGGTGCGTTCGTCTTCGCCCCCATGCGTTCGCGAGCATACTACTGCGGCGCGACACGCCGATACCGCGTCATCGTCCCCGACGCGCGATCCCAGAGCGATCGCTTGTCGGGCCGCCGCCACGACGCCCACACGACCGCGGCCAGCGCCGCGAGCAGCGCGACGATCGCGAGATCTCCGCCGTCGAGGTTGATCGAGACGCCGCCGCCGGCCTTGCCGTGATCGTAGATGATCGAGAGGATCGCGAGCGGGCCGTACTCGCACGCGACGCGGATCGCCGCGCGCGTGACCGCCGGCGCGCGCTGGGTCGCGACCGACACGACCTCGATCTCGAGCAGCGCGCGCCCGACCGTGCGGCCCCAGCGCGCGAGCCCGATCACGTTGTACGCGACCACGGTCGCCCACAGGACGTACGCGCCGTTGACCGGCAGGATCGCCTGCAGCGGCGCGCTGATGATGCCCGCGCACATGAAGTCGGCGAGCGCCGCGAAGCCGCGCACCCAGAAGCCCGCCGGCGGCGTGCGCGACGGATCGATCCGATCGAGCTCGGCGATCAGCTCGTCGTACGACGCGAAGCGATCCTCGGGGCGCTTCGCCATCATGCGCGCGCAGATCGCGTCGACCAGCTCGAGCACGCGCCCGCGACGGCCGCGCGCCTCGAGCGCCGGGCGTAGCGCGGTCTCGTGCTGCGACAGGAGCACGGCCGCGCTCTCGCCGGAAAACGGCGGCGCGCCGGAGACGAGATGATGGAGCGTGGCGCCGAGCGCGTAGATGTCGGCGCGGAAGTCGACCGCTTCGCCGCGGCCCTGCTCGGGCGCCATGTAGAGGGGTGTGCCGACCGCGGTCGTCATCGACGTATCGCCGCCGCCGGTCGCCAGCGCCCCGCGCGTGACGAGCCCGAAATCGACGAGCTTCACGCGGCCCTTCTCGTCGAGCATGAGGTTCGACGGCTTGACGTCGCGGTGCGTGTAGCCGCGCGCCCACGCCTCCTTCAGGCCGAGCGCCGCCTGCCGCACGATCTCGATCGCCTGATCCGGCGGCAAGGCGCCCTTCGCGATCTTCTCGGCGAGCGACTGCCCGTCGACGAGCTCCATCGCGAAGAACAGGAGCCCGCGCTCCTCGCCGACGTAATAGATGTGGCAGACGTGCGGGCTCGCGATGCGCGCCTGCGCGCGCGCCTCGCGCACCATGCGCTCGCGGCGATCCGGATCGTCCTGCGCCGACGACGGCAGCACCTTCAGCGCGACCGGGCGATCGAGCGCGAGATCGGTCGCGCGATAGACCTCGCCCATGCCGCCGCGCCCGAGCAGCGCCTCGATCCGGAAGTGCGCGAGCACCGCGCCCGGCCCGAGCGCAGGCTCGGCGCCCGGCGCGCGACCCGCGTCGGTGATCGTCGCGCCTTGCGGCAGCGCGGTGGGCTCGAGCCCGATCGTCACGAAGGAAGCTTACAACCCCGTGCGGTAACAGTTCGTATCGGCTTTCCAGTTGATCGGCGTCGAGTAGCCGACGACCTCGAAGTCCGACGGCGTGAGCGCCAGGAGCGACTGCTCGTTCACGCCGAGCGACGACCACGTCACCGTGCGGAACCGATCGCTCGCGATCGTCATCGGGACGCTGCCGCCGTCGGCGAGGAACATGCCGTAGTGCTGGAGCGCCTTCGCGAGCGTGCGCGCGCCGTCGGAGGGCAGGGTGTTCAGCGGATAGTCCTTGCGCAGGCGGAAGCGCACGCCGTACGGCGGCGCGTCCGACGGGCCCGAGGTCGGGAACGTCGAGTGCGTGCCGGGCGCGACGTACATGCCGTTGCGGATGCGCGTGTTGGGCAGGATGAAGCGGAGCGCGTGCTTCACGTCGCCCGACGCGACCTCCTCGGGCGTGGCGAGCATCGCGGTGATCGGGAAGCCGCCGGCGTCCGCCGACGAGCAGCCCTTGCCGCGCAGGAGCTTCGCGTCGTAGGCGGCGTCGAGGTCCCAGTCGGCGGTACAGCCGCCGTAGAGCGTGCCGCTCACCATGTCCGCGCGCCACATCTCGTACAGGTGTCGCGTCGACGAATCGATGATCAAGAGGTGGCAGTCGCCGTCCTGCGTGCACGCGTAGCCGTTCTCGCCCTCGACGGCGCCGCCGGTCGGCAGCGGCATCTTCGGCGTGTCGCAGTCGGGCGTGTAGAACTCGGCGTTGTCGGGCGTGCCGAACTTCTGCTGCGACCACGCGTCGTCTTTCGGCACGAACGTCACGCGCGGCGTCGAGCCGTCCGCGCCTTGGATGATGATCGAGATGTCCATCTGGAAGCCGCCGGTGCCCCAGCCGCCGACGTGCTCGAGGCCGCTGATGATCGTCGATGACTGGGTGTCGGCGGGCGCGTCATAGATGTCTTCGGTCCACGGCATCGGCTTCGAGAACAAGCCGCCGCCGACCTGCGCCGGCGCGTCGGAGGTCGGTCCGTCGGGGTTCGGGATGATCGCGCCGTCGCCGTCGAGGTGCGCGTCGGCGGCGCCCGGCGGCGAGTCGGGGTTCGCGCCTCCGATCTTGGCGCTGCACGCGCAGACGGAGAGCAATGCGATCGCCATTCGCGAGCCACTCATGGCCCGATGGTACAGCCACTGGAACCGAGGTCGCCCTTGTATCGGCTCACAGGGCGTCGGCATTGAACGGCACTCGCGCGTGTGCGAATGCGGAGCACATGAGGATGGGCGCGTTGATCGTGTTCTGCGTTGCATGTGGTGGCGCGAAGCGCGGCGGCGATCCCGACGCCGGCGCGCCCGATGCGTCGACGACCGGCGGCGGTCACGTCGCATCGGCGAGCTTGCCGCAGACGATCGCGGGCGCGGCGTGGGTCGATCCGGACGCGTACGCGACGATCCCGGTGCACGTGATCGTCGACGGCGATGCGGCCTCGGTCGGCGTGTCGATCGACACGACCGAGACCGCCGCGACGAAGATCGGCGGCGAGTGGATCGCGAACGTCGCGGTCGGATCGCTCGCCGACGGCACGCACCAGCTCTCCGCGCAGGCGCGCGGCGGCGACGGATCGACCGCGACCGTCGGCGCCGATCTGGTCGCGGGTCGCGCCGGCATGCAGTGGACGCAGATCGACGTCGACAAGAACGCGGGCACGCCGCGCCTCTTGCGCGACGGCGCGACGATGCTCGTCACGTGGACCGACATCTCCGACGGCACGCGCAGCCTGTGGCTGCGTCCGCTCGACGGCGCGGGCCGCCCGACCGGCGCGCGCGTGCGCCTCGCCGGCGGCGCGGCGAAGCCCGACGTGCTGTACGCGCGCACGGCGCTCGGCGCGCAGACGATCGGCGTGCTCTATCAGCAGCCGGGCGGGCCGTACACCAACTTCTTCACGATCGTCGACAAGAGCGGCGCGACCAAGCTCGATCCGATCGCGCTCGATCCGCAGGGCCGCTACGGATCGTTCGGCGGCGACCTCGTGTTCGACGGCCACGCGTTCGTGATCGTGTGGCGCACCAACGACGGCGCCGGCAAGAGCGACGTGCGGTGGGCGCGCATCGACGAAGCGAGCGGCGCGGTGACGGGGCCGATCGTCGTCGCGGCGGCGGGCAACGGCGATCCGCACGCGGGCTTCGATCCGTTCACGTTCATCGGCGTGCGGCCGGCGGGCGAGGGCGCCGGATCGCTGGTCGCGTTCACGCGCTACGAGCACGACGCCGCGCTCGACACCGACATCCCCAAGTGCCAGCTCGCGACGGTCAGCGACAGCGGCACCGTCACGACGAGCGTGATCGCGGAGAAGGGCGGCGGCTTCCTGTGGGATCACGAGTGCCGCGTGCTCGGCTCGCAGCCGATCGCGCTGTGGAGCGCGAGCGATCTCGCGTCGTCGGATCCGAACCCGCCGGTCGGCTTCTTCGCGGCGAGCGCGGCGTCGGGCGCGCTGCCCGCCGATCGCGGCAACGGCCACCTGGTCGTCACGGCGGCCGACAACCGCACCGAGCCCGCGCTGGTCGAGACCGCGGCCGCGCAGCCGACGCTGGCGTGGCTCGACGAGCGCACGTACGTGGACCTGCAGACCGGGCGCATCGAGCTCTACGCCGCGCCGCTCGCCGCCGATCTCAGCGCGGGCGCCCCGATCGTCTTCGAGCACGCGCGCTTCATCGAGGGCACCAGCGAGCTGGGCGGCGCCGCGGCGGGGACCAACGCGATCCTCACGTGGATCGACGAGCGTCACGGCGGCAACATCAACAACCCGCGCCCCGAGGTTTACCTAGAGACGGTCTGGAACTGACGTCCTACGCTTCAGGATGAAGCGGCTCGTTGTCTTCCTTACCGGTGTCCTCTTCGTAAGCTGCGTCTCCCACAAAGCGGTCGATCTCTTCGCCTCGGGAGGCGTCCGTCACCTGCGCGATCGCCCCGACGGCCTGCGCCCGAGCGGCGCGGGCGCGCCGGTCCTGATCCTCGCGCTCGACGGCGCCGGGCGCGACCAGCTGTACGGCATGCTGCGCGCGGGCGAGCTGCCGAACCTGGCCGCGCTGCTCGGCGGCGACGGCTTCGCGCACGCGTACCTCGACGAAGACGTCCTGTCGGTCTTCCCGTCGATCACGATGGCCGCGTGGACGAGCATGATGACGAACGCGACCCCGGCCGACGACGGCATCCCGGGCAACGAGTTCTTCATCCGCGACACCCGCGAATTCGTCGCGCTCGCGCCGATCTCGTTCGTCGACAACGCGCCGACGCTCGAGATCTACAGCGACGGCTACCTCGATCGTCACGTCGAGGTGCCGACGATCTACGAGCGGATCCACGAGCGCGATCCGGGTGCCTTGATCTGGGTCTCGCTCCATCAGATCGCGCGCGGCGCCGACGATCTGTTCCTGACCAAGCGCAGCGCGCTGCTCGATGCGGCCAAGGCGTTCGCGTCCGACAAGCTCGACGGCAAGCCGTCGCGCGACGTCTACGCCGCGCTCGACGAGAACGCGATCGCCGAGGTCGCCGCCAAGCTCGACAGCGGCACGCTGCCCGACGTCGTCACGATCTACCTCCCGGGGCTCGACAGCTACGCGCACACGGCGGCCGAGGGGCCCGACGCCGCGCGCCGCACGTACCTGCGCGAGGTGATCGATCCCGCGCTGCGCAAGCTGGTCGTCGCGCTCCAGCAGCGCGGCGCGCTCGCGAACCGCTGGGTGATCGTCACCGCCGATCACGGGCACACCGAGGTCCTGCACGACGATCACCACGCGATCGCGCCCGACCTGCCGAAGGCCGCGCTCGAGCACGCCGGCTTCCACGTGCGCGCGTTCCAGCGGAAGGTCGCCGATCAGGATGCGTTCAGCGCGGTGGTCGCGTACGGCGGCCCGACCGCGTTCGTGTACCTCGCGGATCGATCGAGGTGCGCCGCGCTCTGCGACTGGCACGCGCCCGCGCGCTATCGCGAGGACGTGCTGCCCGCCGCCGACGCGTTCTGGCGGGCGAACGCCGACGGATCGATCGTGCCCGCGCTGCGCGACACGCTCGATCTGATCCTCGTGCGCGAAGGATCGGATCACGACTTCCGCGTGTACGTCGGCGAGGGCAAGACCCAGGCGCTCGACGAGTACCTGGCGGCGCACCCGCACCCGACCTACGTCGACTTCGCGCCGCGCCTGCACGCGCTCGCGGTCGGCGCGCACGGCGATCGCGCGGGCGACATCTTGCTGCTCTCGCACGACGGCGATCGCGACGACGTCGCGCAGCGCCACTACTTCGCGGCGCCGTATCGCTCGTTCCACGGCAGCCCGTCGCGCCGCGACTCCGAGATCCCGCTGATCGTCGCGAGCCCGCGCCTGTCGTCGGAGGCGGTGAAGGCCTCGGTCGATCGCGTGCTCGGCGCGCACCCGACGATCACGAAGGTCGGCGCGTTGATCCTCGCGCTGCGCGCTCACCCGCCGCAGCCGTAGACGAGGCAGAACGCCCCCTGGTCCTTGCTCGTGTAGGTGTCGAGCTCGAGCCGGCCCGAGCCCGAGTACATGACGGCGTCGTGATCGCTCGTGTGCGGCAGGCCCAGGTAGTGACCGAGCTCGTGCATCACGACCTGACGGAAGTGCGCGCGCTGCGCGTCGGTCGGGTTGGGGCCGAGCCGCACCGTGACCAGCACGTCGCCGAGCGTGCCGTAGCCCTGGTAGTCGCGATCGTTGGTGTCGGCGAGCCACGTGTACTCGGCGCTCTTGGAGTCGAGCGCGTAGATCACGCCGACGTCGTCGCCGAAGTCGTCGTAGTGGAAGCCGTCGGCGTCCGTGTAGAGCCCGTTGTCGACGAGGACGGCGTGGCCGAGCAACGGGACGCCGAGCCGATCGTTGGCCTGGCGGATCGCCTCTTCCGCGAGCTCGACCTCGTCGGCGGAGAAGGTCGCGTCGACGTGGATGTTGCGCGGCAGATCGGGCGTGCACGCGCCGAGCGCGAGGGCCGCTACCAGTGGTAGGCCGCGCCCACCCACAGCTGACCTCCGTGCATGATCTCGTCGCCGATCAGGCGCGCGGTGTCGCCGTAGCGGGTGACGACGCTCCAGATGTCGATCGGCGCGAACATGCGCGCGTCGGCGACGAGGCTCAGGTGGCGGCGCATCGTGAGCTCGGCGCCGGCGCCGACCGCGACGTCCCAGCGCCGCGCGACGCGCGAGACCGTGATCGGCGAGGTGCTGTCGTAGAAGACGCCGAGATCGAGCAGGTGCAGCTTGACCGCGCCGAGGCGGAGGTCGCCGCTCTCGAGCATCAGGCCCCAGCCGTGGCGCGGGACCCACGACACCTCGACGATGCGCTCCGAGATCATCGGGATCGAGACGCGCGCGAAGAGCGCGACGCTGGTGCGCGCGGTCGTCGCCGCGACCGGCCCGTCGGGCGCGCGCAGGAGCGGCGCGCCGCCCGCTTCGACGCCGAGGGTCAGATCGATCAGGCTCGATCCTCCTCCGCCGTCGCCGCCGCCGCCGTGCGAGGTCGCGGCGAGCGCGGCTTTCGGCAGCGCGGTCTGCGGGAGGAAGTCGTCCGCGCGGGCGGGCGCGGCGACGGCGATCGAGGTCGCGACGAGGAGCGTGGGGAGGCGCATGAGGTCGGGCGTTGCAGCGCGCGTTCCACGCAGGCGGTCGAGGTTCCGCGCGGCTCCGCGATCGCCGCGCCGCGCGCGCACGCGCGCACGCGATCGTCAGTCGAGCGCGGCCGCGATCGCCCACAAGCGCAGCTGCACCTCGGTGGCGCTCTGCGGGCGCAGCGACGGCGACTTCTCGAGCAGATCGGCGGCCAGCTGCGCGAGCTCGGCGGGCACGCCGTCGAGGCGCGGCGGCACGTCGGTCATCACGCGCGACAGCGTGTGCAGCTCGCTCGCGCCGGAGAACGGCGAATCGCCGGCGCACAGCTCGAAGATCAAGACGCCGAGCGAGTAGAGGTCGGCGCGCGCGTCGACCGGATCGCCCTGGATGTGCTCGGGCGACATCACGCGCGGCGTGCCGCACACGTGCGCGGTCGGGCCGACGTCGAGCTCGAGCTCCTCGTCGCAGCGCGCGATCCCGAAGTCGGTCAGCTTCGGCTGACCGTCGGGCGCGATCAGCACGTTCTCGAGCTTGAGGTCGAGGTGGACCGCGCCGCGCCGGTGGGTGGCGGCGAGCCCGTCGGCGAGCTCGATCGCGATCCGCACGACCTCGGCGGGATCGACGCGCGCGCCGCCGTAGAGCTCGTGCAGGCTCGGACCGTCGACCAGCTCCATCACGAGGTGATCGGCGCCGTCGTCGTCGACGAGATCGTAGACCTGCACGATCGCGCGGTGCGCGATGCGCGCGGCGATCCGCGCCTCGCGCCGCAGCTTGCGGCCGTACGGTCCGTCGTGCTCGGGCGCGCGGCTGCGCTTGATCGCGACGCGGCGCCCCAGCACGAGGTCGTGGGCGAGCAGCACCTCGCCCATGCCGCCGCGCCCGAGGCGCCGCCGCACCTGGTAGCGGCCCGCGATCACCGCGCGCGCGGGTTGCGCGTCGCAGCGGGTGTCGCGGACGTCGATCGTCGGCTCGGTGATCGCGGCGTGGTTCATGTTGCCCCCGCCGATCGTGTCGCGCGCGCCGATCCATTTCACGCGTCTCACGCTCGCGCGCTGCGTCGTCGCGCGAGGGAAGATCGATCATCGCGGCCGCGTAGTACGGCGCCGCATCACGACGAGCGCGATCACGCCGAACGCGAGCGACGCGCCGCCGCCGCCGCCGTCGCATCCGCCGGTGGGCGCGCTGGCGTGGTGGCCGAAGTCATCGCCGCCGCTGCCGCCGCCGCCGCCGCCGCCGTCGCCGCTGCCGCCGCTCTTCGCCGGACAGCCGTTCGCCGTCGACGCCGCGTCGTACGGACACTGATCGCACGCGTCGCCGAGCGTGTCGTTGTCGCTGTCGAGCTGCGCGTCCTCGAAGACGTTGCGGCAGTCGTCGTCGGCGTCGAGCACGCCGTCGCCGTCGCTGTCCTCGCAGGCGTCGCCCTTGCCGTCGCGGTTCCAGTCGGCCTGGTCGGTGTTGCGCGTGCCGAGGCAGTTGTCGATCAGATCGGGCACGCCGTCGCCGTCGTCGTCGACGAACTGGCACGCGTCGCCGGCGGGGTTCTGATCGCTGTTCTTCTGGTCCGCGTTGGCGACCGTGACGCAGTTGTCGCAGACGTCGCCGATCGCGTCGCCGTCGAAGTCGGCCTGGTTCGAGTTCGGTAGCTCGCAGTTGTCGCAGGCGTCGCCGACCTGATCGTGATCGGCGTCCTGCTGCTGCGGGTTCGCGATCGCGGCGCAGTTGTCGCACGCGTCGCCGTGGAGATCGTGATCGGTGTCGAGCTGCGCGTGATCCTCGACGTCGGGGCAGTCGTCGCAGGCGTCGCCGACGCCGTCGAGGTCGCGATCGGTCTGGGCCGCGTTGGTGACCTGCGCGCAGTCGTCGCAGGCGTCGCCGAGGGCGTCGCCGTCGGAGTTGGTCTGCGCCGGGTTCGAGATCCGCGGGCAGTTGTCGATCGCGTTCAGCCGGCCGTCGCCGTCGACGTCGTCGTCGCAGGCGTCGCCGAGCGCGTCGCCGTCGAGGTTCGCCTGATCGGCGTTGGCGACGCTCGGGCAGTCGTCGCTCGCGTTCGGGTGCCCGTCGCCGTCGAGATCGTCGTCGCACGCGTCGCCGCCGCCGTCGTGATCGAGGTCGAGTTGATCCGGGTTGAACGTGAACGGGCAGTCGTCGGCCTCGTCGGGGAACAGGTCGCCGTCGGAGTCGTTCACGATCGCCTCGACCGTGAACGACGGCATCGGGTCGTCGGGCGTGGGGTCGTCGGCGAGCAGGTAGGCGATCTGCGGCGGGAACAGCTTCAGCCCCGCCGCGTCGAGGGTCGCGCCGGCGCGGATCGCGGGCCGCAGCCAGCCGGGGCTCAGCTCGGCCCGCTCGCTCGCGTAGTGCAGGTGCGTGACCAGCTTCGGCGGCTCGGTCTTCGGATCGGGCCAAGGGACGCCGGCCGTGTACGTGATGAAGTAGTCGCGCTGCGGCTCGAGCACGAGCGCGAGCTTCGGATCGATGTCGATCGCGGCGGTCGGCGACTGCGCCGAAACGAACGGCGCGTCGGCCTCGAACAGCAGCACGTGTCCCTCGTCGTAGACGCGGAAGGTGCCGACGCCCTGCGTGACCTCGTCGCAGAGGAACCACGTGGTGATCCGCGTCAACGTCATCTGCACGTCGGTGCGCACGTGCAGGCCCATCGACGTCTCGTGGGCGAGCGCCCAGCCGACCGCGTCCTTGTACTCGAGCTCGTTCGACGCGACGTCGATGGGCTTGCCGACGTCGGACCAGCTGGTCGTGTCGAGCACGATCTCCTGGCTCTGCCCGAAGCCGGCCGCGTGTGCGCGCGCGCCGATCGCGGCGATCACGACGACGGCGGCCGCGCGGCGCCGCCGGCGGACCGCGACGAGCGCGATCACGATCGCGAAGGTCGCGAACGATCCGCCGCCGCCGCCCGCGTCGCAGCCGCCGCCCGGCGCGCTGGCGTGGTGGCCGAAGTCGTCGCTGCCGCCGCCGCCGAAGCCACCACCGCCGCCGCCGCCCGTGCGGCAGCCGGTCTGCGCCGGATCGGCGACGAACGGGCAGTCGTCGCAGGCGTCGCCGACGCCGTCGAGGTCGTAGTCCGCCTGATCCGCGTTGCTGGTGGCGCGGCAGTCGTCGCGATCATCGCGCACCTGATCGCCGTCGCTGTCGTCGCACGCGTCGCCGGTGCCGTCGTGGTCCCAGTCGCCCTGATCCACGTTCGGCGTCGACGGGCAGTTGTCGTCGACGTCATCGACGGTGTCGTTGTCCTGATCGAAGTCCTGGCAGACGTCACCGACGCCGTTGTGGTCGCCGTCGGCTTGATCGGCGTTCGCGGTCGCGACGCAGTTGTCGCAAGGATCGCCGACCAGATCGGCGTCGGTGTCGGTCTGGTCGCTGCTCGTCTTCGTCGGGCAGTTGTCACAGGCGTCGCCGAGCGCGTCGGCGTCGGAGTTGGTCTGCGTCGGGTTGCTGATCGACGGTCAGTTGTCGCAGGCGTCGCCGAGCGCGTCGGCGTCGGAGTTGGTCTGGCTCGCGTTCGCGATCGAGACGCAGTTGTCGCAGGCGTCGCCGCGGCCGTCGAGATCGCCATCGGTCTGGGTCGCGTTGGCGATCGACGGACAGTTGTCGCAGGCGTCGCCGAACGGATCGGGATCGGAGTTGGTCTGGGTCGCGTTCGCGACCGTCGGGCAGTTGTCGCACGCGTCGCCGAACGCGTCGGTGTCGGAGTTGATCTGCGACGCGTTGCTCAGGTTCGGGCAGTTGTCGCAGACGTCGCCGCGGCCGTCGTGATCGCCGTCGGCCTGCGTGGCGTTGGCGACGCCGGGGCAGTTGTCGCACGCGTCGCCGAGCGCGTCGCTGTCGGAGTTGGCCTGCGACGGGTTGCTGATCGCGAGGCAGTTGTCGCACGCGTCGCCGACCTGGTCGCCGTCGCCGTCGGCCTGGGTCGGGTTCGACGTGAACCGGCAGTTGTCGCTGACGTCCGCGATGCCGTCGCCGTCGCTGTCGGCAGCCTGGCTCCCCTCGACGATGAAGCCGGGGAAGAATCCGTTCCCGGTGCTGTACGTGTGATAGATCGGCGTCGGTTGGACGCCGTTGAGGCCCTCGTCGATCCCGATGTCGGCCCACCCCACCGGCGTGAGCACGGCGCCGGTGTTCACGCCCGACGTGATGCCCGCGGTGTTGCACCCGTCGGTCGCGAAGCCGAACGAGTACGTCTTGTTCGCCGCCAGCGCGACGCTCGGGACGGTCACCGACACCGTCGGCACCGGGCTCGGCGGTTGCTGGCTCGCGCTCCAGTCGATCGTGCCGGACACCCACACCTGCTTGAGCGTGGTCTCGTCCATGATCATGAAGCGGCCGTGGAACGCGGTCGCATCGGTGCTCCACACCTGCGCGCTGATCTTGGTGATCACGTACGGCTTGGTCGTCGTGACGCGAAGGCCCTGCCCGTAATCCTCGAACTGCGCCGAGTGCGAGATCGCGGGCGCGCACAGCGTGTTGCCCGAGAGCGCTTGGTTCGTGATCGTGTCGACGAGCGGCGCCGGCGGCAGCGGGATCGCGCCTGCGGGTGACGATCGCAGCGCGCAGAGGCCGAGCGCGGCGAGCACGGCGGCGCGGCGCCGCGCGCGGTCGCCGCGACGACGACGCGCGGCGACGATCGCGATCGCGAGCGCGGCGAGCGACGACGAGCCGCCGCCGCCGCCTGCGTCGCAACCGGCGGGGGCCGCGCTCGCGTGATGTCCGAAGTCGTCGCTGCCACCGCCGCCACCACCGCCGAAGCCACCGCCACCGCCGCCGCCGCCGCCGCTCGCGCTCGGGCAGCCGTCCGTCGTGGCGGCCGCCTGTGCAGGACATGCATCGCACGCATCGCCGACGCCGTCGCGGTCGCCGTCGAGCTGATCGGGGTCGGCGATCTGCGGGCAGTCGTCGAAGTCGTCGACGATCCCGTCGCCGTCGTCGTCGGCGCCGGTGTACGCGTCGAGCTCGAGCGCGATCGCGCCGTCGATCTTCCCGCTGATCTGGTACGCGGGGTCCTGGTTCGAGCTGGTCTGCGCGAGGTAGATGGGGGCGTAGCTGGATGTCGACAGCGCCCACGCGCCGGCCGGCAGCTTGCCGGGCGCCCACCCGCGGAAGGTGATCGAGACGAAGTTGCCCGCGTCCGCGGGCGTCTGTCCGCTCGGTAGGGTCACCGCCGGCGGGCGCGTGCCCGCGCCCGTGAAGCCGATGACGTAGGTGTGTCCCGGCAGGAGATCGAGGCCGCCCGGGATCTCGATCTCCGGATCGCCCGTGGTCGAGAACGACACGAAGCCGGACCACAAGGTCTGATCCTGCGGCTCCTCCGAGACGACGATCACGCCGTCGCCGTCGCCCGCGCACGTCACGCCCGCGACGATGCGGGTCAGGTGCATCGGTTCGAGCGGCGTCAGGATCTGACCCAAGCCGCCGCGCGGCGCCCACTGGAACGTGCACGTCGTCGCGCCGCAGGCGCCGGCCGGCAGGAACGGCCAATCGTCGAGGTTCTGCCCGCCGACGTTCGGAGCCGCGCCCGTGATCGAGTCGAAGACGGTCTCGAGCTGCGACGCGCCCGCGCGCGAGCGGAGCGCCGTCAGCGCGGCGATCGAGGCGAGGGCAGTGACCAACGGGCGTGATCGCATCGGGAGACCTCCGGCCCGGCACGTTTGCGACCGCCGTGCCCGGCCGCGGCCAATCGTCATGACGCGTTGCGAACCCCGCGAAACGCGCGCGCGATGCGCGCGCATGAAATGGATCGCGGGCCGCGATCACGTTGGGTGGAGGGAAGCCCCGTATGCCGATTGCCCAGACCACCACGTTGATCATGGACCGCGCGTGGAGCACGCGCGCACACGCGCCCGCCGAGCTGGCGCTCGCGCTCCTCTGGTCGCGCAGCGAGCCCGCGCGCGTCGGAGAGGTCTTGTTCGCGAACGGACCCGCGAGCGAGTCGCTCGGGTTCGGGCGCGCGTGCGCCGAGGGCACGCGCGCGCTGTCGCTCGTCCGCCAGCGCCCCGGCGACAACGCGAGCACGGGGCCGACCGCGGCGCCCGGCATCTCGCGACATCAATGGTGCGTGCGGCGCGCCGGCCGCGCGATCGAGCTCGAGAACACCGGCCGCCGCGCGTTGCGCGTCAACGGCGCCGACGTCGATCGCGCGACGCTCAAGCCCGGCGATCTGATCGAGATCGCCGACGAGGCGCTGTTCCTCGCGGTCCTGCGCCCGCCGCGCATGATCGCGTGCCCGTTGCCGAGCGAGCTGGTGCCCGCGTTCGGCGAGCCCGACGCGTTCGGGATCGTCGGCGAGAGCGCCGCGATCTGGGAGCTGCGCCGCCAGCTCGCGTTCGGCGCCGGCCGCGCCGATCACGTGCTGCTCACCGGCGAGAGCGGCACCGGCAAGGAGCTGGCCGCGCGCGCGATCCACGCGATGTCGCGGCGCGCGCACGAGAAGATGATCGCGCGCAACGCGGCGACCTTCCCCGAGGGGCTCGTCGACGCCGAGCTGTTCGGCAACCTGCGCGACTACCCGAACCCGGGCATGCCCGAGCGCTCCGGCCTGATCGGCGCCGCCGACGGATCGACCCTCTTCCTCGACGAGATCGGCGAGCTGCCGCACGCGCTGCAGGCGCACCTGCTCCGCGTGCTCGAGGGCGGCGAGTACCAGCGCCTCGGCGAATCGCGCGCGCGCCGCTCCGACGTGCGCATCGTCGCCGCGACCAACCGCGCGCCCGACGAGCTCAAGCACGATCTGCTCGCGCGCCTGCGCCTGCGCGTCGCGATGCCGGGGCTCGGCGAGCGGCGCGAGGACGTGCCGCTGCTCGCGCGCCACCTCCTGCGCAAGATGGCCGCGAACGATCCGCTGGTCGCCGACCGCGTGCTCGACGGCAAGGGCGAGCCGCGCATGACCGCGCGCTTCGTCGCGGCGCTGGTGCAGGCGCGTTATCGCACGCACGTGCGCGAGCTCGAGGCGTGGCTGTGGCAGGCGATCCTCGACAGCGACGGCGTGCTCGACGTGCCGCCGGCCGCGTGCCTGGAGTCCGTCGAGCCCGACGACGACGACGACGGCGACGGGCCCGGCATCGATCCGAAGACGATCGACGCCGAGCGCGTGCGCGCGGCGCTCGCCGATCACGACGGCAGCCGCGAGCGCGCGTGGCGCGCGCTGGGCCTGCGCAGCCGGCACCAACTGCTCCGGCTGATGCGCCGCTACGGGCTGTGATCGATCAGAACCCGAAGCCGGTGCTCGCGCCGACGTAGCGGAGCTGCAGCGCGCGCTGGCCGCCGACCTGACCGTTGACCGCGGGATCGGGCAGGCAGCGCACCGACGCGCGGCCGCACGTCATCGTGCCGTCGGTCGTGCTCGAGCCCTGCGCGTGGAAGTTGACGATCTTGGTCGGCGCCATCGAGTCGGCGACCGCGCTCGAGCCGCCGACGCCGGGGCACAGATCGGTGTCGGCGAGCTCGAAGGGCAGGCCGGTGAGATCGATGTTCGCGTTCGCGGTGACGCGCGCGAGCTTGGACGGATCGTTCGGGTCGGTGTGGACCACGTCGTCGCCGCACTCCATCGCGACGCCGTACGGGACCGAGCCGACCGACAGGTTGCCGCCGAGCGCGATGCTGATCGGATCGAAGCCGGCCGGCGTGATCGTCGCCTGCGGCGAGAACTTGTTGTTGGTGATGTCGATCGTCAGATCGACCGGATCGATCCGGACCTTGGTGTACTGGGTCGAGACCTTGAACGTCGTCGTGTCGTCGGACGCGGTCAGCGAGGCCTTGATCGGCGGCGATTCGATGAACTCGGAGAAGTTGGCCGGCTTGCCGCTCGCGCTGAACTGCGGCAGCTCGATGTACTCCTTCGGATCGTCGCCGGTCATGCCGACGCAGAACGCCGACCACGGCATCGTCTTGTCGCCGCCGACGTACAGGGTCTGCGGGCCGTCGGACGACACGCCGTAGGCGGCCTTGGCGTCCTTGCACGTCGCGGGACCGGACTCGCCGCCGCTCATGCAGTTCATGCTGCCGCCGGCGATCAACATCAGCCCGAACATCTTCATCAGTCGCTTGGTCATCATGATCGTCTCCTTGGATTTGGGCGGCTGATGAGCCGCGCGTTCTCGCCGGGCGAAGTGCAACGCGGAGACCAGCCCTCGATCGGCGCGCGTCGCGCACTTGCGATCACGCCGCGCACGCGCGCGCAGCGCGCCGCGCATCGGTCACGACGCGAAGCCCGCGGCGAAACGGATCGCGCTCGCGGCACACGCGCTGCACTTCGCGCCGTCCACCAGCCAAGGAGACCGGCCATGAAACCATCCTCTCGCCTCGCGTGCGCGCTGCTCACCGGCGCGCTCGCCACCTCTGCGCTCGTCGCGCCGGCCTCGGCCGGACCGACGGTGCTCCGCGACGATCAATTGAAGGATCTCGCGGTGACCCCCGTGCTCGGTCGCGGCTATTCGCTCGCGACCAACACGTTCCAGTCGATCTGCCTCACCGACTTCCCCAAGACCAAGGCCTCGTACAACTTCCACTACAAGTTCGAACAGATCGAATCCGACGGATCGCGGAAGTCGGACACCGAGGTCGGCGGCAGCGCCGAGTACGGCGGCGGCGGCCTCGGCTTCAAGGCCAACGTCAAGGTCTCGGGCTCGACCCAGGTGATCGACAACAAGACCTACCACAACCACTACATCCTGGTGACCACCACCGTCGACTCGTACTACTCGTCGATCGACGAGTCGAAGGCGCGCATCAGCGACGCCGCGCGCGAGCTGCTCACGTCGAACGACGTGCCCGGCTTCTTCGACGCGTGCGGCATGTACTACATCCGATCGATCGGCCGCAACGCGCAGTTCATCTCGGTGTTCAACTACAAGACCGAGTCGAGCGAGCGCGACGTCTCGTTCGAGGCGAAGCTCGACGCCGAGCTCAAGGGCTGGGGCCAGCGCGCCAAGGTCGACGTCGAGACCAAGGGCTCGATCGCGCAGGAGGCCTCGAGCAAGTACCTGACGATCACGTCGACCGCGCTCGGCCTGGGCAAGGACGAGAAGGCGAGCCTGATCGCGTACGACCTCGACACCTTCCGCAACGCGATCAAGGACGCGTTCATCTCGATGCAGCAGGAGGACACCGGCATGGTCACCTCGATCGAGGTCGTGCCGTGGGTCGAGAACGCCGACTTCCAGCGGGTGCTGAAGCTGCAGGAGTCGAAGCCGGGCGCCGACGGCAAGACGATCTCGCCGTACGCGCAGAAGCGCATCCTCAACCAGAACGGCGAGTTCCTCGCCGAGGTCGATCGCGTCACGCGCGCGAAGCTGAACGTCTACTACAAGGCGAAGCAGTGCCGCGCGCGCATCGATCTCGACTTCAAGGTCGACGGTCAGTTCCGGCCCGAGCTCGCCAACGCGTCGGTGCTCAACCACCGCAGCGGCGCCAAGACGCCGCTCGCGACGCTCGACGGCGTGCTCGCGCCCGACAAGATCGAGCAGCTCTTCACCGAGTACCGCAACTTCCTCTACGGCACGGCGACCGCCGAGGATCCGGGCGCGGTGACCTGCGTCCGCGATCTGCTCGACGCCGGCATCACGACCCGCTCGCACCGCGAGATCGAGTCGTGCAACAAGGTCGAGCAGCAGTTCGCCGTGATCTCGGCGCAGCTGATCGACGAGAACTGCATGCCCAAGCTCGCGCCGTGACGGCGAGGAGGCCCCCATGCGCGCAAGCCTTGCCGTCGTGCTCGCGCTCGCGCTCGGGGCCTCCCGCGCGCGGGCCGAGACGGTCGCCAACGAGTCCGCCGATCTCAGCGCGACGCCGTCGCTCGGGCGCGGCTACACGCCGGCGATCAACGGCTTCCACAGCGTCTGCTTCGACGAGATGCCGACGACCAAGCCGAGCTTCGACTTCGACTACACGTTCGAGGATCTCGAGCTCGACGACGTCCACGCGGTCAAGCGGCGCGAGGCGCTGCGCACCGTCGAGGTCGGCGACTTCCTCGCGCGCAACACGCGCGAGCGCGCCGTCACCAGCGGCAAGACGACCTTGTACGTCCACTACATGCTCGCGTCCTTGATCGTCGACTCGTACTACGCGTCGATCGACGAGGCCCACGCGACGATCTCGAAGGACGCGCTCGAGCTCTTGCGCAAGGGCGACATCGTCAGCTTCTTCACCAGCTGCGGCACGCACTACGTCCGCTCGCTGTCGCGCCGCTCGTACTTCCTGAGCCTGTTCAGCTACACGACCTCCGATCAGCGGCGCGATCAGACGTTCGAGCTGAAGGTCGAGGAGGAGGTCCGCAAGATCGCGGCGAAGAGCCAGGGCGACACGACCTTCACCGATCAGGCGAAGGCCCACGATCTGAAGATCGTCACGCGCTCGATCGGCCTCACCGGCGAGAAGAGCACGGCGGCGCTCTTGCCGTTCGATCTGGCGAGCTACCAGGACAGCGTCAAGGAGGCGTTCAAGGCGTCGCAGGACGAGCACGTCGGCCGCGTGACGTCGATGGAGATCCAGCCGTGGATGTCGAACACGCAGATCCTCGTCTTGTTCGGCGGCATCAAGTACCCCAACGACGAGGTCGACTGGAACGAGCGCAAGCGGATCCTGTCCGACAACGCCGAGTTCTACATCGAGCTGTCGCGCCACCTGCTCGACATGACGACCGAGGTCCACCGCGCCGAGGCGTGCCGCCAGGCCGTCGAGGATCAGGCGTTCAAGGATCACGCGCTCCTGCCCGAGTACAAGGACGCGACGATCATCAACCAGCGCACCGGCGAGCGCGCGCCGCTGTCGCTGCTGCTCGCCGCGGTGTCCGACGCGAACATCGACAAGATGCGCGCGATCGGGCTCGCGATCCGCGGCGGCGCCGACGGCAAGTCGGGCGCGGCGGCGTGCATGGCCGAGCTCGAGCGCACCAACCTCGGCGGCAAGTTCCACAACGACATCCCGAGCTGCAACTGGTCGCGCGAGCCCTTGCCCGGCGCGCGCGTGATCCACGAGTACTGCCCGCCGCACCTCGAGCGGCCGGCCGCGCCGTAGTGCGCGCGCGCGCAGCGCGGTCCGCGCGCAAGTGTGCGAGGCGCGCGGCGCGAGCGAGGCACACGAGCTGCACCACCGACTCCAGGAGGAACCCATGCTTCGACGACTCTCCCTTCGCACGCTGGCGCCGGCGATCCTCGCGATCGCGCCCGCGCTCGGCTGCGGCTACGTGCACCGCTTCATGCCCTGGCACGATCACGGCGGCGTCGCGCTGCGCGCCGACGGCCCGCGCGACAACGGCCCGCTCCGCGAGGCGCGCGATCACCTGCGCGAAGAGCGCGACCACGGCGACTTCTCGATGGACGACGCGCTCGCGCTGTCGCAGGCCGCGCGCGCCTTCGACGAGCAGTCGGGCTGGGACAAGCCGCCCGCGGCGGGCCGCGCGACGCTCGCCGATCTGCCGCGCCGCCACTGGTGGTACCTGTTCGTCGCGCCGCGCGACTGGGGCAAGGGCGCGCTCGCGATCGATCGCGACGCCGCGCCCGGCACCTACGCGGCGATGATCGACGCGCTCGAGCAGCTCGTGATCAAGGCGCAGCCGGGCGCGCCGCCGCTCACCGCCGACGGCTACCTCGAGCTGCACCGGCTCGCGACCCGCGGCGTCTTCGATCGTTCGCACGGCGACGCGATCGCGCCCGACTTCGCGCACGCGCCCAACCGCTACCCGGTCGCCGCGATCCACGATCTCGGTTCGCTGCACGTCGAGCACCTCGCGCAGGCGCTCGGCGAGCTCAAGGCCGAGGGCGTCGCCGGGTGGAGCTCGGAGCTGCAGCACGATCGCAGCGACGACGCGCCGCCCGCGTGGCTCGCCAAGCTGCTCGCCGATCACGAGGACATCAACCCGCACTCGAAGCCGGCGAAGCTGATCTTCCAGCGCCACGGCGACGAGGAGTGGCTGGTCGCGACCAACGCGTACGACGCCCACGAGGCGCGCAAGTGGGCCGCGCAGTGGCTCGCCGACTACGCGGCCGAGATCGCGAAGGCGCCCAAGCGATCGGCGTCCGAGAACCTCGATCTGCTCGCGGCCCAGCCGCCGCTCGACGACTTCGGCATGGCGCTCAAGCCGACGGCGAAGCCGAGCGAGGACCTCGCCGGCGTGATCCGCCCGATCGCGAAGCTCGTGCGGCGCATGCAGGTCAGCCACCTGTTCGCCGATCGCGCCGAGGGCGTCGACACCGTGCTGCTGCTCGATCTCCTGCTCGCGCAGAACGGCTTGCCGCCGTCGATCGTCGAGGATCCGACGATCTTCGCCGGGCGCGAGCCGCTCGACGCGCTGGTCGCCGAGATCGTCAAGGGCGAGCTCCGCTACCAGGTGCTCGCGCGCGAGCTGTCGGCACGCGACAACACGGCCGCACCGGGCGCGAACACCCCGCCGGCGCCTGCGGTCGTGCGATGAGCGTCTCGCTGCTGGTGTCCGGGTACCTCGCGGGCATCGCGTTGCGCGGCGGCGTCGAGCGCGACGCCGTCGAGGCGCAGTCGAAGCTCGAGCTGACGGCGCGGGCCGCGGGCGCGCACGCGACCCGCACCTTGACGATCGGCGCGCCGCCGGAGGCGACCGAGGACCTCGACGCCGGCGGCTGGTTCGAACGCGGCGGCGTGCGCGCGATCGCGGAGGCGCACGTGATCCGCGTCGGGCCGGGCGATCACGGCGGCGGCGCGGTGTTCGCGGCGGTGCGCGCGCACGGCGTCGAGCTCGGCGGCGATCTGCTGTGGTTGGACGGCGCGCGCCACGCGGAGGCGATCGCGCACCTCGATCTATGCGCCTCGCGCCGGCTCGCGATCGCCGCGACCGCGCTGATCACGACCGGCGGTCACGTCTCGGCAGGCGGCGACGTGACGGTGCGGCCGTCGCGGCGGGTCGCGATCACGGCCGAGGTGCTCGGCGGCGCCCGCGAGCTCGCGCTCCTCGCCCACGGTCAGCTGCTCGAGAGCACGAGCGGCGTGCAGCGCACGTCGATCAAGGCGACCGCGACGCTCGCGCTCGCCGGCGACCGCCAGCTCTTCGTCGCGGGGCTCGCCCGGGACGCGTCGACCCCCGACGGCGATCGGGTCGTCATCACCGCGGTGCTCGCCGGCGCCGTGCTCCCGTTCTGAACCGAGGAGACGATCATGTCAGTCCCGAAGCTCTTCGCCGCGATCGCGGCGGTCCTCTCGATCACCCGCGCCGGCGACGCGTTCGCGTCGGGCCAGGGCAACTCGGTCGCGTCCGCGGTCAACGGCTACCCGCCCAACGAGGCGTGGAGCGACACCGCGAACAACAGCATCGACGAGATCGTGCAGACGCCGCCGGCGACCCACTGGGGGCAGCCGTACGCCTCGCTCGTGCAGCCGGTGCGGTGCGTGAAGGGCGCGCCGTGCAACACCGACCTCGATCTCAAGGTCTGTACGACCGACAACGACTGCAACAACCAGGCGGGCGCCTGCGTCGCGCTCTCGGCGACGATCTCGACGCCCGTCACCGGCAACCCGGCGACCGAGACGCCGGCGCAGAAGGTCTGCGCGGGCCACTCCGACGCCGCGCTCCTCGATCGCGTGTGGACCCTGGTCGCGTCGTCGACGTCGTTCGTCGACATGACGACCCTCGCCAAGCCCGACGATCGCTTCATCGGGACCCTGCGCAACGCGATCGCCTACGCGAACGCGCGCGCGAACGGACCGATCACGATGCGCTTCCTGATCGGCACGTTCCCGGCGCCGTTCATCGGCGACGTCAACCCGACCAAGCTGCGCGACGCGCTGCTCGCGTCGACGCCGACCGCGAATCGCCGCGTCAGCCTGTTCGTCGGCAAGTACCAGGTCGGCACGTTCGGCGGCTGGAACCACTCGAAGATCGTCGCCGTCGACGGACGCGTCGCGCTGGTCGGCGGCCACAACATGTACACGGGCTCGTACCTCGACGCGACCCCGGCCCACGACGTGTCGTTGATCGTGCGCGGCGGCGCGGTCGCCGCGTCGCACCAGTTCGCCAACACGCTGTGGTCGAAGGTCTGCGCCAAGTGGGCCAAGTCGAAGGACAAGGGCTGGTCGGAGCTCGCGATCGCGCCGTCGCCGGGCGACGCGTGCGGGTCGAGCTGGACCGGGACCGCGACGTCGGCGGGCAGCGCGCGCGTGATCGCGGTCGGGCGCCTGTCGAACCCGATCGAGAACCAGCACAACCCGTCGGACGAGGCGCTGCTCCGCATGATCGATCAGGCCAAGGGCACGCTGTACCTGTCGCAGCAGAACGTGGGCCTGCCGCTGCCGAGCATCCCGTTCTCGTCGCTCCTGTCGAGGGACGAGCGCGTCTTGCAGGCGATCGCGGACGCGCTCGATCGCGGCGTGCACGTCGACATCGTCGTCGCCGATCCCAACGGCGCGCCGAAGGGCTACGAGGGCAGCAAGCCGGTCGACATCCTGTCGGCGATCCAGCCGAAGCTCACCGACAACGGCGCGATCTGCAACCTGCACATCGCGCCGATCCGCTTCAACAACGCGGCCTCGCCGTACGGGACGAGCAAGCAGCCGGGCAACCACGCGAAGGTGGTGATCGTCGACGCGCAGCTCTACTACGTCGGATCGCAGAACCTGTATCCGTCGGACAACTCGGAGCTCGGCTTCATCATCGACGACGCGACCGAGACCAACCGCTTCATCAACACGTACTGGAACCCGCTGTGGCAGGCGTCGTCGCCCGGCGCGATCAGCGGCGCCGGCTGCCCGTGATCAGCGCCAGTCGCCGTGCAGGACGAAGCCGGCCCAGAAGTAGGGCGCGGTGAAGCGCGGGTCGGCGGCGAGCTCGGCCTGCGCGGCGGCGAGCGCGGCGGCGGGCGCGTCGTGCTCGACGAGCAGGTGGCGGTAGAACGCGCCGATCAGCGCGGCGGTCGCGCGATCGTCGACCTGCCAGAGCGTCGCGAGCACGCGCGGCGCGCCGGCGCGATGGAAGGCCTGCACGAGCCCGATCAGGCCTTCGCCGCGGAACGGCTTGCCGAGCGCGGTGTCGCACGCCGACAAGACGACCAGGTCGGCCGACAGGTGCAGGGCCTCGATGTCCGGGATCCGGACGAAGCCGTCGCGCGGCGCGCCGTGGGCGTCGCGCGACGCCAGCGCGAGGCCGGTGCCCTCGAGGTGGACGCCGTCGACGATCGCGTGGGTCGCGACGTGGACGATCCGCGCGTGGAGGACGTCGGCGCGGGCGAGCGCGTCGCGATCGGCGTCGGCGCCGGTGAGGACCAGCGCGCGATCGGGCGCGAGCGCGCGGATCGCCTCCGCCTCGGCGGCGGTGTAGGGCAGGCGCGCCAGCGCGGCGCCGCGCAGGACGATCGTGTCGGGCGGCGCCGGGGTCGGCGTCGCGCCGCCGGTGAGCCGCGGATCGCCGGCGTCGTAGATCGGATCGGCGAGGATCGCGATCGCGCCGGTCGCGGTCGCGCGCGCGCGGCCGCGCAGCTCGGCGAGCACCGCCGCCGACGGGATCGCGACCAGCTCGTGCGCGGCGCCGAGGCGCGCGCCGGCCGCCGGCAGGATCGCGAACGGGATCTGGTGCAGCGAGCCGTCGGCGGCGATCGCGAGGCGCGGCCGATCGGCGCGCGCGATCACCGGCGCGACGACCAGCGCGGCGAGCGCGCGCGCGGCGGGCCCGACCTGCGCGTCGGCGGCGGCGAGGCGGGCGCGGCGGGCGGCGAGGCCCTCGCCGTCGGCGATCGCGTTGCGCG
>DATJIA010000344.1:0-23367 GCA_035493675.1 Kofleriaceae bacterium | reverse complement strand
CTCCGTGAGCCTCACCGACGCCATCGCCGGTGCCGCCGGCCGCGCGCTCGAGCGCATCGCGAAGAACCTCGCCAGGGGCGTCGAGCTCGGCAAGGTCGCCGCCGCCGACCGCGACGCCGCACTCGCGCGCATCGCCCCCGCCGATGATCTCGCCGTCGCGTGCAGCCGCGCCGACGCCGTGATCGAGGCGGTCCCGGAGCAGCTCGAGCTCAAGCACGAGATCTTCACCGCCGTCGACACGTCGGCGCCCGCGCACGCGCTGCTCGCGAGCAATACGTCCTCGCTCTCGATCGCCGAGATCGCCGCCGCCGTGCGCGATCCGGCGCGCGTCGTCGGCATGCATTTCTTCAACCCGGTCCACCTCATGAAGCTCGTCGAGGTCGTGCGCCATCCCGCCGCCGATGACTCCGCGGTCGAAGCCGCGCGCGCGTTCTCCGAGCGGCTCGGCAAGACGCCGATCGTCGTCAGCGACTCGCCCGGCTTCGCGTCGTCGCGCTTGGGCCTCGTGCTCGGCCTCGAGGCGATCCGCATGGTCGAGAGCGGCGTCGCGTCGGCCGCCGACATCGACACCGCGATGAAGCTCGGCTACGGCCACCCGATGGGCCCGCTCGAGCTGACGGATCTGGTCGGCCTCGACGTGCGCCTCGGCATCGCCGACTACCTGGCCGGCGAGCTCGGCGCCGGCTTCACGCCGCCCGCGCTGCTGCGCCGCCTGGTCGCCGAAGGCAAGCTCGGCAAGAAGAGCGGCGAGGGCTTCTATCGCTGGGACGCGACCGGCAAGAAGATCGCGTGAGCGACGACGATCCCTATCGCCGCGGGCGCGCCGCGCCGCCCGCGCTCGTCGAGCTCGCCGCCGGCGCCGAGGCGAAGCGGCGCGAGCTGCCGCGCGACGTCGATCGCCTGCCGAGCAAGCGCGATCGCGCGCGACAAGCGCTCGGCATCCGCGCGGCGGTCGGGTTGCCGAGCGTCCTGTTCGGCACGTTCGGCTTCTTGTTCTTGATGGCCGGGATCGAGATCGGCGCCGGCGTCGCGATCTTCGGCGCGCTGCTCCTGCCGGTCGGGATCGTCATCGACGTCCTGTGGTCGAAGGATCTGCGCGCGCGCACCGCGGCGCGGCTCGCCGAGGGCGAACGGCATCCGTTTCCGGTGAAGGGCTACGAGATCTGGCTCGCGTCCGAGCGGCCGCTCCTGGACGTCCATCTGCGCGCCGCGGTCGCGCGCGACGTCGTCGATCGCGCAGCGACCGCGCTCGATCCCGACATCACGATCGAGTGGTTCGACGATCGCCTGTTCCGCGTCGCGCTGCCGCCGCATCCGATCGGCGCCGCCGACGAGCACAGCTTCGGCGGTGATCCGAAAGCGTGGGCCTCGTTCGCCGACAAGATCCTCGCGCCGCTGCACGCGGACGTCGGCATCGAGCGCGTCGAGATGGGCGGATCGATGCGGGGGCTGCCGCCCGGTCGCTGACTTACACGGGCCTTACGCAAGCGACGGCGCGGCCGCGGGTCTTCGGAGCATGAAGCCCTCCTCGCTCGTCATCCTCGCTGCGCTCGGTTCCACCGCCCTCGCGTCGACCGCGCCGCACGCGAAGGTCCACGTCCTCGAAGGCGAATACCCGTCGGTGGAGTACCTCTACGCGCCGTGGGCGGAGATCCGCGTCGCGTATCCGGTGATCGACGGCAAGATCGATCGCTACGTCGGCACGTTCGAGGTCGCGCTCGACGATCGCTTGGCGGCGGTCGCGCGCGCGGCGGACACGCTCGAGGGCATGGCGCGCGGACACGTGCGGCTCGAGCGACGCGACGGCGAGCAGCGCTGGCACGTCGCGAGCTTCACGCCGGATCGTTAGCCGGCGGCGGCTTTCTGGATCGCGGCGCGCGGCATCGACGAAGACGCGCTCGGCGGGTGCCCGAGGGACAAGAGCGCGGGCACGACGATCAGCGCGGTCGTGAGGCACGTGATCTCGCCGATCAGCGACGCCTTGCCGAAGCCGCGGATCGCGAGGTTGTCGCTGACGAGCAGCGAGCCGTAGCCGATGATCGTCGTCAGCGAGCACACGAACACCGCGGCGCCGCTCGTGCGCAGGGTCTCGCGCGCGCTGCGCCGCTCTTGGTGATCGTGGCGATGCGCGACGTTGATCGCGTAGTCGACGCCGAGGCCGAGCGTGATCGGCAGCGCGACGAAGTCGAGGAAGTTCACCTTGAGGTTCGCGAGCGCGCACACCGCGGTCAGCCCGAGCGAGCCGAGCCCCGTCGCCGCGAGCACCGCGACCGCGCGCCGGTTGCGCCCGACGACGAGGACCACCATCAGGATCAAGCCGATCGACGCGAGCCCGGTGACGACCGCGCCGTCGTTGCGGATCGAGTGCACGATGTCGGCGAAGATCATGTCGGGGCCCGACGTCGTGATCGTCTCGCCGGTCGGCAGCTTGATCTGCCGGACCGCGTTCGCGAACCGGATCAGATCGTGGCCGTTCCACTCGTCGAGGTGCGGATCCGGACGGACGCCGATGATGTAGCCGATCTTCTTCGGATCCTTCTCGCGCAGCTTGGCGGCGAGCTCGGGCGGCAACGTGTCCGGCGAGATCGCGGTGAGCCCGTCGGGCGGGCGCAGATCGTCGAGGCGCGCCTTCTCGTCGGGGTCGAGCGCGTCGAGCGCCGGGTCGTCGAGCATCGTCCGGATCTCGGACAAGACGGCCAGCTTCTCGGGCTGGTGCTCCGGGACGAGATCCAAGATCGATCGCACCGTGCCGACGGTGCGATCGTTCGCCGGCGCGTGCTTGTCGATGTCGCGCAGCGCCTGCACGATCAGCGGCACCTGATCGAGGCGATCGGCCGCGATGTACGTCTGGCCCGAGATGCCGGCGCCGAACGTCTTGTTCGACACCTTCATCCAGCGCTCGCTGAGCAGCGCCTCGTCGCCGTCGGAGCGGAGGTTCTTGATGTTGTACTCGAACGGATCCGCCTGGACGTACTTCCACGTGATCACGGTGCCGCCGATCGCGAGCAGCGCCGCGACCGCGCACACGGTCGGCGCGTGGCGGAAGCCGAGCACGCGCGAGAGGATCGATCCGAGCAGCGGCTCGCCGGGCGGCATCTCGCGGCGGCGATACCAGCGCAAGACGATCGGCGGCAAGAGCACGTAGCTCGCGACCCAGCACAAGACCATGCCGATCGCGCCGATCACCGCGAAGTCGGCGAAGCCGCGGAAGCTGGTCGCGGCGAGCGAGCCGTACGCGATCGACGCGCCGAGCGACGCGACCAAGGTCGGGCGCAGCGTGCCTTGCACCGCGGCCGCCATCGCCGCGGCGGGCCCGTGGCGCCGCCGCTCCTCGAGGAAGCGCGCGATCAAGAGGATGCCGTAGTTGACGCCGTTGCCGGCGATGATCGCGCCGAGGAACGCGGTCGCGGCGTTCAGCTCGCCGACCGTGATCGCGGCGACGCCGAACGCGACGGTGGTGCCGACGATCAAGCTCGCCGACAACAGGATCAGCAAGATGACGCTGCGGAAGTACAGCATCAGCACGAGGCCGACGAGCAGGCCGGTGACCACCGACGACAGCACCATGCCGTGGAGGAGCGCGTCGTGCTCCGCGGTCGTCGACACGATGCCGCCGCACAGGCCGACGTCGACGCCGGGGTGCGCGCGCATCACGTCGGCTTGGACGCCGCGCATCAGCTCGACCAGCTCGCGGCCGTGGTTGACGTCGGTCTTCGCGAACGCGGTCTTGAGGACGATGAGGCCGATCGTGCCGTCGGCGTTGACGTTGCCCGACTTCTCGAGCTTCGCCTCGGCGTCCTTGCGCTTCTTGTCGAGGTCGTCGAGCTTCTGCTTGGCGGCCTTCGCCTGCGCGGCGGACTCGTCGTCGTCGAGATCGACGTAGAGCGGGTTGGCCTCGAGCTTGGCGGCCTTGATGCGATCGGCGAGCGCGGCCTTGGCTTCCTTCAGATCGTCGAGCGAGACGAACAGGTGGCGATGCGCGCGCAGGAACGCGCGGGTCTGCGCGTCGTCGGCCTCGACGTGATCGACGAGCCGCGCGGGCAGGGCGGCGAGCTCGGTCGCCATCTGCTTCTGCGCGGCCTCGCGCTCGGCGACGTTCGACGACACGATGATGACGAGCGCGGTGTCCTGCGAGGCGACGCGCGCCTCGAGCCGGTGCAGATCGCGCACGGCGGGCGCGTCCTTCGGCAAGAGCTCGGCGAGATCCGCCTTCAGCGGCAGATGGAACGCGACCAGCCACACCGCGACCGCGAACAGCGCGGCGCTCACCCCGATCACCGCGAGCCACCATCGCTCGAGCCACGCGACGTATCGCTGGGCTAGGGCTCGTGCGCGCTGCGGGCTCATCGTCGGAGTTACTACCAGCTAGGACGCGGGGATGCCGCGTGGGCTGGGCACCCTATGACGGGAGGGCCAGGAGGGCAAGTCCCAAGAAGATCGCTAGCTATTGAGGTGCGAGCGCGGCGTCCGCCCGCGGCGCTCCGGGCGCGAGCCGCTCGGCTTCTTGTCGTGCGAGCGCGAGTGCGCGCGCGGCGGGTCCTGCTCATTGATCCAGTGCGACTGCACGTCGGGGGCCAGCGCGAGGCCGGCGACCCGCGCGAGGTCGGGAGACGTACGCTCGAGCTCCGCGACCTGCATCGCGAGCTGCGGCGCGACGGGGCGACCGTCGAGGCGGACCTCGAAGTGCAAGTGCGGCCCGGTCGCGCGACCGGTCGCGCCGACCCTGCCGATCTCCTGCGCGGCCATGACGACGTCGCCCTTCGCGACCAAGATCTTCGAGAGGTGCGCGTAGCGCGTCACGACGCCGCGGCCGTGATCGACCATGATCAAGTTGCCGTAGCCGTGCTGGCGGCCGGCGAAGATCACCTCGCCGTCGCCGGCGACGTGGACCGGCGTGCCGCGCGGCGCGGAGATGTCGGCGCCCGCGTGGAACTGGTCGCGGTGATTGATCGGATCGTCGCGCCAGCCATATCCGGAGGACGTGCGGTCCGGAACCGGATACGCGGTGAGGGCGGTGAGATCCGGAGGGAGCGGCGCGAGCGACGCCGCGATGCCGAACAGCCAATCCCGGCCGCCGCCGGTCGCGTCGAGGAAGTGCGAGCGGAACGCGACCGCGACGTCGTCGATCCACGTCGGCCACGTCGGCCCGACGGTGGCGACGAAGCCCGCGATCCGGTCCCGCACCTGCTCGTAGCGGGTGACCAGGGCCGCGGGCTCGAGGACCGCGGGAGCGCGGTCGACCGCGATGGCGACGCGGGGCGCAGCCGACGCGGCCCCGCAGAGGGCCACCACGATCGCTGCGACACCGGTACTGCGCTTCATCAAGGTGTCCAGTCTTCGACACGGGCGAAGCGTCGATCAACGCGACCCGCCCGAAATCGACCGACCGATCCTGTCCGAGCTGTCGATTCCGGAAATCGGTTGGTGGTCGCGTGTGTGCAACCTTGTTTCGGGTTGCGCGAGTCCGAGCGACATGAAGAAAATGCGCCGATCGTGAACCGCACCCATCGCATCACGACCATCGTCCTCGCGCTCGCCGCGGCGTCGGGCTTCGCGATCGCGGGCGTCGGCGCGCCGTGGTGGTCGATGCCGGACGTCTCGATCGGCCCGATGTACTCGGCGCAGTGCTTCGGCGGCGAGTGCCAGCGCGCGTCGCTCGACTGGGTCGGCGGCAGCGGCTCGTGGGCGCGCTTCGGCGTCGCCGCGTGGGGCGCGGGACTGATCGCGGCGCTCTGCCTGGCGGCGCTCGCGGCCGCGATCGCGTCGAAGCGGCGCGGCGCGCTGATCGCGAAGATGGTGATCGCGGCGGCCGTGGCGGCGACCGGCGCGGGCGTGCTGTTCGTGAGCTCGTTCCCCGGCGTGCCGGGCATGTCGATCTCGTTCGGCGTCTATCTGTATTTCGGCGCCGTGCTGCTCGCGGTCGCGGCCGCGGTCGTGACCTTGCGCGGCGCGCGCACGGCGGTGCCGGCGTGACCTCGCACCTGCTCGAGGCGCTCGGCATCTACGGCGGCACGTTCCTGGTGTGCTTGATCGGCGGCTTGATCCCGATCGTCAACACCGAGCTCTTCTTGGTCGGCCTGATCGCGATCGGCGCGGTGCACTCGGCGGCGTCGCTGCCGGCGATCGTCGTGCTCGCATCGGCGGGCCAGATGATCGCGAAGCTGATCTTGTATTACACGGGCCGCGGCATGTTCGAGCTGCCGCGCGGGCGATGGAAGGCGAAGATCGAAGCGGCGCGCGCGCGCGTCGAGAAGTGGCGCCACAAGCCCAACATGGTGCTCGCGGTGTCGTCGACGGTCGGGCTGCCGCCGCTCTACATGGTGAGCCTCGCCGCCGGCGGGCTCCGCATGCGGCTGCGCACGTTCCTCACGATCGGCATGATCGGCCGCGTGATCCACTTCGCGGTCGTGGTCGCGATCGCATGGATCGCGTAGGCGCGCCCGACGTCGTCATCGTCGGCAGCGGCTTCGGCGGCGCGATGGCCGCGCACCGGCTGATCGAGGCCGGCGCGCGCGTGCTGATGATCGAGCGAGGCGACTGGGTCCCGCGCGGCGACGCCGCGTGGCGGCCCGAGGCGTCTTTGGAGATGACACCGTATTACAACAAAGAGATTCCGTATGACGTCATAGGACAGAGTCACGGCCCGACGATCGGCGGCTACGCGTGCGTCGGTGGGCCGTCGGTGTTCTACGGCTGCGTGTCGTTCCGCTTCCGCGCGCGCGACTTCGAGGGCGACCCGGACGTGATCGCGGGCTCGGGCGCGGCGTGGCCATTTCGGTATGACGAGCTCGAGCCGTATTACACCGAGGCCGAGCGGCTGCTCTCGATCGCGGGCGACGACGCCGGCGATCCCACGGCGCCGCCGCGCTCGGCGCCGTTCCCGCAGGCGCCCGCGCCGCTCGCGCCGATCAGCGAGCGCGTCGCGCGCGCGGCGATCGGCCTCGGCCTGTCGCCGTTCCATCTCCCGCTCGCGATCAACCACGACGCCGGCGGCGCGCGCAACGCGTGCATCGCGTGCCGCACGTGCGACACGTACGCGTGCGCGATCGGCGCGAAGAACGACGTCGCGACGATGATGATCGCGCCGCTGGTCGCGCGCGGCCTCGAGCTCCGCACGAAGACGACCGCGCTCCGCTTCGAGCGCGACGGCGCGCGCGTGACCGCGCTCCGCGTCTGGGACCACGACGCGCAGCGCGAGGACGTGATCGCCGCCGATCGCTTCGTGCTCGCGGCCGGCGCGATCGGCACGCCGCACCTGATCCTCGCGTCGGAGCTCGACGCGGTGAGCCCGGCGCGCGACGCGGTCGGCCGCTACCTCATGCGCCACGCCAACGCGATGGTGTTCGGCTTCTTCCCGTCGCGACCCGATCCCGAGCATCGCTTCCACAAGCAGCTCGCGATCAACGACTGGTACTTCGGCGATCCCGGCGCCGACGACGCCTGGGGCATGACCAAGCTCGGCGGCGTGCAGCAGATGATGACGCCGCCCGAGGCGCTGGTCGCGACCCACCTGCCGCGCGGCACCCGCGCGCTCGCGCGCCTGACCGAGCAGCTCACCGGCCTCTTGTGCATCGCCGAGGATCAACCACGCGCGGACAACCGCGTGACGATCGATCGCGACCGGCGCGACCCGCGCGGCCTGCCGCGCCTCACGATCCACCACGCGTACTCGCCGCGCGACGAGCGCGCGGTGCAGGCGCTGGTCACGCGCGCCAAGCGCGTCTTGTCGGCGACCGGCGCGCTGTTCTCGCACGTCCACCGCGTGAAGACCTTCTCCCACGCGGTCGGCACCGTGCGCATGGGGATCGATCCGCGCGCGTCGCCGCTCGACGAGCACAACCGCTTCCGCGGGCTCGACAACCTCCACGTCGTCGACGGCAGCGCGCTGCCGATGTCGGCCGGCGTCAACCCCAGCTTGACGATCGCGGCGGTCGCGTTGCGCGCGGCAGCTGCTATCGTGCGCGCGTGATCACGCTGGCGTTCCTCGGCTGCGGCCGCGTCGCGCGCGCGCACGCCAAGCGGCTGCGCCGCCACAAGCGCGACGTCGAGATCGCCTTCGCGAGCCGCGATCCGAAGCGCGCCGCGCAGTTCAGCAACGAGCTCGGCGGCCCCGCGCTCGGCACCTACGACGACGCGCTCGCCGCCCCCGACGTCGACGTCGCCGTGATCACCACGCCGCCTGACGTGCACAAAGATCTCGCGCTGCGCGCGCTCGCCGCCGGCAAGCACGTCGTGATCGAGAAGCCGCCGGTCGCGACCACCGCGGAGCTCGACGAGATCGCGACCGCCGCGCAAGCGGCCGGCAAGCAGGTCTTCGTCGCCGAGAACTACTTCTACAAGCCGTCGCTGCGCCGCGTGCGCGCGCTGATCACGCAGGGCGTGATCGGCGACGTCCTGTTCGTCCACACCAACGCGATCAAGCGCCAGCGCAGCGACGACGACTGGCGCAGCGCGCACGGCGCGCTCCTCGAGGGCGGCATCCACTGGATCGATTTCATGGCGAACCTCGGCCTGCGCGTGCGCGACGTCCGCGGCTTCCGCCCCGGCGAGCCGGCGGTCCACGCCGCGAGCCCCGATCGATCGATGATGATCGCGTTCGAGTACGCCGAGGGCGCGGTCGGCATGCTGTCGTACTCGTGGGAGGTGCCGTCGACCGCGCGCGGCCTGCGCCTCTCGAAGATCTACGGCAAGGCCGGCACGATCACGTTCGAGTCGAACGGGCTGTGGACGCTCTGCCACGGCAAGAAGCTGCGCTTCTATCTCGGCCTGCGTGACCTCGCCGGCTACCGCGCGATGTGGGCCGACTTCGTCCGCGCGTGGAAGGAAGGCACGCCCGCCGCGATGACGCTCGCGCACGCGCGCCGCGATCTCGAGCTGGTCGAACAGGCGTACGCGACCGCGAAGAAGGAGCTCTCGTGATCTTGGCCATCGTGATCGGCGCGCTCGCCGGCCTGCACACGTCGACCTGGGGCATGTACAAGGACGCGGCCCACGAGGGCTTCACCTGGCCCAAGTACTTCCGCTCGACGATCGTCGGCGCGGTGCTCGGCGGCGTCGCGAACCAGGTGCTCGACTGGGACCTGGACGATCCCGGCGCGCGCTTCGTCTACTGGGGCCTCATCTATTGCCTCGAGCGCGCGTGCACCGAGTTCTGGAAGTACTTCATCCGCGAAGAGGATCAATCGAAGTACTTCATCCCGATGCAGTTCGGGATCATGGGCGTCCCGATGAAGGACGCGAAGAAGCGGATCACGATCGGCGTGATCGTCGCGTGCGCGTGCGTCGGGGTCTTCTACGGCATCCGCGCGCTCGAGGCGCGCTACGCCGGCGTGTGGCCGCGCTGGCTCGTGGTCGTGACGGTCGGCAGCTTCTTCGGCTGGATCTCCGCCTTCGGCGGCGCGTGGAAGGACGCGCCGGTCGAGGGCTTCGAGACCTTCAAGTTCTTCCGCTCGCCCGCGGTCGCCGCCAGCTGGGCGTTCGTCGTCTCACGCCTCACGCTGTCGTGGACCGTGATCGCGATCGCGGCCGAAGGCTTCACGGTCGCCTCGATCGAGACCTACAAGACCTTCTTCTTCCCGAACAAGCCGCGCGGCAAGTTTGCCGGCAAACCGATCCTGCACCCGGAGTACCTCGAGATCCGAAAACGCTTCGTCTCGCTCTACGCCGGGATCTGGGCGCTGGTGATCGCGCACGGGATCTGGGCGCTGACGCGCTCGATGTGATACGGGGAAGTCATGTCGATCGATAGGGAGTGGCGGCCGCGGGTGCTCATTGCCGACGACGATCGCGAAGAGCGCGGTCGGATCGCGCAGTGGTTGCGGCGAGAAGGGTACGACGTCTACGAGGTGGCGACCGCCGACGAGGTGCTCGGCTACCGCGAGATCGATCTGCTGTTCCTCGACGCGCGCGTCGCGGGCATCGATTTCGTCTACCGCCTGCGGACCGCGCGCGTCCGCACCCCGGCGCTGCTGGTGACCGCGCAGCCCGACGCGATCATGCTCGACGACGCCGAGCGCCTCGGCGTGACCGTGCTGCACAAGCCGTTGTCGCTCGAGCGGCTCACCGGCGCGGTGGTCGCAGCGATGGCCGCACCCGTGTCGCACCGGCGCCCGCGCCCGCCGACGCCGCGGCCGCCGCAATGATCGTGCAATAGACGGCGCGACAGCTCCGGTTGCGATCGGCGATGAGGACCCGGATCGCACCGCTACTGATCTGTCTCTGCGCCTGCCGTCACGCGAACGCGGCGCCGGCGATTCGCAACCCGGCGCTGCCGTCGGATCCGAGCGCGTGGCGCTGGGAGCAAGTCGGCAAGGACGTCTACGCGATGATCGCCCCCGAGGGCGTCACGCCGATCGTCTCCGGCAACGCGGTCGTGATCGTCGGCGACGACGGCGTGCTCGTCGTCGACACCACGCAGTTCCCGTCGACCGCGCGCGTGCTCGTCGATCACATCGAGCACGTCACCGACAAGCCGGTGCGCTTCGTCGTCGACACCCACTGGCACCCCGATCATTGGACCGGCAACGGCGAGGTGCTCGCGGCGTGGCCGGGCGCGATCGTGATCGCCACGCCCAACACGCGCGAGATGGCGGCGACCAAGGCGCAGCCGTTCATGAGCGCGAAGTACACGACCGACACGATCGACGCGATCACCAAGATGCTCGCCGACGGCAAGAACCCGCGCGGCATCGCGCTGACGCCGTTCGAGCGCGCGTACCTCGCGCTCGGGATCGAGCAGATGAAGAGCTACGGCGCCGAGCTCGCGGCGGCGACGATCGCGCCGCCGACCGTGACGTTCGATCGCGAGCTGACGATCCACCTGGGCGCGCGCGAGGTCGACGTGCGCTTCCTCGGGCGCGGCAACACCGGCGGCGACGCGGTCGTCTACGTGCCGGACGCGAAGGTGATCGCGACCGGCGATCTGATCGTCGCGCCGTACCCGTACGCGATCGGCTCGTTCCTCGGCGAGTGGGTCGACACGCTGCGCGCGCTCGAGCAGATCGACGCGACCACGATCGTCCCGGGCCACGGCCCCGTCCTGCACGATCACACCTACATCGACACCGAGATCGCGCTGGTCGAGAGCGTGAGATCGCAGGTCGGCGCGGCGGTGGCTGCGAAGAAGACGCTCGACCAAGCGAAGGACGCCCTCGACGTCGCGAAGTTCCGCAAGGACTTGTGCGGTGATGACCCGTGGCGGCAGTTCGGCTTCGATCACGTGTTCGTCGCCCCGGCGGTCGGGCGCGCGTATCGGGAAGCCACCGAGGGTGTCCTCCACGACGAGACTTGACGATTTCCGTGCGCGGCCGACCCGCTTCGTATGCTCGAGCTAGCCGACGGGTTCGACTTCGACGAAGAAGACGAACAGATCATCACCGGCGTCAACGAGGTCCCCGCGGCGATCCTCGCCCAAGGCACCGCGCGCGGTGAACGGCTCGCGCCCGCGGCGCGCCTCGTGTGCGTGACCGGCGGCGAGATCGGCCGGGTCTTCCCGGTCGGCGCGATCTCGACGGTGATCGGGCGCGCCGCCGACGCCGACGTGCGCGTGCGCGTCGCCGACGTCTCGCGGCACCACGCGAAGATCACGTGGCGCGAGCGCGCGTACGTGCTCGAGGATCTCGCCAGCGCCAACGGCACGTTCGTCAACGGCGCGCCGGTGCGCGGACCGACGACGCTCGCGATGGGTGATCGCGTGCAGGTCGGCGACAACACGATCTTCGTGCTCGGCGCCCACGACGAGCTCGAGGCGCGCGCGGCCCAGCTCCAGAAGCTCGATGCGATGCAGCAGCTGGTCGGCGGCCTCGCGCGCGGCTTCGGCGACGCGCTGATGGTGATCCACGGCGGCCTCGACGAGCTCGCGTCGCGCGTGCAGCTCGACGATGACTTGCGCGAGGTCTTCGACGACGTCATCGCCGCCGCCCACTCCGCTTCCCAGTTGGCCGCACGCCTGAATGATCTGCAGGGGCGCGCGCGAGACGCGCACGAGGTGATCGACGTCGCCTCGCTCGTCCGCGGCGCGATCGCAGGCGTGCGGCCCGCCCTCGGCGCGTCGATCGCCGTGACCACGCAGATCGATCCGGGCGCGCGCGTGCGCGGCTCGAAGGACGGCCTGCTCGACGGGATCGTCGCGATCGTCGCCAACGCGCGCGACGCGATGCCGAACGGCGGCAAGCTCACGGTCACCGCGTCGGTGCGCGCGTTCGGCCACGCCGACGCGCTCGCGCGTCACCTCCCCGGCGAAGGCGCCTTCGTCGAGATCTCGATCGCCGACACCGGCGCGGGCATGGACGCCGCGACCCTCGCCCGCATGTTCGAGCCGTTCTTCACCACCAAGCGCGGCAAGGAAGGCGCGGGCCTCAGCCTCGCGACCGTGCACTCGACCATCCGCCAGCACGACGGCGCGATCGTCGCCGAGTCGGAAGAAGGGCGCGGCACGACCTTGCGCATGTGGCTCCCGGCCGCGGCCGGCCCTCACGCATAGATCATCTTGCGGCTCATGCCGCCGTCGATCACGTAGTTCGCGCCGGTGACGAAGCCGGCTTCGTCGGAGAGCAGCCACGCGGTGAGCGACGCGACGTCGTCGGGGCGGCCGGCGCGTCCGACCGCGTGTTGCGCGCGATCTCTTTTCGAGAGCTTCGCGTGCGGGTCGGTGACGATCCATCCGGGCGAGATGCAGTTCACGCGGATCTCGGGCCCGAGCGACATCGCGAGCGCGTGCGTGAGCGCGACCAGGCCGCCTTTCGTTGCGGCGTAGGCGATCGTGTCGGGCTCGGACTGGATCGCGCGCGTCGACGACAGGTTCACGATCGACCCGCGCGACTCGCGCAGCGCGCGGATCGCGTGCTTCGTGATCAGGAACGCGCCGGTCAAGTTCACGTCGAGGAAGCGCTGCCAGGTCGCGAGCGCGAGGTCCTCGGTCGGGCCGACCTCGGGATCCGCGATCCCCGCGTTGTTCACGACGCCGTCGAGCCGGCCGCCCCACTTCAGCGCCGCGGCGATCGCGCGCGTGACCTCGCGCTCCTTCGCGATGTCGGCGCGCACGGAGCGCAGGCGCTCGTCGGTCGGCGTGCGATCGCGATCGACGACGCACACGCGCGCGCCCTCCGCGACGAGCCGCTCCGCGATCGCGCGCCCGATCCCGCGGGCGCCGCCGGTGACGAGGAAGACCTTGCCGTCGAATCGCATGTGTCCAGTCTCCACCAGATCGCGCGCGAAAGAAGCGAATGCACGTGTGGCATCGCGCTCGCACATCACCCGCGCATGCTGCCATTCCTCGCCGTCGCGCCCGCCGCCGCGTATCTCCTCTGCTACGGCGGAATACGCGGCCCGGTCGATTGGTTGATGCGCACCTCCGCGCACGGTCGCCGCGATCGCGCGCGCGTCGCGCTCACCTTCGACGACGGCCCCGATCCGATCCGCACGCCGATGCTGCTCGACGCGTTGGCGTCCGAAGGCGTGAAGGCGACCTTCTTCCTGGTCGGCAAGGCGGTCGACGCGAACCCCGCGCTCGCGCGCCGCATCGCCCGCGAAGGCCACGAGCTCGGCAATCACACCTATCGCCATCCGTATCTCCCGCTCGCGCGCTCGCGCGACGTCGTGCGCGAGCTGATGCAGACCGATCGCGCGATCGCCGCGGCGACCGGGACGATCCCGTCGCTCGCGCGCCCGCCGTACGGCGGCCGCTCGCCGGGGAACGTGCGCGCGATCGAGAAGACCAACAAGCGCGTGGTCCTCTGGGACGTGAACAGCTTCGACTGGCGCGGCGCGCCCGCGGGCGAGGTCGCGCTGCGCGTCACCGAACGCGCGCGCAACGGATCGATCATCCTCCTGCACGACGCGCGCGACGGCGGCGAGGCGACGATCGAAGCGGTGCGCTTGATCATCCCGGCCTTGCGCGCGCAGGGGCTCGAGCCGGTGACCGTGTCGGAGCTACTTCGCGAGCCCGCTCGGGACGCCGGCGAGCTCGGCGCCGGCGTCGAGGCATAGGAGCCGCACGCGCCCGGTCGCGAGCACGCGGCCGCTGTCGTCGGTGACCTTCGCTTCCCACACGTGCGTGCGCTTGCCGCGCGTCACCGGCGTCGCGGTCACGCGCAAGACCCCGCCGCGCGCCGCGTGGATGAAGGACGTCGCGTTCTCGAGCCCGACCACGGTCTGCCCGCGCGCCATCGCCGCGACCGCCGCGCCCGTCGAGCAGGCGGCCTCGATGATCCCGGTGTGCACGCCGCCGTGCACGATCCCGTACGGCTGCAGGTGCTGCTCGGCGACCGTCAGCTCGCCGACGCACTCGTCGGCGGTGACGCGCACGAAGGAGAGGCCCATCGTGCGATTCCAGCCGCCGAGGTGCTCGTTGATGTAGCTTGCCGCATCGGGGGTCTCGGACATCGCGGTAGCGTACGCGAGATGGCGAGCGTGACGTACGAGGATCACGGCGACGGCGAGCCGCTCGTGCTGCTGCACGGCTTCGGTGGCGGCGCGGACGATTGGCGGCACGTCTTCGATCTCCCGCAGCTGCCCTATCGCGTGATCCGCTGGAACGCGCGCGTGCGCTTGCCGCAGGCGCATCGCCGCTGCGCGATCGATCTGATCGAGCTCCTCGACGAGCTCGGGCTCGATCGCGTGCGCGCGATCGGGATGAGCATGGGCGGCAACACGCTCCTGCACGCCGCGACGATCGCGCCGTCGCGGATCGACGCGATGGTGATCGTGTCGGCGACGACGCACTTCGGGCCCGAGGCGCGCGCGATCATGCGCGCCGCGCCGCAGCCCGAGCCGCGCGCGTGGGCCGAGTCCGACGACGAGATGAGCTTCACGCCGGACGATCTCTCCCGCATCACCGCAAAGACGCTCGTCGTCGCCGGCGATCGCGATCCGCTCTATCCGATCGCGATCGCGCACGACATGGCGCGCGCGATCCCGAACGCCGAGCTCCACGTCGTCGAGGGCGGCGGCCATGGCCCGATCTTCGGCGCCGACGCGCCCGCGTTCGCCGCGAAGGCGCTCGCGTTCCTCAGAGACCGCACGCGTGCTCGACGTCGTCGTCCTTGAGCGCCGGATCGATCGACGCCTCGGCGCACGAGATCAGCGTCGCGGTGCCGGCGTCGAACGGATCGCCGCACGGCTCGTCGTGCGCGATCGACTTCTTCTTCGCCGGCGCGGCATACACGACGTGCGAGAACGGTGCGACCCGGCACTTGCGCACCGCCTTCACCGTCTTCCACTGCGCCTTCGCGACCGCGCCGTCGACGAGCTTCATGCGCGGCGCCGCGAGGCAGCCGTGCTCGTCGTCGATCTTGGCCGGTGACCCCGGGACGGCGCGCTCGGTGTGGCGCGTCCACGCGCCGCTCGCCCGGATCGTGAACGTCTGCGTGCGCGCGGGGTTGGCGGTGCCGAGCGGCTGCTCGTCGCGTGAATAGACGGCCTTCGCCTTGTCGTCGCAGTCGGCGGCGGCCGAGCGCGTCGCGCCGGCGATCAGCGCGCCAACGATCAAGAGCTTCCACATCGGCGCGCAGTGTAGCGCGCTCAGGCTTGCGCTGCCGCGGCGAAGATGGAACGGTCGGGCGCGATGAGCGAGCCCGTGACGTCGTTCCCCAAGGATCAGATCAAGGTCCTCTTGCTCGAAAACATCCACGTCTCGGCGCACGAGATCTTCCACGGCGAGGGCTTCCACGTCGAGACGGTGGCGGGCGCGCTCAAGGAAGCAGAGCTGATCGAGAAGATCAGGGACGTGCACGTCCTCGGCATCCGCTCGAAGACGCGCGTCACGCCGGCGGCGCTCGCCGAGGCGCGGCGCCTGCTCGCGGTCGGATGCTTCTGCATCGGCACCAACCAGGTCGCGCTGCGCGACGCCAACACGCGCGGCGTGCCGGTCTTCAACGCGCCGTTCTCGAACACGCGCAGCGTGGCCGAGATGATCATCGCCGAGATCGTGTTCCTCGCGCGCCAGCTCGGCGATCGCCTGATCGAGGTGCACCAGGGCAAGTGGCGCAAGGTCTCGGCCGATTGTCACGAGGTGCGCGGCAAGACCCTCGGCATCGTCGGCTACGGCCACATCGGCACGCAGGTCGGCGTGCTCGCCGAGGCGTTCGGCATGCGCGTCCTCTATTACGACATCGCGTCGAAGCTGCCGGTCGGCAACGTGCGCGCGGTGCCGACGCTCGGCGACCTGATGGCGCAATCCGACTTCGTCACGCTGCACGTCCCCGAGACGCCGCAGACCAAGGAGATGATCGGCGCCGCCGAGATCGCGCGCATGAAGCCGGGCTCGTACCTCTTGAACGCGAGCCGCGGCACGGTCGTCGTGATCGACGCGCTCGCCGCCGCGCTCCGCGAGGGACGCATCGCCGGCGCCGCCGTCGACGTCTATCCCGAGGAGCCCGAGGGCAAGACCGACGACTTCGCGAGCGCCTTGCGCGGGTTGACCAACGTGATCCTCACGCCGCACATCGGCGGCTCGACGGAAGAGGCGCAGGAGGCGATCGGTCGCGAGGTCGGGACGTCGCTCGTGAAGCTGGTCAACGCCGGCTCGACGACGGGCGCGGTCAACTTCCCGCAGGTCGAGCTCGCGTCGTCGCCGGGCGCGCACCGGATCCTGAACGTGCACCGCAACG
The DNA here is from genome assembly GCA_035493675.1 of Kofleriaceae bacterium. Lineage (GTDB taxonomy): Bacteria > Myxococcota_A > Polyangia > Haliangiales > Haliangiaceae > JAIOQA01. Next base: position 6,760 of record DATJIA010000344.1, on the reverse strand, counting down.
TGCCCGGCGTCTTGCGCGACATCAACAAGCTCGTCTCCGATCTCGGCGCGAACATCCGCAGCCAGCACCTCGCGACCGATCCGGACATCGGCTACCTCGTGATGGATCTCGATCAAGACGTCTCGAACGAGGTCAAGCGCGGCATCGCGGCGCTCGAGACCTCGATCAAGACGCGCATCCTCTATTAGGAGGAGCCATCGCGCGCGCGGTCGCATCGAAAGTGATGCGCGCATCCGCGACGCGTGACCGCGGGACCCGGCGCGCGTCGGCGCTCGATCGCGCCCGGCGAAGCCCTCGTTCGCGCGTCGCGATCCGCGCGCGCCTCTTGCAGTCGCGGCAGGGCGAACGATTCGCAGGAGGACGACGATGATCCGAAATCTCGCAATCGCATTGTTCTTCGCAGGCGCGTGCAACGCGTCGCAGCCCGACGTCATCGATCACGAGCTCGGCTCGACGCGAGGGGGAGTCGACAAATCGATGCGGGTGGTCGAGACCGATCTCGACACCGATCTCGCGAACGCGTGGGGGCTCGCCGTCGATCCCGATGTGCACGAGTTCTGGATCGCGTCGAACGGCACCGACACCGCGAAGGTCGACGACGAGGACGGCGTGCCGACCGGGAAGGTCGTAGCCGTGCCGGGCGCGCCGACCGGCGAGGTCTACACCGAGTCGCCGGACTTCATGGGCGACGAGTTCATCTGGGCGACCGAGGCCGGCACGATCCGCGGCTGGCAAGACAGCTTCGGGACCGAGAGCAGCCTGCGCGCCGACGACTCCGCGAGCGGCGCCGTGTACAAGGGCCTCGCCGTCTTCCCGTTCTGCGATCACGACGCGGTCGCGACCACCGACTTCGCCGGCGCGAAGATCGATCTGTACGGTCCGGGCTACGGCGAGATCGATCAGGTCGCCTTCCGCGACGAGAAGATCCCCGCCGACTTCGCGCCGTTCGGGATCGCGTACCTCGGCGGCGAGGTCTACGTCTCGTACGCGAAGGTCGGGCCCGACGGCGACGACGTGTCGGGGCCGGGAAACGGCTACGTCGACGTGTACAACACCGACGGCTCGCTCGCGCGCCGCCTGATCTCGGGCGGGCACCTGAACTCACCGTGGGGCATGGCGATCGCGCCGAAGGGCTGGGGCAAGATGTCGAACAAGCTGCTCGTCGGGAATTTCGGCGACGGCTGGATCAACGTCTACGAGCCGCACTCCGGCACGTGGCTGGGCGCGGTCCGCGACGCGTCGGGCAAGCCGCTCGTGATCGATGGCCTGTGGGCGCTCCTCACAGATGAAGACGAAGGCGAGGTCTACTTCACCGCCGGTCCCAACGACGAAGAAGACGGCCTGTTCGGCACGCTCGCGCCCGCGAAGTGATACACGAAGCGCATGCGCTTCATGGTCATGCACAAGGTCGACGCCGCGCACGAGGCCGGCGCGCCGCCGCCGCCGCGGGTCATCGAGCAGATGGGTGGGTTCGTGCAGAAGCTGATCGCCGACGGCGTGATGCTCGACGGCGCGGGCCTCCATCGCAGCGCGATGCGCGCGCGGATCGAGGCGCGCGGCGGGACGGCGAAGATCACCAAGGGCCCGTACCGGGGATCGAACGAGCTGTTGCAGTCGTTCGCGATGATCGAGGCCGACTCGCTCGACGACGCGGCGGCGATCGTCGCGCGCGCGGCGGCGACCGCCGGCGAGGTCGAGGTCGAGGTCGGCAAGGTGGTCGAGCCGTGGGACCTCGGCGTCGCGCCCGAGCCGGAAGGGATCAGCCCGCGCTTCCTCGTGCTGGTCAAAGGCGACGCGACCTCGGAGCGCGGCGAGGCGCCGGTCGTGCAGGAGAAGGTCATGCGCGCGCTCGCGGAGGATCATCCGATCGCGCCGGTCACGCTCGCCCCCTCGAAGAAGGGCGCACGGTCGAAGGCGGGCGTCGACGGCAAGCGGACCTGGACCGACGGCCCCTTCACCGAGGCGCGCGAGCTGGTCGGCGGCTACTGCATCGTCGAGCTGCCCACGATCGACGACGTGAAGAAGCTCGCCGATCGGTACGCCGAGATCCTGGGCGACAACGAGATCGACGTTCGCGTCCTCGGCTCCTGATCGTATGATCGGTCGGAGTTGAGCGACACGATCGTCCAGCGCATCTCGGTGCCGTTCGAGTATCCGGTCGTGTTCACGCGCGGCGTGCTCGCGCCGGAGAACCCGGTCCTCGTCGAGACCATCGCGCGGCGCGAGCCGGCGCGGCGGCACCGGATCTTCGTCGTGATCGACGACGGCGTCGCGGCGTGCGCGCGCGACGTCGAGGCGTACGCCGCGCGTCACGCGGATCGCTTGGAGCTCGCGGCGATCGAGATCGTACCCGGCGGCGAGGCCGCGAAGGACGGCATGGACGGCGTGATCGCGCTGTGGCGCCGGTTGCGCGAGCTCGGGATCGATCGACACTCGTTCGTCGTCGCGATCGGCGGCGGCGCGGTGCTCGACATGGCGGGCTTCGCGGCGGCGACCTGTCATCGCGGCGTGCGCGTCGTGCGCCTGCCGACGACGGTGCTCGCGCAGAACGACGCGGGCATCGGCGTGAAGAACGGCGTCAACTGGCTCGGCGCCAAGAACTTCGCGGGCGCGTTCGCGCCGCCGTGGGCGGTGATCAACGACAGCCGCTTCCTCGCGACGCTCGCGCCGCGCGATCGGATCGCGGGCATGGCCGAGGCCGTGAAGGTCGCGCTGATCCGCGACGCCGACTTCTTCGCGTGGCTCGAGGGCGCGGCGGCGGCGCTCGCCGCGTTCGAGCTCGACGCGGTCGAGCGGATGGTGCGCCGCTGCGCGGAGCTGCACCTCGCGCACATCGCCGAGGGCGGCGATCCGTTCGAGCTCGGCAGCGCGCGCCCGCTCGATTTCGGGCACTGGGCCGCGCATCACCTCGAGATCGCGACCGCGCACGCGCTGCGCCACGGCGAGGCGGTCGCGATCGGCATGGCGCTCGACACGCGCTACTCGATCGAGGCCGGCCTGCTCGACGCGCGCGACGGCGACCGGATCGTCGCGTTGATCGCGCGGCTCGGCCTGCCGGTGTGGCACGACGCGTTGCTCGAACCCGACCTCCTCGACGGGATCGACGAGTTCCGCGAGCACCTCGGCGGCGACCTGTGCGTGACGATGCTCGCGGCGATCGGCCGCGGCGTCGAGGTGCGATCGATCGACGAGGCCCTGGTCGCGCGCGCGATCGCGAGGCTCCGATCATGAAGGTCGGCGGCGCACACCTCACGTACTGCACGAACATCCACGCGGGCGAGAGCTGGGACGAGGTGCGCGCGAACCTCGAGCGCTACGTCGTGCGCGTGAAGGCGCGCGTCGCGGCGAAGGATCATTTCGGCGTCGGCCTGCGCTTGTCGGCGCGCGCCGCGCGCGAGCTGTCGTCGCCGCGCGAGATGAGCGCGCTGCGCCGCTGGCTCGATCGCGAAGGCTTGTACGTCTTCACGATCAACGCGTTCCCGTACGGCGCGTTCCACGGCACGCGCGTGAAGGAAGACGTCTATCGACCCGACTGGCTCGAGGACGATCGCGTCGCGTACACCGAGCTGTGCGCGGATCTGCTCGCGACCTTGCTGCCCGCGGGCGTGACCGGCAGCGTGAGCACGGTGCCGGTCTGCTTCCACGCGCGCGCCTGCGACGACTGGCGCGAGCAAGCCGCGGGTCGCATCGCGCACGCCGCGCGCCACCTCGAGCAGCTCGAGGCGCGCACCGGCCGCCGCGTCGTGCTCGCGCTCGAGCCCGAGCCGCGCTGCGTGGTCGAGACGATCGCGCAGGCGGTCGCGCTGTTCGAAGGTCCGCTCGCGCACGTCTCGCGCGAGCACGTCGGCGTGTGCCTCGACGCGTGTCACGCCGCCGTCGAATTCGAGGACGCGCGCGCCGCCGTCGACGCGCTGCGCGGCAAGGGCATCGCGATCGCGAAGGCGCAGCTGTCGTGCGGGCTCCGGATCGCGCCCGTCGACGACGCGGCGCGAGAGGCGCTCGCGCCGTTCGCCGAAGGCGTGTATTTGCACCAGGTCGTCACACGCGAAGGCAGACGCTACGACGATCTCCCCGACGCGCTCGCCGATCGCGCCGCGCCCGCCGACGAATGGCGTGTCCACTTCCACGTCCCGATCTTCCGCGACGCGCTCGGCCCGTTCACCGGCACGCAGGCGTGGCTCGCCGAGCTCCTCGCGATCCAGCGCGCCGACGCGTTCACGCCGCACCTCGAGGTCGAGACCTACACCTGGGACGTCCTGCCCGCCGAATTCCGCGGCGAGCCGGTCGAAGACGCGATCGCCCGCGAGCTAGAGTGGGTGCTGGAGCGACTGCGATGAAGCTTCCGATCGCGCTCCGGCTCGGCCGGGTCTCGAATCTCCCGACGGTGACGTCGAACGTGCTCGCCGCGGTCGCGCTCACCGGCGTCGCCGCCGGGACGTGGCACGTGATCGCGCTGTGCCTCGCGCTGTCGCTCTTCTACGAAGGCGGCATGTTCTTGAACGACGCGTTCGATCGCGAGATCGATCGCCGCGAGCGTCCCGAGCGACCGATCCCGTCGGGCGCGATCGACGCGGCGAGCGTCTTCGCGTGGGGCTTCGCGCTGCTCGCCGCCGGCACCGGCCTGGTCGCCGCGCTCGCGATCGCGCACGGCGGCGGCGGCATCGCGATCGTCTCCGCGCTCGCGCTCGCCGCGGTGATCGTCTTCTACGACATGCACCACAAGGGCAACCCGCTGTCGCCCGTCGTGATGGGCGTGTGCCGCGCCGGCGTGTACACGACCGCCGCGCTCTCGGTCAGCGGGTCCTTGGACGGCGCCGTGTTGATCGGCGCCGGCGCGCTGATCGCATATCTCATCGGGCTCACGTACATCGCGAAGCAAGAGAACCTCACCGAGCTCGGCAACCTGTGGCCGCTCGCGTTCCTCGCGCTCGCGCTCGCGGTCGCGTGGCCCGCGAACGACACCGCGCTCTGGATCTGGATCGCGCTGGTCTTCTGGATCGTGCGCGCGCTCGCCGCGCTGCGCGCGAAGAAGATCCGCGACGCGGTGACGTCGCTGATCGCCGGCATCTCGCTCCTCGACGGCGTCTGGATCGCGAACCACGAGCAGGCCGGCGCCGCCTCGGTCGCGCTGGTCTGCTTCGCGCTGACGACGTTCCTGCAGCGCTTCGTCCCCGGGACCTGATCACGCGAAGACGTGATCGAGGATCAGTGACTTCACGGCGGTCGCGTCGACCGCGCCGGTGGGGACGAGATCTGGGTCCGAGGACATGAAGAGCGGGCCGTCGTCGGGGCGATCGGTCAGGCGGCCGTGCGACCCGCGGACGAGCGAGGCGTCGAGCGGGATGACGTCGAGCAGCGCGCGGAAGCCGAGCTTGCGCTTCGCGAGCTTCCAGCCGATCGCGAGCTTCGGCGCGCGCAGCGACGGATCGACGAACAGCTCGACCGGGTCGTAGCCGGGCTTGCGATGGATCTCGACCGTGCGCGCGTAGTCGGGCGCGCGATCGTCGTCGCCCGCGGGCCAGTAGTAGTACGTGAACCAGCGGTCGGCGCGCGAGACCAGCACGAGCTCGCCGCTGCGCGGATGATCGAGGCCGGCGTCGCGCTTGTCGATCACCTGCTCGACGCCGTCGAGCGCAGCGCACAACGCGCGGACCTCGGCGATCCGCTCGGCACGCTTCACGTACACGTGCGCGACCTGATGATCGGCGACCGCGAACGCCTCCGACGCGCCCGCGTCGAGATACTCGCGTCCCATCTCCTCGCGGATCGCGACCAGCCCGGCGTCGCGCAGCGCGCGGTTCACGTGCACGGCGCCGCTCACCTCGGTGATGCCGTACTCCGACAGCACGATCACGCGCGCGCCGTCCTGCTCGGCCTGCGCGATCAGATCGCCGCACACCGCGTCGATCGCGCGCAGCGCGGCGGGGATGCCCGCGCCATTCGGCCCTTGGCGCTGCAGGTCGTAGTCGAGGTGCGGCAGATAGACGAGCGACAGCGTCGGCTTCTGCTCGCGCCACACGTGCGCGGCCGCCGCGCCGATCCACCTCGACGACACGATGCCCGCGCGCGGGCCCCAGAAGTCGAACAGCGGGAACTGGCCGTACGCGCCCTGCAGCTCGTCGCGCAGCGACGCCGGGTGCGTGTGGAGGTCGGGCAGCTTGCGACCGTCGGCGGGATACATCGGCCGCGGCGTCACCGCGAAGTCGACCGACGCGTACATGTTGAACCACCAGAAGAGCTTCGCGCACGTGAACGAGGCGTCGCGGCGCCGCCCCTCGTCCCAGATCTTGTCGCCGGTGACGAGGTGGTTCGACTGCTTCCAGAACGCGATCTCGTCGGTCTCGCGGAAGTACCAGCCGTTCCCGACGACGCCGTGATCGCGCGGCGCCAGGCCGGTGACGAACGTCGACTGCACGCTGCACGTCACCGCCGGCAGGATCGTCGTCAGCGGCCGCTGCGCGCCGCGCGCGGCGAGCGCGCGCAGCTCGGGCGTGTGCTCGCCGACGAGCGATGGCGTCAGCCCGACGACGTTCAGGACCAGCGTCCGTCTCATGGATCGACTCGGGGCACCTGCCCGCGCAGGACCGAGTTGCCCTCGTGCAGCGCGCGCTGATCGACGTCGAGCGGCGTCTCGAGCTCGGCCGGATCCATCCGCCCGCTCTGCGCGAAGAACGCGATCGGGTTGCGCCAGAAGATCGTCTCGAGCGCGTCGTCGGCGATCCCGGCGGCGCGCATCGCGTCGCGCGTCTTCGGCACCTTC
>DATJIA010000343.1:0-4588 GCA_035493675.1 Kofleriaceae bacterium | reverse complement strand
CGGGGAGATCCTCGACGGAGAGATCGGCGTACTGCGCGAGCGCGACCGCGCGCTGGATGTAGTTCTGGAGCTCGCGGACGTTGCCGGGCCACGGATACGACAGCAAGCTCTGCGCCGCGGCCGGCGAGATGCCGCGCACGTCGCGGCCCGACGCCGTCGCAGCCGCGGTCACGAAGTGCTGCGCGAGCAACAGGATGTCGCTGCCGCGCATGCGCAACGGGGGCAGCGTGATGTGGATGACGTTGACCCGATAGAACAGATCCTCGCGGAACCGCTTCTCCGTCACCTCGTTCTCGAGATCGCGATTGGTCGCGACGACCAGCCGCGCGTCGAACGCGATCTCGCTGTCGCCGCCCAGCGGGCGCACGCGTCTCTCTTGCAGCGCACGCAGGAGCTTCGGCTGCAACCCGAGCGGCATCTCGGCGATCTCGTCGAGAAAGAGCGTGCCGCCCGACGCCTGCACGAACAGGCCGGCGCGGGTCGCACGCGCGTCGGTGAACGCCCCCTTCACGTGGCCGAACAGCTCGCTCTCGAGCAACGCCTCGGGGAGCGCCGCGCAGTTGACCGCGACGAACGGGCCCGCGCTGCGCGGGCCGCGCTCGTGCAGCGCACGCGCGACGAGCTCCTTGCCGGTGCCGCTCGCGCCCGTGATCAAGACCGGCGCCTCCGAGTCGCGGACGCGATCGATCAGCGCGCGCACATCGCGCATCGGTACGCTGTCGCCGAGCAGCTCGCCGTAGTGCTCCGAGGCGGCGGCCGCGCGACGCAGACGCACGACCTCCTCGCGCAGGCGCCGGTGCTTCACCGCGCGCTCGATCGACATCACGAGGTGATCGATCGCGAACGGCTTCGGCAGGAAGTCGTGCGCGCCCGCGCGCAGCGCGTCGATCGCACTCTCCATGCGCCCGAACGCGGTGATCACGATCACCGGCACGTCCGGACGATCGGCGACGATGCGCGCGCACAGCTCGTTGCCGTTCATGCCGCGCATGTTGAGATCGGTGACGACGACGTCGTAGTCCTCGGCGCGGAGACGCTCGAACGCCTCGGCGCCCGCGGTCACCGCCTCGGCCTGGAAGCCGCGCTTCGCGAGCCCGGTGACGACCATGTTGCACATCACCGGGTCGTCGTCGACGACGAGCACGCGCGCGGTCACGAGGACTTCTCCGCAGGCAGGAAGAGGTCGAAGCGCGTACCGCGGCCGACCTCGCTGTCGACCGCGACCCAGCCGCCGTGCTCGCGCACGATGCCGTAGGTGACCGACAGGCCGAGCCCGGTGCCTTCGCCGACGTCCTTGGTCGTGAAGAACGGCTCGAAGATGCGCGCTTGCACCTCGGGCGTCATGCCGACGCCGCGATCCGTCACGCACACGCGGATCCAGTCGTCGGCGTCGGTGACGACGTCCGCGGGCGCGCGCTCGCGGGTCGCATCGACCTCGACGGTGATGCGGCCGCCGTCGGGCATCGCCTGGATCGCGTTGACGACCAGGTTGGTCAGCGCCTGCTGGATCAGACCCGCGTCGAAGCTCGCGATCGCGGGCTCGACCTGCGGCGCGACGTCGAACGTGACGTTGCGCTTGCGCGCGACCGGCTCGAGCATCGTCAGCGCGCCTTCGACGACAGGCCGCACGTCCTGCGCCTCGCGCGATGGCGTCCGCGGCCGCGCGAAGTCGAGCAGGCTCGCGATGATGTTCGTCATGCGCTGCGCTTGCTCGCCGATGAGCTTCGCGTGCTGGTGGCTCGTCGATCCGGTGGGCTGCTCTTCGCGGATCATCTGCGCATAGCCCGTGACGACCGCGAGCGGCGTGCCGAGCTCGTGGGCGATGCCGGCCGCGAGCTTGCCGACGGTCAGCAGGCGCTCCGCGTGGCGGAGCTGCTCCATCGCATCTTCTCGCGCGCGCGTCTCGGCATCGACGCGCGTGCGCGCTTCGGCGAGGCGATCGCACATCGCGTCCATCTCGCGCGCGAGCTCGCCGATCTCGTCACGCTGGCGCACGCCGAGGCGTTGATCGAGATCGCCCTGTCCGACGCGGCGCGCCTGCGCGACCAACGCACCGATCGGGCGGCCGACGAAGACCGCGCCGAGCCCGACCGCGAGGAGGCCGCACACGGCGACCATGACGAGCGTGACGATCACGATGTCTCGGATCGTTCGGCTGACGTACTGCTTCTCCTCGCCCAACGACTCGCGCAGCTCGACCGCGCCGCGGTGCATGCCGGCGATGTTGACGGGCGCGTACGTCACCGCGAACTCGTCGCTCTCACCAGGAGGCGTCATGAACAACGTGACGACCTTGCCTTGCATCACCGGGGCCAGCGCGTCGGCCGAGGCGATCGCGGCCTCGTCGGTGTTCGCCGGCGCGTCGAGCCACACCCAGCGGATGCCGATATTGCTCTCCCGCTCGTTCGCGTTCGCCACGAGATCGAGCGCCTGCTCGGGGCCGGAGCGCGGCCACGTCCGCTCCACCGCGCCGGCGACCGTCCGACCGATGACGCGATCGTCTCGCGTGACGTCGCCCCGATACATCGCGGTGTTGCGCGCGACGCGAAAGTACGCGTTCACTCCGAGGATCGCGAGGATGCCGACGACGAGCGCGAGCGTGAACTTCCACGTCAGCCGCATGCGGCGATCGTAGCGAGGTCATCGCGCGCGCGGGGCGACTGTTGCAAAGTGCGACACGTCGTTGCAGGGTGCGGCACTCGTATGCGCGTGCGCGCGGACCTGCGGGGGCACATCGATTGCACTCGCGGTTGGTCGTGCGTGGCTTAGTGCTCCCGGTGGTCCCGACCCAAGCGGTGTCGACCGGCTCGAGCGATCGCGACTACATGGGCGCGCGCGCGACCGCGACCGTGGAGATCGCCGGTCACACCGACGAGCGCGGCACCACCGAATACAACCTCGCGCTCGGCGAGCGCCGCGCGAATTCCGCGAAGGAGCTCCTGATGCGGCTCGGCGTCGCGGGCGAACGCATCAACACGATCAGTTATGGCGAGGAACGTCCGGCGGCCGACGGGTCGGAGGAATCGAGTTGGCGCCTCAACCGACGCTGTGAGCTCCAGCTCGCAGATCGCTGAGGCGGCCCGCTCGTGGTGTTTGCCTACACCGCACGAAATCCTCTCCTAGTGACGGCCTCCGACCGCCGGACGTTCTCTCGCCGCCTTCTCGATGAAGCGGCACCTGCACATAATATCCGTCGCGATCGTGGACGCGATGTTCGAGCTGGTCGCGCTCGGAGCCAGCTTGGCGCTGGCGAGCGCGCTCGCGAGATAGAGCGGCGCGCGCCGACCGAACCGTCGCACCCGGTCTTGCTCGCGTGGATCGATGGAACCTCCGCCGGCACGCTCGCGTGGCGCGAGGCGGTCACGCGCGCGCGGCGTACGGGCGGTTCGATCATCGCGATGCGCGTCGTGGCCGAGCAGATCTCGCGCGGAGATGCCCGCGCAGAGCTCGAACGATGGATCGGTTCCGCCGCCGGTGAGGTCGAGATCGCGATCGCCGAGGGCGATCCGGCGACCGCGATCGCGGCGACCGCGCAGGCGCGACACGCGACGATGGTCGTGATCGGTCACGACGGCCTGCGCCCCGCGACCCGCCTCCCGCTGATCACGGAGGCCGTCGCGCAGCGTCGCGGCTGCGCGGTCCTGATCGCGCGCCACGGCTTGCCGACCGGCATCCTGCTCGCTGCGATCGACTTCTCCGACGCGTCGAGCCGCGTCGTCGCGACCTTGTCGGCGGAGTCCTCGATCCGCGTCGGCGCGTCGCCGATCCTCGCGCACGTGACCGCAGGGATCTCGGCCGACGATCCGAAACGCAGCCGGGCCGCAAACCGGCTGTTGCACGCGATCGCGCGCTGCGAGCTCGCGGCCGAGGCGATCGTCCTCGACGGCGAAGCCTCGCGCGCGATCGTCGAGGCGGCGGAGGACGCCGACGCCGAGATCGTGATCGTCGGGCTCGCCGGCCACGGCGCCGGATCGAAGGTCGTGTTGGGCAGCGTAGCGGAGCGAGTGATCCGCCACGCGCGATGTTCCGTGTTGATCGTTCCGAACTACTAGGGGAGGAGCAGATGGTCCGATATCTCGTGCTCGTGTCGTTCCTCGTCGCGTGCGGCGGCAAAGCCAAGCCGGCCGCACCGACACCACCGCCACCGATGGACAAGGAGGTCGAGCCCGTCGAAGACGAGAAGCCCGACCCCAAACCACCGGCCCCGCCGCCGCCGAAGGTGTGGCATGCGAAGGCCGAGCTCGCGCCGGTCAAGGGATCGAAGATGAAGGCCGCGACGATCGCGTTCTCCCAGACCGAGGGTGAGAGCGTGCAGATCGTGACGGACACGCCGATCGACGGCCTGAAGGCGGGCAAGTACCACCTCGTGATCCACGAGGCGGCGAGCTGCGGACCGAACGCGACCAAGGCCGGCGCGGCGTGGAGCGCCGGCGCGGTCGATCTCGACGTCGCGAAGGGTGCCTCGGGCTCGGTCGATCAATCCGACGGCGATCTCATGCTCGACGGCGAGCACTCCGTGGTCGGACACACGCTCGTGCTGCACGACGACAAGAAAGGCAAGCCGGGCAAGGCGGTCGCGTGCGGCGCG